>CAMNWO010000001.1 GCA_946565805.1 uncultured Clostridium sp.
GGTGAAATATTCGTTTACAAACTTTTAAGGTGATTTTATCATATATTAAATACATGGCAAAAATCAATATATTTGTAATTTTATGTGAATTATGCTATAATTTAATTATAACTACCTACAAGATAGGGTGATTTAAAAGGAGGATTGTATATGGAGCATAATTTTGAAATCAAAGCAAGGATAGACAGTGAAGATATTCTCATTCCAAGTGAGACAGGAGATTTCTGTACAGAAGATTTTCTTGTAACTTACGCTGGAACAAATAAACGGACCAAAGTTAATCTGCAGTTAGCAGAACGAGTTGTTGTTTATTTTAATATTACAAGATCTACAACTCGTAAGACAGCAAAACGTTTCAAAATAGCTCAAAGTACAGTGTATCGGTACTTAACGGAAGTGTTGCCAAATGAAACCTCCGAAGAAATTCTTGCTCAGAACAAGAAAGAACGCAGTTCGCGTGGTGGAAAAGCAACGGCAGCCAAAAGAAAAAAGCAGTCATAATGACTGCTTTTTTAATCTTCTATTGCTGTTATATTTTGCGTATTTGTGCTTGTATTAGTTTTGTTTGTATTAGTTGATATGTTTGTCGTATTTGATTGTGAATTTGTTACATTTTTATTAGTGTTTGTTGTGTTTGATGTATTGTTAGTTTTTATACTATTTGTTGTATTGGTATGGTTAATTGTTGTGTGAGTATTATTTCCCGAATTCGTAGTTTGATTAGTTGTAGTATTTCTATTTGTTGTGTTACCATTTGTTTTTGGTAATAGCTGTTGAGGGTCTTCTGCATCAATATCTTGTGTAATTCCTTGAATAATTTCTTCCACTTTATGTTGTGGAGTTGTATTATTTGTGTTTTCTGTTAGCTCTGTACCACTATGTCTATCACATGTACCAGGTGTTGTTAACCATAGAAAATATTCTGTATAAGTGTTTGGGCAACCTGTTGTGGCCTTCTTCCCTGTTTCTGCACAAATCGTACAACTAAAAACAGAATTTGGCTTTATAAATTTGCTACTGCTTAGTCCAGCATGTATTCTTGACATGACATTGGCCCATAGCAATCCAGCTGGATTTCTTTTATTATATTCAATTGACTCATTCTGGTCATATCCATACCAAGTAACAGCTGTATAATATGGTGTAAAACCGCAAAGCCATCTGTCATAGTTTTCATCTGTAGTTCCTGTCTTTGCAGCAACATCTACACCAGATATTTTGCAATAAGTAGCAGTTCCATGGGTTCCTATAACTGGTTGTGTTAAAATTTCTTTCACAATATAAGCAACTTCTTTTGATACTACTTTTTTTCGTTTTTGCTTTGTTTTTAGAATGTTTTTTCCAGAATGATTGTCTATGCTAGAATAGAAGGTTGGTTCTATATATATTCCATCATTAGCGATAGTTGCATAACTAGCCGCCATTTCTAATGGGCTAATTCCCTTTTGTAATCCTCCTAATGATAAAACCAAAGTTTCATCTTCTTTTGTTAGACTAGTAATCCCCATATTTTTCAAGTATTTAATAGACTGCTTTGGTTTTAGTTCTTCCATAATTTCTACAAATGGAATGTTTTGTGAAGATTCGACAGCTCTTCTAACAGTTACTTTTCCTAAAGAAGGGTTATAATCTGTTGGGTGATAACCATCTGCAAAATCTCTCTCTGTATCATCATAAATAGAAGATGCTGTAATGATTTTTTTGTCAATAGCAGGTATTAATACAGATAATGGCTTAATGGAAGAGCCTGTTTGCCTAACACTTTGGGTGGCTCTATTTAATGCTCTGGCTTTTGTTTTTTTACCCAGACCACCTGTACATCCTACTACATGCCCCGTTTTGTGGTCTATAATAACCATTGCTGCTTGAGAAGAATCTCCTCCATTTTTAGATGGTAAACTGTACTTAGATTTTTCGAATTCTGTTTCTGTTTGCTTTTGTACTTTAGAATCTTGTGTACTATATATGGTTAATCCTGCTGAGTTGATATAATTGTTAGCAAAAGTTTTAGATATATTGTATTTTTGGGCTATATCTTTTACTATTTCTAAAATTAAAGCGTCTGTGTGGTAAGAATAAACTGCTTCTTCAGTTTGAATATTTCCTTTTTTAAAGGATAGTCCTTTATCAACTCTACTAATAGCAATATTATAATCTTCTTCTTTTATGTATTTTAATTCTAACATTTTAGAAAGGACGGTTTTGGTTCTTTTTTTGATTTTTTCTGTGTTGTCTTTTTCTTCGAAAGGATTGTAAGAATTAGGAGAATTGTTAATTCCTGCTAAAAAAGCACATTCTTCTAAAGTTAAATCTTTTGCAGATTTACTAAAATAATATTGCGCTGCTGTTTCTACGCCATACATATTAGGTCCTACATAAATAAGATTTAAATAACCTTCTAAAATTTCTTCTTTGGATAGGCAGGTTTCTAATTGCCATGCTTTCCACCATTCTTTTATTTTTCTTGTAATACTGTCTGTTGAGTCACCTGTTAGATTTTTAACTAGTTGCTGTGTGATGGTACTTCCTCCATAAGAAGATTTACCAAAATGTATTACATAAGAAACAATCGCTCCACCTGTTCTTTTTATATCAATTCCTCCATGTGAGTAGAAACGTTCATCTTCAATTGCAACATATGCGTTTTTTAAATTATCTGGCATACTTGCTGAAGAAATTGGTTTATTTTTTCTTTCACATCCTAATTTCGCTATCTCTTTTCCATCTATATCCAAAACAATAGAATTTTCGTTTAATAGCATTTCTTTCGCTAGAGTTTTCCATTGATGTGCTGAAATTCCTAACATAATTCCTGTAATAAGAAGAATTGCTAGAACAATTAGTAAGATTATTTTTTTGAGTTTACTCTTTTTTCGTTGTTTTTTGGTTCGTCTTGCTTTTCTATTGCTCTTTTTAGGTGTCTCTTTATTACTTTCTTCTATTTTTTTATTTTTTCGAAAGGCTTTTGGTATATAGTCTTCCTCTTCCTTTTTTCGTGCCAATTAAAATCACTTTCCTTTTTCTTTTATCAAAATATATTCATAGTATATCACAAATAGCATAAAATACAAATATGGAAATTGAAAAAATAGAGACGAATTTAAAAAGAAATTTAAAACTTCATTCTTCTGTTGTGAAGTTTATTCCTGATGCTAAAAAAATAGAGAATCAAGTAATACGAATTAATCCTCAGTTTACTTTTCAAGAGTTTCTAGGCTTTGGTGGTGCTTTAACAGAAAGTTCTTGTTATCTTTTAAATACAATTGATAAAAAACTTTCTAATCAAATTTTAGATGAATATTTTTTGAAAGATAATTTAAATTATCAATTTGGTAGGCTTTCCATTGGCAGTTGCGACTTTTCTCTAAAAAGTTACTCCTATTCGTACCAAAATGACTTATCAGACTTTTCTATTAAACAAGACCTAAAATGTGTTATCCCAATCATTAAATCTGCTCAAAAACGAAATGCTTTTCTTAAGTTTGTTGCATCCCCTTGGTCACCTCCTGCTTTTATGAAAGATAATCATAATTTGTACCATGGTGGTAAGTTGCTATCTCAATATAAAAAATTGTGGGCAGAATATCTTGTCAAATATGTCACTAGCTATCAAGCACAGGGAATTCCAATATCGTATATGAGTATTCAAAATGAGCCTAATGCGAAACAAATTTGGGAATCTTGTTTATACTCTGCTTTAGAAGAAGCAGAGTTATTAAAAAATTATTTATATCCCATTTTTCAAAAAAACCATTTATCTACACATTTTTTTATATGGGACCATAACAAAGATTGTATTCTTGAAAGAGCAATGCAAACTTTAGTAAATGGAAATGCTTTGAATTGTGCCAGTCGGTATTGCTTTTCACTGGTATACAGGTGGACATTTTGATAGTTTGGAAAGGCTACATCACCTCTTCCCTAATTTATCGTTGTTTCATACAGAAGGTTGTACTGGCTATTCTCACTTTAAACCAAAAGATGAATTAGCAAATGCTGAAATGTATGCCTATGAAATTTTGGAAGATTTTAATCATGGTGTAAATGCTTTTATAGATTGGAATTTAGTTTTAGATTATAAACGGCGGACCCAATCATGTTAGAAATTATTGCAATAGTCTTATTATGCTAGATAAACAAAAGAAAAGTTTCATTAAAACACCTGCTTTTTACTATGTTTCGCATTTTGCTAAATATATTAAACCTGGTAGCAAAAGAATTCATACTAATAAATTTTCTGAAAATATTTCTGTATCTGCCTTTAAAAATCCTGATAAAAGTGTTATTATAATATTATTAAATAAGACAGACAAAAATATAGAATATAATTTATGTTATAATCAATATGTACTTCATGATAATTTAGATAGCCATGCGATTGTAACTTTTAAAATTATTTAAGCTTAAGAAAGGACGAGTATTTATGATAAAACAAGAAGATAATCCAGAATTTTTAAATTCTTTTTTAGATTATTCAATTACCAGTTTAAATAAATCAATGAATAGCGTAAAAGAATACAATTATGATTTAATGATGTTTCTAAGGTTTATTAAAATGCATTTTCATATGACTGATGAAACTGATTTGAAAGCAATTAAAATAAATGATATTACCATTGATACCATAAAGAAAATTAAATTAGATGATATTCTTGCTTTTACTTCTTACTTAACACGTGAATTTCATAGTAAAGCTTCAACAAGAGCTAGGAAAATTTCTACCATTCGCATTTTCTTTAAGTATTTAAATAAAAAAGCAAAATTAATTGATGAAAATCCCGCTTTGGACTTAGAAACACCAAAATTAGATAGAAGATTACCAAAATATCTTTCTTTGGAAGATAGTAGAAAATTACTAGATGTTACTTCTAATGAAGATAATAGAAATTGTGAAAGAGATTATGCTATTATTACTTTGTTTTTGAATTGTGGTATGCGTCTTTCTGAATTAGTTGGCATTAATCTTCAGGATATTGATTTTAGAGAATGTAAATTAAATGTAATTGGTAAAGGTAGTAAAGAAAGAACCATTTATTTAAATAAAGCTTGTATGAATGCCATTGCTGAATATTTAGCAGTTCGACCAAAAGAAGGCATCAAACATGATAAGAAATATTCCGAAAAAGCTCTTTTCTTAAGCGAAAGAAGAACTAGAATTAGTAATCGAACTGTAGAAAATATTGTTACAAAACAATTGCAGTCTGCTGGATTAGATACAAGGAAATATTCTGTTCATAAGTTGCGCCATACGGCTGCTACTTTGATGTATCAGTATGGACAAGTCGATATTCGAGCTTTGCAAAAAGTTTTGGGTCATGAAAGTATTGCTACTACTGAAATCTATACGCATGTTAATGATGAACAAGTTCGCAATGCATTTGAAAGTAATCCATTGGCTAATATTTAGTATAGGTACTTAGAAAAAGGTTAAATTGATAAAGTTTGACCTTTTTCTATTATCTCTATACGTTAGGAAGCATTATCTTTTGTCCAATTTCTAAATTTTCATTTCCAATATTATTTAATTTCTTAATTTCGTACATAATTTCTCGAACGTCTTTATTTTTATAATAGTCATTAGTGGTTCTTTGATTTTCAGCAATTGACCATAATGTATCACCTTCTATAATATAATCTTCTTTATAGCTTACCTCTGTTTTGGAATATGTATTATTAATTCCCAACAAAGCAAGGATTATAATTGCCAATAGAATGATTATACTTCGTATAAATTTCTTTTTATTTACTATTTCTATTTTCATAAATAATCATCTCCTTTTTAGAAACTTTGTTCGTTTGTTGAGATAATTATATACGAACATTTTTTCTTTGTCAATAGTTTTTTAGAAAAAATGTTCGCGTTTCTATTTTTCATATATTTTCATATAATATGGCTGTATTTCTGGTAATAAACTATCTAAATAAATAATATTGTCATTTACATCTTCGATCTTCATGTTTGGAAAAGTTCGTATCATTTTTTCATCATCCCAATGGGTATTTACAAAATTCATAAGACAATCTCTTTCTTGTAATTTTTGATAATTCCTTTCCCTTTTTCCGGATATCTTTTACTTCTATCCTATTTTGGATTACCATTCTTGTGATAAATATATCTTGTGCATAACAAGTTAATGCACAATCAAATGCTAAAAACAAAGTGATAGCTGTCAATAAGCCTTTTATTACTTTTGGTGATAGTTTTGATGCTATTTTATCCAATATACTATCAATAAAAGGATTGAATTTTCGTATTAGGAATATCGTTAAGATTCCCCAAAATGCAGAGTAGAGTAAACAAACTCTTCCGTTTACATTTAATATGTTATTACTGTAATCCCACCACTTAGCTTGCATAATAACTTCAACTAGAAAGCTAGTTAAGTATTCTATAATAGAACCTATCGCATATCCCCCTAAAAATAAGGTAATGTTATTTTTGTCAAAATAGCGAGAACCAACAATTAAGATAACAGCTCCTATTCCATAAATTCCGCAAAAAAGGTCCATATAGAAAACTTTGTCTGCATTGCCATAAACCTGTTGTTAAGATTCCAAATATGGTTTCTATGACATATCCTAAAAAACTATATAAAATGAAGTATGTTAGTATTTTCCATATATTAATTGATTTCTTTTCTTCCATCCATTTCTCCTTGTATATTATAATAAAATGGGACTAATTTGTTCACCATCTAAAGCATATTCGATTGTTTTAATCAAAGATTCAAAATCAAATACAATTGACCTAGGTTTTGTAATTGGATTATCTTGCCTAAATGGTACAAAATAATAATTTCTTCGGTTTAATAATCTTCCTAAGTTTTCAGCATTTCCACTTAATCCATTGTTTGTTGATGGCGCAATCACTAAGGGAAATCCGATTTCTTAAGTGAGATTTTACTGCCATAGTGGCAGGAGTGTCAATAATATCACATGCTAACTTCGACATGGTATTTCCGCGAACATGGTGCAACAACCATAATGTCTGTCATTTTTTTTGGACCTATAGGCTCAGCATCTTGTATCGTATGAATAATTTTCTTGCCAGTTATGTTCTCGATTTGGTCGATAAAATCAGATGCTTTTCCAAATTTCGTGTCCATCGAATAACTATTATATGACATAACTGGTATCACTTCTGCTCCTTTGTCAATTAATTCTTTCATTTTAGGTATAGTCTTGCTAAAGGTACAGAAGGAACCAGTTAATACAAATCCTATTTTTTTATCTTTTACTTCCAAAACTTGTTTTTCCTCCTTTCATATTACATTTATATATAATATGAAATTATGTAAATTTTGAAAGTTATTTTTTATTTATTTTTCTTAAAATATTCTTCAAATTCTTCTTTGGTAATTGGCTTTGAATAGTAATAACCTTGTATGATGTGGCAACCAATTGCTTTTACAAATTCCATTTGTTCCCTGGTTTCTACTCCTTCTACAATTGTTTTTACCCCTAAATGTTTAGCAATGAACATGATATAGTTTATGATATTATTATTACTTTGTAAATCTGCTTTATCAACAAATACTTTATCAATTTTAATAACATCAATTGGCATACTTTGTAACATGCTAAGAGAAGAATATCCCGTTCCAAAATCATCAATAGATATCATAAAACCTTTTTCTTTTATGTTGTGTAATACTTTTAGAATATCGATATTTTGGTCTATGGTTGCACTTTCTGTAATTTCTAGGTCAATGCTACTAGGTTCTATATGGTATCTTCTACAAATTTCTACATATTCATCAATAAAGTTCTCTTTCGCAAAATGTTCTTTTGATACATTAATAGAAATAGTTGGCATGTATTGATATTTTTCGCGCCATTTCATTAAATCTTTGCAAACTTGTTCGAAAATATATAAATCTAATTTTATAATAAATTTATTTTTTTCAAATAAAGGTATAAATTTGCTTGGTGGAATCACTTCACCATCTTTATACCAGCGAATTAATGCCTCTGCTCCTGCTAATTTCTCGTTACTAGTAAATGTTTTTGGTTGATAAATAACTGTAAATTCATGATTACTTAATGCTTCTTCCATACAATTTTCTATTTTTTGTTCTTGCATTAGTTCTTTTTCTAGTTTTTCATCAAATAGATAGTAATTATTATGATATAGTCCTTTAATTTGTGCTCTTGCCATGTAAGATTTGTCTAAAAGTTTATTAATATCCCTATCTTTTAATTTTATTTTATAAGCACCAATTGCTAAGTTTAAATGAATATTAATATCCCCTATTTGCAAATTAGAAAGTGCTTTAAATAGTGTATCTAACAATTTATGTATATCACTTTTATAGCTAAATATGGTAGCAAAAATGTCATTTGAAATACGGCAAGTAATGTTGTCTTCTGGCAAGTGATTGGCTAGTTTTTGTCCTAATGATTTTAAAATTTCATTGCAAAAACCATAACCATAAAGATTATTTAATGCCTTAAATTTATTAATATCAACTGTAACAATATATTTGTTTTTGTCAGATTGATTTTGAAGATAAATTGTTCCATTTTCTTTGAAATAGGCTTCGTTTCCAAGTGATGTAATAGGATCAATATAAGCTACTTTATATAATTTACGATTTTGCTTTTGATTAGAAATATCAATATAAACAGCAATTAAAGTTAACAGTAAGTTAATGCTAAAACAAAGTCCAATTGAACTGATAATTAAGGATGTTAATTCATTCGCAATCACATCGTCTGATGCAGTAGTTACCACATACCAATTATTGATATTAACTTTTTCATAATGGATAAAATAAGTATCTGCTCCCAGTTTTACATCAAAAGTACCAGTTTGTTTATTTTTTATTGCTTTTGCCATTTCATTAATTTTTTCTTTTTCTTCTTCGGTTGTTGATGTATATTTATTTTTTATATATTCATATAGATTAGCATTCGGCTCCTTTATATTGTCAAATGAATCAATTAAAACCGTTCCATTATTATTGACTAAATAGGTTCCACCTTTTCCAAATAATCTTCTTAATAAAATGTCTTTATAGTCAGCAGTATTAATTGTTGCCATCAGCACTTTTTCTTCTCCGTTTTAGGTTAAATACTTTAGAATAGATATTTACTTGATTCTTGCTAACTGTACTTGGTCTATTTTCTGATAGATATACTTCATTTTTCTGCTGAAAAAACTCTTCAATATTAGGATAGTTTCTTACTTGGTACCCATCACTTGTTGTTCCATTTCCTTGTTTATCCAGAATAACAAGCCTTGTAAAGTGATAAGCTTCTAAGTCTTCTTGATATCGTTCAAAAATGTCCGCTTCTGTTTTAAAATATCCTCTATCAATGGATTCTATCATAATTTCAACAAAACTTTTTTGATCTGTTATGGATAGATTTAATTGTGTTGCTGTTTGTTCACTTAATTCCTTTATATTCTGGTATACGTGTTGGTAAGTTAGATCTTTAATATAATCCACATAAAAGATGGATAATAGAATCATGATAATAAATACAGCAAAAATCCATAGTATATGTAATTTATATGGTTCTTCTTTTATAGATTGATTTTGTTTTTTCTTTTTCATTCTACACCTCTTCTTTTTTCCAAGTTCTTTTTATATTTTTAGCTTCTTTTTCTTTTAAACAAGTAAAAATATCAATATCAAGCTTATTGCAAACACAAGATAGTACATAAAATACATCTGCTATTTCACTTTCTATCGTATCATAATGCTCTTTTTGGTGGATATCAATAGCCATATCGGTTGAATTCTTTCGAATAGCCTTGGCAAGCTCTCCTACTTCTTCTGTTAGTAATAGCATTGTTTTGGTAATTTCTTGCTGGTTGAATCCTCGTATTTCGTTCATTTCATTTATATAGGCTTGCACTTCTTTTAAGGTATTGTTTTTGTTTAATTCATTCCATAATTCTAATTGCGCACTTTTCATTGTTTACCCCTTTGTTTTTTATTTATATATATCATAAATTTTATTAAATTACTAGTTATTTTATAGAAAAAAGAAAAACCAGGTACTACAATTGTAATACCTGATTTTTCTTTTTGTGCTACTGTTCTTTTGAATAAAATATGGTTATTCCCGGATCCCCTTTTTTTTCACAACAGCCTTGCGAACAAGGTCAATTGGAATAATCATAAAGGCAATCAGAATAACTGCCACCCAATTTACGAGTGTTAACGGAGTTGTGCCGAATACTTTTCCACCAAACTGAATGATAATTACCTGAATAATTGTGACAGCAGACATCACTAAAATAAAGTTATGATTTTCTGCTATATGTTCAAATAAATTCATACATTCTGTTCTGGCATTGAAGCTATTCCAAATAATTGCCATAATAAAGGTGGCAAACATGAAAGTCCTGACAACTGCCAAATCATTGTTTCCAATTAATGCATAAACGCCGAAAATATTCTTTAAGATACCGAGACAGATAATAGTGATAAATATACCACCAACTAAAATACTACTCTTTAAATATCCATTTAGAATATTAGCAGTACGAGCAATCGGCTTTTCTTCCATATAGCTTTCGCGTGCTGGCTCCTGTCCAAATGCGATAGCTGCCAAAGTATCCATAATCATATTAATCCAAAGGATTTGAACAATTGTAAATACTTCTGTCCACCCAAGAATTGGGCCAAGTACAGCTGTAAACACAGTACTAACATTAACAGTTAGCTGGAAAATAATAAATTTCTTAACCGATTTACTCATGGTACGACCATACATGATAGCATCTGCAATAGAAGTTAAGCTGTCATTAAGAATGATAATATCACCCGCTTCTTTTGCAACTTCTGTACCAGAACCCATAGCAAATCCAACATCTGCTTTATGAAGTGCTGCTGCGTCATTAACGCCATCTCCTGTCATACCGACAACTTCTCCAATTGAACGACTAACTTCTACAAGTCTTTCTTTATCTGACGGAACTGCCCTTGCTACAACCTTCAAATTAGGTAATGCTTTAATCAGTTCTTCATCAGACATTTTGGCTAAGTCATCATGGGTAATACAAATATCACTTGACTTTGTAATTAAGCCTGCCTCTTTTGCAATTGCCCTTGCAGTAGCCAGGACGTCTCCTGTTACCATGGTAACATTAACACCTGCTTTGAGCATCTTCTTTACAGAAGCTTTAACGTCTTTACGAACATCATCCCTGATAGATACCAAAGCAACAAAGATTTGCTCTCCTGCACTTTCTTTTACAATTGCAATAACTCGCATTGCCCTTTCGGTCTGTGCATCCCAAGTTTTCTTCAGCTTAGTATAAACTTCACTGGAAAGTTGCTGCTTATTACCATCTTTATCAAGATAACTGGTACAACCATCCATAATAATATCTGGTGCTCCTTTTAGATATTTGTCACCATTTGGAAGAGTAACTGCTGCATACTTCACCTTAGAGTCAAAAGGCTCTTTGCTTGCTATGACTGTCTTATCAATTTCTGCATTGTTTTCGACTGCCAAATACGTCAATAATGCTCTGTCAGTATCATTAGAACCGATGGCTTTCCCTTCTCCACTAATGGTTGCATCATTATTAACACCTGCGCCAATAATGATATCTTTCTTGATCGTTTCACAAATGTTTGCAAATGAGTCATAAATTTTAGAATCACCTGTTACAACATTTGCTACTGTCATTTTACCATTTGTTAAGGTTCCTGTCTTGTCTGTAAAGATATGAGTTAGATACCCAGCCGTTTCAATTGCTTTCGGATTTTTTACGTAGATATGTGCTTTGAGCATCTTTCCTACATTTAATCCCTGAACCAGTGTGTTCATTAATGGCAAACCTTCTGGAACAGCCATAACGATAATAGAAACTCCCAGAACCAAACTGCTAAGAATTAAATAGGCAATATTACCAACTGTATAATGAGACATACTAATAAGCCCCAAAGTTAAATTGATAAGTGCTGCTGCGCCACCGCCACAGTATCCAAAAATACCAATACCTTTTGCTAACCGGTCTAACTTCTCTTCTGAAGGTGTTTTGCTTTCATCTTTTTCCTGTAAAGAAACATTAATGTTTCCTAATACTGTATTATCACCTACATCTGTAACCTGCATAATAGCAGAACCAGAAGTGACAACACTACCACGAAAACATTTGAATTTTGTAAATAAGTCATCGTTGGTAGGAACTGGATTGTCTCCTAAGACAATTTTCTTTGCTTCCCTACTTTCACCATTTAATGCCGCCTGGTCAACTTTTAAAGCACCATCCATTAAGACACCGTCTGCTGGAATTTTGTCCCCTGGTTGCAGGTACACGCAATCTCCCCAGACAACATCATTAATTGATAATTCTGTTAGCTTTCCATCACGATAAGCTTTAATGGTAATTTGGCTGGCTTCTCGCTGAAGTGCCTGTGCTCCACGATCCTGTTTGTAATTGATATAGGTACCAATAAAAGAAACCGCAATAATAACAATAAAAATTGCTACTGCACTGAACCAGTCATCAGACCCCATGTCCGGCCAAATACGTCCGATAGCATAGAACACTACTTCAAGAGCCAGTGCTACCATTAGGATTTTTAACCAAGTATCCTGCAAGGATTCTTTGAACATATCCCAAAAGCTTTCACTTTCCCGCTGTGTCAATTCATTGCTTCCTTTTTTGGCTCTATTTTCTAAAGCCTGCTGTGTTGTTAAACCAATTGTTTTGTTCATAAAGTTACCTCCTTAAATTGAAATAGATTGGCTTGTTTCACGTAAATAAGATTGGATTTCTCTCCTCCTTACCTTTTTATTTTATTCAATTGTAAATGTACACGAACAGTTTCACTTATTGCAAATTAATCGATGCAATTAAAACATTTCGTATGTTGCCTATTATATCACATAAATATATTTATGTCAATCGATTTCGTGTACATAATCGTTGATTTTTTATGTAATCTATGGTATAATAATGACACTTATCGATTAATTTTAAATTATAAAAATTTTATAATGAAGGGAGTTGATTATTTTATCGGCAGATAATCAAAATAGTTTACTCTAGCAAGTAATACAAGTCTCATGTTATTACAAAGAAATTTGTGTTATTATTCTTAAGAAAACTATTTTTGTAAATAATTTAATATTTTAGTAACTATGCAAACAACAAGAGAGCAGTAAGAAAGGAAAACATTATGGATTATCGTACAATTAATAACTATTCAGCAAACATTATTCGCAACTTTGACAAGAACTCTGGCAAAGAAATTCTTCAGTATGCTGTTGGAGGTCTTCTTTATATGCCTGGTACCAACACCAAGATTGCCAAGAAAATCATTCAAAAAGAAAATACCAATATTAAATCTTTGGTTCTTTGCTTAGAAGATTCTATTGGTGATAGCATGGTAGAACAGGCTGAGGAATGTGTAAAAAGTACTTTACTTACATTAGAAAATGCCATTACAGCAAAAGAATTTTTAGTATCTGATTTACCCTTGATTTTTATTCGGGTAAGAGAACCAGGCCAAATTACTCGATTAGTTGCAAAATGTGGCAGTAGTATTTCAACTATCACAGGCTTTGTTGTTCCAAAGTTTAATCAGGAAAATGCTTCTGACTATATAACAGCATTTAAGAGTGCTTTGGAGTTAGTAAATACTCCACTCTACCTGATGCCAATCATCGAAAGTAGAAATGTTATGTATAAGCCTACTCGTATGGAGAATTTATGTTACATTCATAAAGAATTAAAACATATTTCAGATTTTGTTCTTTGTATTCGTGTGGGCGGAACTGATTTCTGTAATATTTTTGGCATGCGACGTCCTATCAATAGTACAATTTGGGATATTCATGTAGTAGCAGATTGTATTTCTGATATTGTTAATATTTTTGCTACTGATTATGTGGTATCTGGACCAACCTGGGAATTCTTTGAAGATAAAGATAATCCATCTAAGATGGATTGGGCAAGCGGATTACAAAAAGAGCTTTTCTTAGATCGGCTTAATGGCATTATTGGTAAAACTTGTATCCATCCCTCTCAGCTTCCCCTTGTTCAACAATCACTGATTGTTTCAGAAGCGGATTATATGAATGCACTTCAGATACTTAGTATGTCATCACAGAGTTTTGTGGGCGTTAAAAAAGGAACAAATGGAAATCAGATGAATGAGTCCAAAACCCATATTAACTGGGCCAAAAAAATTCTTGCCTTATCTGGTATCTATGGAATTAAAAAAGACATTTAAAAGGAGATTGTGTATGAAGAAAAATACTTTAGCATTATCAAACTATGTTACAATTTGTCAAAATCATAGCCAACGCTTTTCTCCTACTGATATGGTAAAGATTTGCAAAAGAATGAATAATCCAAAGCGGGATTTTCTATTTGTAGATCCTCTTCAGGGAAAGCATATTCCAGTTAATCCTTCTAAAGCCTTTTCCCTTTTCGAGGAATTGGTTCAAGAGATTGTAAAAGGAACAAATAAAGCAGAAAAAGTTGTTGTTATCGGTTTTGCAGAAACAGCAACAGCAATAGGAAATTATTTAGCAAGTCATTTGCCAAATTGTATTTACTACATGCAAACAACAAGAGAAATCTTACCAGCTAAAACTCCTATTTTGGAGTTTAAAGAAGAACATTCCCACGCAACAGAGCAACTTTTGTATGGTGATATCCATGTCTTGCAAAAATGTGACCGCATTATCTTCGTTGATGATGAAATTTCAACTGGAAATACTATTTTGAATTTCATTCATGAATTGGAAAAGATTGATGTTCATGTCAACTATGGAGTGGCTTCTATTCTTAATTGGCAAAATCAAGAATGGGCAACTAAATTCACCAACTTGAAAATTAGTACATTTTGCTTATTAAGAGGTGAAATTGCTAATTTAAAGGCGATTGTTCCTATTTCTTCATTCTGTTTAGATACTACGTTTACGAAAATAAGCTGTCATCCTAATGTGGTAGAAGTACCTTGCGATGTTTCAGGTTTTTCGAAAGAAAGAATTGGTTTCGTTTCACATGATTTCAAAATGTTTTCCCATACTCTTTATTCTCAAATTACAACTCAAATTAGTAATTACTTACCTAAAAGCAATGAGAATATTTTAGTATTAGGAACAGAGGAATATATGTTTTCGCCAATGGTATTTGGAAAAATGCTTGCAGAAAAACAGCATGTTAATGTTTGCTGTCATGCAACTACTAGAAGTCCAATTGAAACCGCTACTTTAGATGGCTATGCCATCCACTGTCGTTATCCTATTGCCAGCTGTTATAACAAGGAAAGAAAGACTTACATTTATAATCTTCAAAAGTATGACAGAGTCTATATTGTTACTGATGTTATACCCACAGAAGAATTTATAATTGATATTTCTTCTGCCCTTGTAAGTACTGGTTGTAAACTTGACACTATTGTTTTTATTGTTTTGAAAGGTTAAGGTAAAAGTATGAATTTAGTAAAAAGTAGTTATCGGTCTAAAGACGTAACCATTCTTCTTAAAGATATTTCTGGCATGATTACGCCATTACCTACAGAAGAAAGAGAAATTCTCAATCAGTCAGGTGTTCATTATTCTGAGATGTTACCTTTGGAATATAAGCCAACACAAGAATATATGGAAATTTATGAAGAAGCCTTATCAACTTTGTCTTATAAGACAGCAAATGCAACGGCAATTCTTGCTGACAAATTGTATGCAAAGTTTGGCAAAAAGTTAGTTCTTGTTTCCTTAGCACGTGCAGGTACTCCCATTGGAATCTTACTAAAAAGATTCCTGAAGTACAAGTATCATGTTAGTATTCCACATTATAGTATTTCTATTATTCGTGGAAAAGGCATTGATAAAAATGCTATTACCTACATTGTCGATCAACATGGTTCATTTGGACTTCAGTTTATCGATGGTTGGATTGGCAAAGGTGCTATTAACGAGGTTTTAAGCGAAGCTTGTCAAGAGTTGAAGATGGAAAATTCTAAATTTTCTTCTCTTGATAGTACTCTTGCCGTCCTTTCTGACCCCGCTTTTATTACGGATTTATGCGGTACCCATGAGGATTTTCTGATTCCCAGTGCTTGTTTAAATTCTACCGTTAGTGGTCTTATGAGTCGGACATTTTTAAGAAATGATATCATAGGCCCAAATGATTTTCACGGAGCTGTGTATTATGGAGAACTTCTAGCTGAAGATAAATCAAATGAATTTATTGATATCGTAAGTAGCTATTTTGAAACGGTCGATTATAATTACTTTCAACCTGAACCGCTTCGAAATGATTCTCGTACAGGAATGGATGAAGTAAAATTAATTGCCAAAAATTTTGACTTGACTGATATCTCTAAAATCAAGCCTGGCGTTGGAGAAACAACAAGAGTTCTGCTTAGAAGAGTCCCTTATTGTGTATTAGTAAGAAATCTAGCAGATATCGATAATTTTGCCCATATTAAAAGACTTTGTGAAGAAAAAAATATTCCTATTAAAGAATATCCTTTGCAAATGTATCGTGTATGTGGCATTATAAAAAAATTATCAGATGTATAAAGAGGTGAACTTATGATATTTGCTACAGATTTGGATAATACTATGATATTTTCTCATCGAAGCATTACTGGCAATAAAAATATGTTTCATTGTGTAGAACGTTATCAAGGTAGAGAAATCACCTATATGACAGATTCTGCTATTCAAAAACTAAAATTTCTTATGAACAACATTTTTGTAATACCGGCAACTACTCGTTCTCTAGCACAATTTAATAGAGTGCAATTATTTCAAAATACAAAATATGCTATTATTGATAATGGCGGAATGATATTGCATAATGGAATGGTAGACCCTAACTGGGATAATCATGTAAATACTATTTTGAATCAATATGATTTCGAAAAAGTATATCATGTTTTTACTACACTTCCTACTTTAATATCTTCTCCTAAAATTATTGATGAAAAGTTTGTTTTTGCAAAAGTTGATGATGTAGATGTTTGTAAAAAAATTCTAAAATATAAATTAGATACAAAAATTTGGCAGCTTTCTTTTCAGGGCAAGAAAGTATATGCCATTCCAGCAGAAATCACCAAAGGAAATGCCTTAAAATATATAAATGAATACTTACTAAATGGAAACCAGACTACGATTGCAGCTGGTGATAGCAATTTAGATATTTCCATGTTGGAATATTCTAATTATGGCATAATTCCTTCTAACTGCGAATTAGAAGCCCTTAACAAGTTTATAAAAACAAAAACAGGTATCAATTCAGCTGATAGCATACTTGATTTTGTTATCAACTTGACTAGAAAATAATCAAAAAATCCAGTTCATTATGAACTGGATTTTTTGATTAGGATTTATTCCTAGCTGCTTTAACTACAAATTTGTATATTTAACAATTGCAGCTTTGAGTTCAGCTTCATTTGCCTGAAGCTGCTTAGCTCCCTCTTCTCTTGCTGTAATAGCCTTTTGTGCAATCTCATATGAACCATTGATTGACTCAATCAGGTCCTGGTTGACCTTATTGATTGTTTCAATATCAATAACCCCTCTTTCAACTGCCTGAGCAGCTTCTAATGTGAGCTGTTTATTCATTTGAGAATTGGCAAGTAACATCGCATTGGTTACATCTTTAACGCCATTAACAGCCTCTAAGCCTTCTCTTAGCACTTTCATTCCCAGAGCGATTGCCATCTGTGACTTCCACAATGGAATCGATGTAACAATTGTAGTCTTAATACTCTCAGAAACTTCATCTGCACCTTTTTGGATATTTCGAATTTGAGGTGCCTGCTGGATGGCCACGGTTCTTGTTAGTTTCAGGTCATACAGTCTTCTTTCAAATCGAATGATATCATCACTAAAATCAGATACCCTTTGCATTTCCATTGAATCACCCGATGCCTCTGCTTCCTGCCTCATAGTAGCCAGCTTTTGCTTTTCTTCTGCTAAAGCCTGCTCACCCGCAAAGATAACCATTGTCAAAAACTCATAAGTTGCTCGGTTTTCTTCATACATGACATCAAAGTTCCTTGAAACCTGCCCTAATGCCAAGTCCTTTTTTTGCAGTTCTTTGACAACAATATCCATGTTATCAGCCAAAGATCTGTACTTGGTCTGAAGTGCTTTCAATTTGGATTTCTGCTTTCTTAAAAATCCAAATAGTCCAGAGCTTTCCTGGTTACAGGTTGCTTTGTAGCCATTAAGATCTCCTACGACTTGTGCTAACAGCTGACCCGCTTCTCCAACTTCTTTGGTTCCAACTCCCTGTAAAATAGAATCTGAAAACTTCCCAAGTGAAGCCTGTTGTTCGCGCCCATAGGCAACAACCTTTCCTTTGTCATGCATATCGATGGTGGATTTTAAATCTGCTACTTTCCGAGCCACCTCAGGTGTCATACGTTGTGCATAACTAGCCGGTAGTGATAGTTCCTGTTGCATTACCATTTCTTCCATGTTTTAATCCTCCTACTGTTTTGTTTTTTGAAGAAAAGCACCCCACTTGCATAGCAAATGAGGTGCAGGTCTTAAGTTAATTAGCTACGCGCCGTTTTCTTATGCGACATCAATGCCATATTCCCGGCAAAGATCTGCCAAGTCTTTAGCATATCCTTCACCAACAGCTTTGAACTTCCATTCACCAGCATTCTTGTAAATCTCTGCAAATACCACTGCCGTCTGGATTGAAAAATCTTCTCCCAGGTCATACCGCAAAATCTCCTCATTGTTTTCTGTATTCACCATATGGATATATGCATTATCCACCATCCCGAAGTTCTGGTTCTTTGCCTTTGCCTCATAGATTGTGACTACAATAACAATGTTTTCTACATTCTCAGGAATGTTGGCAAATTCGATAAATGCTGTTTCATCATCGCCATCACCTGCGCCTGTAAGGTTGTCGCCAGAGTGTTTAATAGCCTTTTCTGGATCTTCAAGATTGTGATAGAAAATCATATGATTTTCATCTACGCATCGTTTGTTCTTGTCACATTCGAAAATCACCAGATCCAAATCAAAATCTGCGCTACCTTCATACCGGTTGGTATCCCAACCTAAGCCGATTATAGCCTTTTTCAGTCCTGTGCCCTTTGTCAGATTAACTCTTCCACCTTTTGTTAATGTTACTGCCATAATAATTCCCTCCTGTTTTCTTGTTTTTATTTTGTTTTCATTATGCAGTTTACCTGCGGTTACACTTCATTCCAGCCATTTCCGATATATTCTGCACTTTGACGCCTTCTCCAATAGCTTTAAACTTCCACTCGCCATTGTATCGGTAAATATCTGCCACAAAGATGCCAGTTTTACCATCAAAGTTTCCATCAATATCGTAGTACACCAGCTCCTTGCCAGAGTCGATGTCAGATGCATGAACAAAGCAATTTTTTACTTTGCCGAAGTGCTGGTTTCTGCTATATGCAGAATAGATGTTGATGATAATCGCTAATCGGTTGATTTTTTCCGGAACTTTCTCCAGATTGATCTCAATCTGCTCGTCGTCACCATCTCCATCGCCAGTAAGGTTGTCGCCATAGTGCTTGATTGCACCAGAGCGATGTCTTAAGTTACCAAAGTACACAATCTCTTCCTGCCGGCCCTTGTCATCAATACAAATTACACTTGCATCGATGTCCATCTGAGCACCAAAGAAAGACCTCACAGGATCCCATCCTAAACCGATAAGAACCCGTTTTAAATTTGGAGCCTCTTTTTTCAAGTTAACGCCCTGACCTTTTGTTAATTTTACAGACATTTGCCTACCTCCTTGAGTTTGATAAGTTGACTGTTACAAGAGTAGCTAAGATATTCTCATGTTCATGAGAATGTACTGTTACTTCATTGTACACAATGAAGTAGCTACTTAAATATTTTGTTCGTTAAGTATCATACAACATTTTACATAAAAAGTCAACACTTTGTTTTAAAAAAGTTTATTTTTTATGTAAATTTTATAAACTAAAAGGCCATAGTAATGATTTTCTCATTCTATAGCCTTTTTTAAACTCAAAAATATATTTTTTTGAATTCTAAATAAGATATAAATTGTAACTTTTCTGGAATTCTTCGCCTACTAATTCTCGTGGTTAGTAAATTATTTTTGTACAAACCGCTCCTTTCTTTTAGATAAAAACGATACCTTTTTACTATTTCTACTTTTTCACCATTTTTTTCAATAGGTCCTATTACGCTAAGCATCTGGTTGGTTGGAACTACTACAGAAATAACTGCATGTGCATTTTGGGTAAATACAATTTGCAGAATTCCTTTTAGATATTGTTTTAAGTCTTTTACCTTTACAACATCCAATATCAACTTGTTTTTTGGCATTTCTTCCCATGTATTTCCAATCACACAAGTTCTTCTCATAAAATTGAGCTGAAATCTTGTTACATTGGAAACATATATCCATACTTCATCAGTAGGAATTCTGTCTTTAAACTCAAAATCCAATGCTCTGATTTGGTTTAATTGTTTCGCGTTGAGTACAATGTCAGTATCATTTGCATAAACTGATTTATAAAACTCCCCGAAACGATACTTCTCTATGCCATCACTACCATCAATTAAAATTGCATTGAAGTTTTTAGGAATTTGGATTTCTTCTGAAATATTCCATGCTTCTTTGTATTTTTCAATACGGTTAAGAATAATTGTATCTAGTTCTTGCTTGGTATTAATAGCACATAGTTGAATTAGAATAGCAAATACTTTTGTTTGAACTGATGCTAACTTTGTTTTTTCAATCTCATCGTAAAAACTATAAACAGCCTTTTTCCAGATAGTTTGATATTCTCTCTCATTTTCCTTTACTTGATCTAGAACTTCATCTATTTGAGAAAGTGCCATTTTATCTTGTTTGATTTTCTTGTTAATGAGTTTTTCCTCATTAGCATTGAATGTTTGTACGACTAAATCTGATTGCATTTTGCAGATATCATTATAATAATAACTCTGCAATTCAGCTACAAAATTTACCGCATCTTGTAATGTTGTTCCTGTAGACTCTATTGTATTGGTTTCTACGGTATCTTCTATCCGATTTTCTTGCTCGGTTTCAGAATTCGTATCTTCCAGTCCAAAGAGTCTTGCAAAGAAGCCTCCTTCTGCCATATTCATATCTCCTTTCTTAAAATGCTAACTAAGCTTTTTATAATTAAAACATAATTATGTATCCTATTTTATCATAATTTACATAAGAAGTAAAGTGATTGCTCAAATAAAATAAAAGAGCAGTATTCTTACTACCCTTCTAATAAAATATGATGTTCTATCACATTAATCTTTTCTTCCTCTAAATCAACTTCAAAATATACTCCATCAGGAATTCCATCATTTTCTATATTCTCTGTTAAAGACCCCAATACATAATAAGATATTCCGTTTTCTTGTAATGTTTTTGTCCAATGCTGATGCCCTGAAAAAACAGCTATAATATTCTTGTCTTTCTTAAGTATTTCTTTTACTTCTTCTCTATTTCTAAGTAAAGCACACTCTGGCGTTTCTCCAAACCAGTAATTACCTTCCATTTTATCTTCTGCTAATCCAAAATGGGTAAAAACGAGACAAGGTAATGTATTATTTTCCAAATCATTCCTTAGCCATTTTAAATCTTCTTTCGAAATGTACTGTGTCTTGAAGATTCCTCCCCTTTCTAATCCTAATTCATGTCTTATTTCTGTGCCTAATATAACGATATGATATCCATTTATATTAACAGAGAAAGTAGAATGTTTATATCCCATAATTTCTTCAACTTCTTCTCTTTTATTCATAGTTCTTAAATCATGATTTCCAATTACTGAATAGAAAGTTCCTTTTATGTCTTTCAATTTATTCCAAATATAATTAAGGTTTATAATGTCTTTATCATGATTATAAGTATCCTCAATTAAGTCTCCTAGATTTATCGTTATATCTGGTTTAATGTTACAGTTTATTTCATATATTAATTTTTCTAATAATGGAATAGCATATTGTGTTAGTTTTCTCTTTAAATTGACGCTTAGTTCTTTTTGTCGTTTATCTAAATAATGTATATCAGAAAAAATAACAATTTTACATTTTTTATCTTTCTCCATCGTATTACCTCATTTCATATTTTTTAATTTCGCAATTTTCATGAACTCCAATATTTCTAATATTTCCGTCCTCTGGTAAACCATAAAAATAAGCATAAATAGCTCTTGCTACACCATTATGTGTTACTAATAAAATATTTTTATCTTTATATTTTACTTGTATTTCATCAAGAACAGGATGCACTCTTCTAAAAAGTTCTGGTACCGTTTCTAAATTCTTATATTTTGTAGAATAATAATTCCAATAAGCTTCTCTATCAACTGCCTCATTGGGCTTTAAGGTCAATTCCCCTGCATCTCTTTCTATTAGTCTTTCATCGTAAATAATAGGAATCTCTTTCCCATTTATAATTTGTGCTGTATGTTTAGTTCTTTTCATAGGAGAGCAAATGATTAAATCGATTGGAAGGTTTTTTAGTTCTTCTTTTGCCATTTTAGCTTGCTTAATTCCTGTTTCATTTATATCTTCATCTGTTCTACCATTAAAAAGATGTTTGTCATTATTATTTGTCCTTCCATGCCTTATTACATATAAGTTCATAGTATTTATCCTTTCCAATTTTCAAGATTATATTTTTCGTTTTTTTCTAAAATAGTCAATTGTCTTTTTATTTCTTTTATGTCTTCTTCCTTAAAAGCTTCAAAATTATTATAAAATCCTGTCGCCTTATTGGGAAAAACAAGTGCCTCTCCCCAAGTTTGAGTAACTGAATTCTTTGTTCTTCCATATAAATGAATATGAAAGGAGGGTTCTTCTCCCTTTTGATAAGCCCAATTTCCATTTTCCTGATAATTAATTCTTTCAATATCTATTTTTCTATTTTTCATTCCATTTTTCATAGCCTCTCCAACTAACATGGTTAAACGCATTACTTCTATAGCTAATTTCGGAACAAGTTCACTTCTACTTTTGAAATATTCATTTTTGGCTCTAATCCAAATATGCCCTCCATCTAATCTAGGAATATGTGGCATTTTAGGAATTGCAACTACAAAGTTCTCTGTTTCATAAATTACATTATCATGAAATGGTTCTAATTTTTGATTCGAATTTATAAGATTAGTCATGCTTATTTACCTCCATTAATTGACATAGCTTATCTGGAAAATTCACAGTCATTCCTTCTGTATCTAGAAAGTATACTTTTTCCATTATCTCTTCATTTGCAACACCCCAAAGCCTAACTCCTAATCCATTTTTATGTGCTAGTTCTATATCTTCAGGAAGTACCTTTGTTGCTTCTGGACAAATTTGGTTTCCTTTTATTTTTAATAATTCTTTGACATTTCTTTCATTTATATTTTCTTCTATCAACCAAGATATTTTTATTGTTTTATCAAGTTTTCTTACTTTTTCTAGTATTTTATATTCAAAAGAAGTAATATAAATATTTTCATGGTTAGCATATTTGTAAATGATTTCTAATGCTTCTTTTTCTATATCTTCTGCTTTTAATTCTATTGCAAAAGTTAAATTTTGAGATAAGAACTCTTTAGCAAATTCTTCAAATCCCACAATTTTTTCACCTTTATATTGTTGACTAAACCAGCTTCCAAAATCAAATTGTAATAGTTCCTTATACGTATAGTCTGCTATTTTTTCCAGTACAATTAGAAGTTCTATCTAATTTTTTATCGTGAAATATAACGATTTTTCCATCCTTCGTCTTTTGCAAGTCTAATTCGATTCCGATTTGCTTTTAAGTCTAGTGCTTTTTTAAAAGCTGACATCGTATTTTCTGGTGCATATTGTGAAGCACCTCTATGGGCATAATTTATAAACATTTCGTTTCTCCTATTTTAATTTTCTATTAAAAATATGTCATAAGAGTTTACATTTTTCAAGGAATATTTAAAGCTTCTTTTTACATATTTATTAAAAGGTGATATTTTGAAAAAAACAAAAATTTTCTTTATGAATGGAATAATCTTGACAATAACTGCTCTGGTCATGAAAAGCATAGGAATGGTATTCAATTTATACGTTTCCAATAAAATCCGGTTCAGAAGCGGTTGGCGTATTTAGCCTTGTTATGTCCGTGTATCTGTTTGCCATAACATTTGCCACTTCTGGATTAAGTTTAGCTTGTACTTATATTGTTTCCGAACAATTTGCCAAAAAGAATTTTTTTGATGGATTAAAAGCCGTAAAGACTTGCTTGCTTTTCTCTTTACTTTTAGGGTTTGGCAGTAGTTCTCTCGTTTTACTTTTTTCAGATGCAATTTCTGAGATTTGGTTAAACTCTATGATTTCAAAAACACCACTATACCTAATTGCTGTGGGACTACCTTTTATCAGTATTTCTAGTGTCATAAATGGTTATTTTTCAGCTGTACGAAAAGCTTATAAAAGTGCTTTTTCTCAAGTTTTCGAATTAATTGTAAAAATTGTAGTAAGCATTCTTTTATTACATTTTTATGCTAGTCCTAATGTTGAAACAATTTGTAATTGTTTGATTTTAGCTGATGTTGTTTCAGAAGTTTGTTCTTGCTGTTTGTTGTGTATTTTATATAAAATAGATAAATGGGCTTATAGCAGTAGAGCCATAGCTAACATTACTTTTAAGAAGAAAATTTTAAAAATTACTTTGCCTGTTTCTATTACTTCTTATATTCGTTCAGGATTATCAACATTAAAACAATTTTTAATCCCAAGTCGCTTAGTTTTATTTGGTTTACCTTATACACTAGCTTTATCCGAATATGGAAAGATTAATGGGATGACAATGGCAGTACTTATGTTTCCTAATGTGTTTATCTTGTCTTTTAGTAATTTGCTAATTCCTGAGTTTTCTGCTTTGTTAGCGCAACAATATAAAAAAAGAATAGTGGAAATTTGCCAAAAAGCTTTTTTAGCTACTTCCCTATTCTCTATTGCTATTGGTATGATTTTCTTTTTCTTTGCGAATGATATTAGCCTTATGGTATTTCATAATTTAGAATGTAGTAAATACATCAAAATCCTTTCTCCTCTTATTTTATTTATATATGCTGATACTATTATAGATAGTATGCTAAAAGGCTTAAATAAGCAATTTGGTGTTATGCTTTGTAATATCTTGGATTTAGTGTTAACAATTGCTGTTATTTATTTTCTAGTTCCTTCTTTAGGATTAGCGGGCTATCTTTTAGCTATTATGATAAGTGAAGTATTCAATTTTTGTGTTAGCTTTTTTCAATTACATCATGCAATTGGTTTTAAAATGAAACCTTATTTGAGTACTTGCTACTTTCTTTTTGCTATTTTAGGAATATTTTCAATTATAATTATATTATAAAAAGCTAGTATGTAGTAGATACATACTAGCCTTTCCATATTTTTAAATTTTAGAATTCGCCTTCGTAATCATAAAGTTGAATTGCTTCTTTAGGATATGGCGTTAATGGTTTAGAAATGTCAACACCTAATTCTTCACCAATGGCAGTAATTAGACATGGAATTTTTGCCATAGCTTCAATATTCCATTGATTTGGCATCATTGCTACTGTTCCAATCTCAATATAATGTGCTGATTTTTGTTGACATACCTGTTTCAAAAACATAGCTATATCCCCATCATATTGATATTTGTAAAACCTTTTAACAGAAGGCTTTCTGTTGTTATTTAATGCCACTCCTATTTGGTGCCGAGTTAAATTAATTACCAATGCAAATTTATGGTTGTATAACAAGGTGCTTCGTCCATGAGAAAAATTTTTTTTCTCATGAAGAATAACATTAGCAATTCCACTCTCTACGAATTTGCTTTCAATGTCAACTGCTGTTGGCAGTGTATCCCATTCATAAAATACATGGATAACAGGAAAGTGCTTGATTGCCTCTGCTATATTGCAGATATTTAAATCTGATACAAATTTTTCTCCAGCTACTAAAGCTTCTTGATTTTCAGAGATCATCTTACAGGTCCAATTATCATCTAAGATGATAGCTGGTGCAAGTGTTGCAGCCATTGAAATTATGCCTTTTTCTTTCCCTGTTGTATCTTTTGGATTGAAATAAGATACAATTTTAATTCGTGTACTTTCTTGATACATATCCATTAGTTTTGACTTTTCAGCACCAGTAAGAAGTACAAATGGAAGTCCTTTTTTGAGACATAGATCTGAAACATATTTAATATCTGGTGTCCTCCCTGAATAGGAAATTCCTAATACAAAATTATATTTCGGATTCCATTCCCCACTGTTAACATGATCAAACTGTGTTAAAATTCTAACAGCTGTTTGTGGCGTTACTGCTTCTACCTTTGGTGTACGCATTTCATCCCGGAGTGCATGTTTTGCAAAAATTGCAGATGCATAAGAACCGCCTGCACCAACTACTAAAATATTCATTGGTTTAAAGTTATTCTCTTCATACAGATCCCACATATAGTCATGCAGTTCTTTGGTGGCATCTGTTTCCTCTGCTTTCCGAAGTCTTTCTGGAAGCAATTTAACTTGTTTTCTACTTACAAATTCTTCTCTCATATGGTTTCCTCCTGACATTTGTTTTTAGAGAATTTATAAAGTTACCGTTCTGTCACATACCTTGCAACATGTCCAATATTCTATCACATATTTATGTGAATTTCAATGCTATAATATCAATATTTTTAGCTTCCTGTACTTCTATAATGACTTAAAGCCAAATTCCATACTTTAACAGCAATTATCCACAAAATAATTGCTACAATAGGTGACAAGTAAATCATAGAATGGTTCATTCCTAGATAATCCATCGTTGGGTAGTAAGCCACAAATGCAAATGGTAGAATAATCGTAATCAATACCTTTATAAATTTGTTATAAATATTAATGGGATATTCTGCAAAAGTATACATTCTGTAGAATGCCCAAATTACCTCATTAGATCGATAAGTCCAGAAAGAAGAAATACTAAAAATAGTATCAATAGCTCCAATAATTAAAACACCAACCAAACTAAAAAATATAATTTTAAAGATTAATATAGCTGTTATTGGAATGGCTAGCTTTATTAACATATAAATAGTTATTCCAATTCCTATCAATACATCTCCTACTGATGTAAAATCGTTAGAAGCCCCGATAATAGAAATTAATGGATGGACAGGTCTTAATAAAATCTTGTCAAATTCGCCGTTTCTAATATATTTAGGACCAATATCATAAAGAGCATCAAAGCAATAGCCTGCTATTCCAATTGGAATTCTAGTAATGCCATATAATAATATAATTTGTTCAAAGCTCCACCCTGCTAAACTTTCTGTATTTTGAAAGACTATGATAATAAAAATTAAACTTACTAGCTGTACCATCAACTGAGAAAAAATCCCAACTAAACAGTCCACTCTATAAATTAAAATTTCTTTTAATGATATTTTTAATAATGAAAAGTATAAGCTTGTGTTATGTAATATTTTTTTCATATTATCCCCCATTGATTGTTATGTTTTTAACAGCATGATTGAAAAATGATTTTGCTATTTTATATAAGATAATGCCCCATAAGATTTGTTTTCCTATGATAAAAATAATTTCACTGTAAGAAACTTGTCCTAACCATATATTAATTGGAGTATAAATTAATTCCTTAAATGGCAAATATTTTGATAATTCTTGGAACCAAGTTGGAAACAAAGTGATTGGTGCTATCATTCCAGAAAATATCGTAATAATTGCTTTTCTTAATATTTGCATCCCCCAAATGGAATTGGTATAAAATCCACAAGTGCCTGTTATCATTTGAAGAAAGAAAGTAGTTGGTATTCCTAGTAGAATAACAAAAATGCATAAGACAAAATTAAGAAAACTACTAGGTAAAACAAATTCCCAAAAAATAGCACAAAAAGCAAAGGTGGCAGTTCCTACCACTACAGCAAAAGCTAATTCGCCCAAATTCACGCCAAAATAATATTTAAAATAGGAAATGGGATTTAATAATTCTTTATGAATTTGCCCTGTTCGAATAGAGTGGGCTATATCTTCATTAATTCCCCAAGTAGCAAATGAAATAAAGGCAATAGCTAAAATATAATAGGTTACCATTTGAGGTAACGTAAAGCCTCCTGTTTCCCCTGTTTGCTGATAAATGGCTTGCCATACAAAAATGTAGACTGCTACTTCTATAACGCGATTTAAGGTAAATAACCAAAAATTAGATTGATAGATATTGTATTGTTTAAATTGCATTTTTCCTAATGCTATCATTGTCTTTAACATTGACTATATGCTCCTTTGTATATTTCTTTTAAAATATCTTCTAATTCTGCTTCTTTCATATGAATATCTTCTATGGTGCAAATTTTTGATATTTCATTCATTACTTTTACAATAGTAGTTTTTTCATGACTAAATTTGATTTTTATTTTATTTTCTCTTTCTTCTAGTATTTCAATGTTGTCTAGTTTAAGATTTTCTTTTTTATTTTTTACGATAAATTCAGCTATAATATATTTGCCATAAGTGTCCTTGAATTTTTGTTTTTCTCCATCATAGATAATTTGGCCATTATCTAATAAAATAATTCTATCACAAACATCTTCAATATCCTTTAAATCATGTGTAGTTAGAATTACGGTTGTGTTCTTTTCTTGATTGATTTCTTTTATAAATTTTCGAATATTTTCTTTTACTAAAACGTCTAGTCCTATTGTTGGTTCGTCTAAATATACAATTTTAGGATTATGCAAAAAGGTAGCTGCTATTTCACATCTCATTTTCTGACCTAGACTTAGATTTTTCACTTGTTTTTCTAATAATTCGTTTAATTGCAGTAACTTAGTAAATTTTTTCAAATTTTTTCTATATTCGTTTTCTGGAATTTGATACATTTTTTTGATTAATCGAAAAGACTCAATAACAGGTAAGTCCCACCATAGTTGTGTTTTTTGTCCAAATACTGCTCCTATATTTTGATTGTTTTGTATTCTTTTTTCGTTTGGCACAATACCATCTACTAAAATTTTTCCAGAAGTTGGTGTTAAAAGTCCTGTTAGCATTTTTATCGTAGTTGATTTTCCTGCTCCATTTTCTCCTATGTAACCTACTAATTCTCCTTGTTCGATTTCAAAATTGATACCTTTTACTGCTTTGAATTCTTTGTATTTTGGTTTTATTAGATTTTTAATATATCCTAACATTCCTTCTTCTTTTTCAATTGTTTTGTATGTTTTTTCTAGATTTTTTACTTCTATGATTGGCATTTTTTTCTCCTTTAATTACATATAAATATCCATATGTAATTTATCATAAATGTTAAAAAAATACAATATTACATTTAAATAAAGGCTAATCTACTTGATTAACCTTTATAAATTTATTTTATAATTTTTGCAAAACGCTTATTAACTTCATTCCAGTTCACAATATTCCAAAAGGCTTGAATATAATCTGGTCTTTTTGTTTGATACTGTAAATAATAAGAATGTTCCCACATATCTAAGACTAGAAGCGGTTTACATCCCCATAAAGTTAAATTTTGATGTTTTTCACATTGTAATATTTGTAGCTTATTCCATGTTGGAACCCATACTAATAAACACCATCCGTGAAGCTTCTACCATTTTGCTTGCTTCATTGAATTGATTTTTAAAATTGTCATAACTTCCAAAATCTTTTATCATTTCTTCCATCAAAGATGAACTTGGTTCAGTTGGAACAGGTGGTCCCATATTTTCAAAAAATAATTCATGCAAAATAGCTCCTGAGCCAAAAAAGCTTAGATTTTTTTCATAGCATTTAATATTGGCAAAATCATTATTTTTTCTTGCTTGTTCCAATTTTTCTTCTGTTTGATTGGTATTATCAACATATCCTTTATATAATATGTTATAGTGTAATGCTAGCGTTTCTCTTGAATAATATGGCTCTAAAGCATCTAAAGGATAAGGCAATTCTTTCATTTTTAGCATAATAAACCTCCTTTGTTATATATATCCTATATTTTATAAAATATAACTATGTCATGAAAATGTAATATTTTTTCTTCATTTTTCTGTTATAATAGAAGTATAACAAAAGAGAAATTTTGGAGGATATTATGCTTTTTTATCATTTTGATATGTTAGATAATTTTATAAAAACAGATTTAATTTATCATTTAACAATAGAAAAAGAAAATATAAAAGAAATTATGCATTTGTATGATAATAAGAAAGAACAGCTTTTAGCAATTACGAATCAAATGCTTGAATTATCAGATTTAATCGATAAAAACAAATTAGAAAGTTTTCATGATACCGTTTCTCTTTTAAAACAACTTTTTGAAAATGTAAATGCAATTCAAGAATTAGCCTCTAAATTAGATAAAGATTTGACCTCAACCATTTCTTTATATGATAAAGGTGTAGAAATAAATCAAGACGAAATCAAAGCTAATTTAGTAGAATATAACAAACAACGAGATGAATTATCACATAGCATGATAGAATTTGAGGAATTAAATGTGTCTATCTTTAATATTGTTATGGATTTTTCTTTTACTGGTCCTTCTAATAAAAAAAACAAAAAGGCAATTTTTACAAAAAACAATTTGTTTCAAGAAAAGGATAAATTAAAAGTAGATATTGAATTAGAACCTTATGATAATAATCTATTAATTATTTCAGAAAAGGACCAAAAAGCTTACTTACCTTTCTTCTATACAGAAGTACAAGAAAAATTTAGAAATTCCAAGAATTCTTATTCAACCTTACAAGAAGTAATAGATGACTTATATATTGTAGATTTAGCACGATTTAAGAATTCTGCCATTTCAAGATTTAAAGAAAGTTTTCATTTAATTAGAAGTAAAGAACATGGTAGTATTACCAAAGCTTTAGAGTTAGGATTAGAATTAATGTTCAAATATGAATTAAACCCAATCATCATAGCTAGCTGTAGAAATTTGGATGAATTAGATATTTATTTAGACTGTTTAGAAGAAAATGAACTATCGGCATTTACTTGCTTTACCATAAAATTTGAAGTTATGCCACAATTACTAAAACAACAAAAAAATACCTTTTTATTTTAGGGTATTTTTTTGTTGTCTTTTGTGTACACTAAATTTATGAAAAATCAAATTTTAGTTACTAAGTCAAAATCAAAAACACCTTGTACTAAAGAACAACCAAATGAGACTATTAACGTCTGTCCCCCATTGTCTCAATTGTCTACAAAACAGGACTGGTTTAAATTTCAATTTGCCTTTTCTATTTGTATTTTGGTTGTTTCTATTTTAGGTGGCTGTTTTTATTTTTATCAATTGGGTAAAAAAGAAGATTTTTCGGATAAACTACTTGCTAATTATAATGTTTATCGATTATATAGTTCTCGGTGATAGTACTAGATCGGTTGATGAAAATCCAAATGGTTTGTTTGGTATTATTGAAATTCCTAAAATTAATTTATATTATCCTGTGTTTTCTCAGTTAACAGAAGAATTGTTAAAAGTTTCTCCTTGTAAATTTTATGGAGATACCCCTTCTACTAATGGTAATATTTGTATTGCTGGACATAATTATGATAATTCCTTATTTTTCAGTAAGATATCTTCTTTGTCTCCAAATGATGAAATATCTATTTTTGATAATAATGGTATTAAATATGTTTATTCGGTTTATAAGGTTTATGAAGTTCCAGAAACTGACCTTTCTCCAGTTCTAAATTATGACACAAATGAAAGAATTTTGACCCTTGTTACTTGTAATAATTTTAACTCCAATCGTATTATTGTAAAAGCAAAACAAAAAAAGCTTTCTTAAGAAAGCTTTTTCATATACTAGATATTTCTATAATCTTTTATTTTCTTATAAGCATATACAGCTGATATTCCAAATACAACTACTAACATAGCTACTGGGATAGAGTCTTCTATTCCTGTTTTTGGTAAGTTTGTGTTATTATATACACTTGAATTTGTATTATTTGTTTTATTAGTATTTACATTAGTGTTATTTATGTTTGTATTTGTATTATTTTTATTTATATTTGTATTGCTTGAAGAATTTTCAGTATTACCATTAGACACGGTTAACTCTGTAAATCCATTTGTGTTATTTGCTGCTAATACATTTGTACTAAACATCATTACCATTACACTAATTGCTAAAATTGAAAATAGTTTGATTAAATTTGATTTTTTCATATCGATTCTCCTTTTTCTTTTATACATTTTTATTAGTATTGTTACAATCATCTTTAATTATACTACTTTTTTATGTATAATTCAAGTTGTTTTCTACAAAAACATATAAATACTAATTTCTTTTGTTTACAATTCATATTGTATACTTAAAAATTAAATAAGTCAATACTTTTATTTTAATTTTTAATTTACATTTATATTACAATATGTTTACATTTTTTACACGTTGAATTTGAATAATACAATATCGCCATCTTTCATAATGTATTCTTTTCCTTCCGAACGAACTAATCCTTTTTCCTTGGCATTTACCATAGAACCTACTTTTATTAATTCGTCGTAAGAAACTACATCTGCTTTAATAAATCCTCTTTCAATGTCAGAATGGATTTTTCCTGCTGCTTGTGGTGCTTTTGTTCCCTTTTTAATTGTCCAAGCTCTTACTTCTGGTTCTCCTGCTGTCAAAAATGACATTAGTCCTAATAAATCATAACTTTTTTTGATTACTTTATCTAATCCAGATTCTTCTAATCCAAGCGCTTCTAACATTTCTCTTTTATCTTCCTCTTCTAGTCCAGATAATTCTTCTTCAATTTTAACACATAGAGGAATCACTTCTGCTTTTTCTCTTTCTGCATATTCTTTTACTTTTTTTACCATTTCATCGTTTTGAGCATCTTCTAATTGTTCTTCTGAAACATTAGCAATGTATAAAATTGGTTTAGTTGTTAATAAAAACATTTCTTTTACCATTTCTTGCTCTTCTTCACTAAAGTCAATTGCTCTTGCAGATATTCCATTTTCTAAATTTTCTTTAATTTTCTCTAATAAATCAATTTCTGCTTGGTATTTTTTATCTGCTTTTAAATTTTTTCTTGCTTTATCTAATCTTTTATTAACCGTTTCGATATCTGCAAAAATCAATTCTAAATTAATGGTTTCAATATCTCTAATTGGGTCAACATTTCCATCCACATGAACTACATTGGAATCTTCAAAACATCTTACTACTTCACAAATGCTATCTGTTTCACGAATATGTGATAGAAATTTGTTTCCTAACCCTTCTCCTTTGCTAGCACCTTTTACTAGCCCTGCGATATCAACAAATTCAATAACAGCATGAGTTGTTTTTTGTGGATGATACATTTGGGTTAATTTATCTAATCTTTCATCTGGTACACCAACCACTCCTACATTAGGCTCTATGGTACAAAAGGGATAATTTGCACATTCTGCACCTGCTTTTGTAATACTGTTAAACATTGTACTTTTCCCTACATTTGGTAATCCTACAATTCCTATTTTCATCTTATCTATCTCCTTCTTGTTTTCTGGTTTTAACGAGGTGTGATTTATCTATTTTGTTTTATTTTCAATTTCTTCTAATAGTTTTTGTTTAAACTCCTCAACACTCATTGTTCCAATGTCACCATCTTCTCTTGAACGAACAGCAACCGTATTTTCTTCTACTTCTTTTGCTCCTACTACTAGCATATATGGCACTTTTTCAAGTTGTGCTTCTCTAATTTTGTAACCTGTTTTTTCATTTCTATCATCTACTGTTACACGGATACCTTTTTTTGCTAATTCTGCTTTTAATTGGTTAGCATATTCGTGTTGGTTGTCTGTGATTGGTAAGATTTTTACTTGTGTTGGTGCTAACCATGCTGGGAAAGCTCCTTTGTATTCTTCAATTAAGAATGATAAAAATCTGTCAAAGGTTCCTAGAATTGCTCTATGAATAACAACTGGTCTATGAGCTTTTCCATCTTCTCCAATGTATTCTAATTCAAATCTTTGTGGTAATAAGAAGTCTAATTGGCAAGTCGAAATTGTTACATCATGTCCGATTGCTGTTTTGATTTGAACGTCTAATTTTGGACCATAAAATGCTGCTTCTCCTTCTGCTTCGTAATAATTAATTCCTAATTCTGTTAAAATTTCTCTTAATTGACTTTCTGCATTATCCCACATTTCGTCGTCATCAAAGTATTTTTCTTTGTCATTTTTATCTCTTAAAGATAAACGGAATGTATAGTTATCAAAACCAAAGTCTTCATATACAGATAAAATTAGTTTTACTACTTCTCCAAATACTTCCTTAATTTGTTCTGGTGTTACAAAGATGTGGGCATCGTTTTGACACATTTCACGAACTCTTTCTAATCCACAAACGCTTCCACTTGATTCATATCTAAAATCGTGTGCTAATTCACCAATTCTAATTGGTAAATCACGATAAGAATGTAACTTGTTTCTGTATATCAACATGTGGTGTGGACAGTTCATAGGTCTTAATACTAGTTCTTCATTTTCCATTTTCATAACTGGGAACATATCATCTTTATAGTGATCCCAATGTCCACTTGTTTTGTATAAATCAACATTTGCTAAAGATGGCGTATAAACATGTTTGTAATCTAGCGCTGTTTCTTTATCAGCAATATATCTTTCTAAAATTCTTCTTATGGTTGCACCATTTGGTAAATACATAGGAAGTCCAGAACCAACTAATTCATGTGTCATGAATAATTCTTGTTCTTTTCCTATTTTTCTATGGTCTCTTTGTCTTGCTTCCTCTAATAAGTCTAAATGTTCTTGTAACATACTTGCTTTTGGGAAAGATATAGCATAAATTCTTTGTAACATTTTATTTTTTTCGCTACCTCTCCAATAAGCCCCTGAAGAAGATAAGATTTTTATGGTTTTTATTTTTCCTGTACTTTCTAAGTGAGGACCTGCACATAAATCAGTAAAGTCTCCTTGTTGATAGAAACTAATTTCTTCTCCTTCTGGTAACTCTTCAATTAGTTCTACTTTATAAGGTTCGTTTTTCATTAATTCTATTGCTTCTTGTTTTGGCAATGAAAATCTTTTAATTTCAATATTTTCTTTGATAATATTTTTCATTTCTTCTTCAATGCTTACTTTGTCTTCCTCTGTAAAAGGTTTTTCTACATCAAAATCATAATAGAAGCCTTCCTCGATTGCTGGTCCTATCGCAATTTTAGCATCTGGAAATAATCTTTTTACTGCCTGTGCCATAATATGAGAAGTGGTATGCCAATAAGCTTTCTTTCCTTCTATATCATCATTTTGGAAAGTATGAATGACTAAGTTGCAATCTTCTTGCAACTCATATCTTAAGTCTTTTACCTCTCCATTTACTTCCCCACAAGTAGCATTTCTTGCTAACCCTTCACTAATCTTTTTAGCAACCTCTAAAATTGAGCTTCCTTCTTGTACTTCTAAAACAGATCCATCCTTTAGTGAAACTTTAATCATAATAATTCCTCCCTTGATGTTTTTTGGGACGGGGTCAAAAAACATCATTTTCATTTTTTAATAAATATAACCTTTTCATTTTTTCTTATTGATGTTTTTTGACCCCGTCCCAAAAAACATCAAAAAGACACTCCAATGGATAATAATTTATCCATAGGAGTGCAAGATTTACACGGTTCCATCCTATTTTTCACTTAATTTTAAGAAGATAACGGTTCTTTTCCGCCCAGCTTATTCACTAGGAACTTAGAAGAGCTAGTTTTTCAGATATGTTTTCTTAAATTGGCTTTCAGCCTTTGACCAATTCTCTCTTTTAGTAACCTTTATCTTACTTTTTCTCTTACTCGTTTTTATATTTTTACTTAACAATATAATTTTAATATGTTTTTTAAAAAAAGTCAATAGAAATTCTTTACTTTTTAAAATTCTTGTTGTATAATAAGAAAGTGTTTTAAAAAGATGTGTCCCTAATTGCACCTAAAGGAGCAAAAGGAAACGTCCCTAAATACCCCAAATGCTTCCATAGCTCAGTTGGTAGAGTGCTACCTTGGTAAGGTAGAGGTCACGGGTTCAATTCCCGTTGGAAGCCCCATAAAAATAAAAAAGTTGCTAGATTTTGTTTTCTAACAACTTTTTTTATTTATTTATTTTCACCGAACATGTTCTTAATGGCTTTTTTTCGTATTCTTTGGATGGCATTATCTACTGATTTGACAGGAGAATCTAATTTTTGAGCAATGGTTACATAGCTTTCTCCTTTAATAAATCTATCTAATACTTGTTTTTCAAATTTGCTTAAGTTTTTGTTAACCGCTGTTTCTATTTCTGTATAATATTCTTTTTTCATAACAGTTTCTAATGGGTCTTCTATCATTTTACTATTAAAGGTATCAATTAATTCTACACTGTCATCTTCATTATTGTCATAGGCTGAGGTGTTTAAAGATAGATAAGAATTCAAGGGCATATGCTTTTGTCTGTTAGAACTTTTAATAGCTGTTATTAATTGTCTTTCGATACAGATATTAGCAAATGTTTTAAATGAATTTTGCTTTTCTTCATTAAAGCTTTTGATGGCCTTAAATAGTCCAATCATTCCTTCTTGTATGATGTCTTCTTTTTCTGCTCCTATGATAAAATACTTTCCTACTTTTACATTAACTAGATTTTTGTATTTTTCTAGCAAGTATGATAGTGCTTTTTCGTCCCCTTCTTTAATTAGAGATACAACTTGTTCATCAGTTAAATTATAATATTGATCAGTTGTGTAATATATATTTCCATTTTGCATCTGTACTTTTAATACCTCCAACATGTGCTTTTTTAAGTATTATATCTATCAATTTCAGCATTGTCAAGCAGTTTTCTAGGTTTTTTTGTTTTTTATTAGCCGTTTTTTGTTAGCCTTTGTCGAATTTCACAGTTATTAATTTTATCTATAAAATTTATTATCGAAAATTATAATCCTAATTCTCCTTTTATCATATCCCAAACATCATCGGATTCCATTCCTTTTTGCCAAGAACCAATACCTGCCAACTTATTTTCGTTGATTAATGAAATTTTGGCTTTTAAGGAATCCTTATCTTCTATCCAGATTTGCTTTTTCCTTCCCTCTTCTATATATTCTACATAATTTTGTTTTAAGGTGTCATTCCATCGTTTTTCTACACCATCTGGAATTACTTTATTAATATTTTTCATAGCAACTGTATTGCTAGTTGATTTTCCTTCTTCATTTGTTGTCCAAACCCTTGTGTAAAAAGGAACAGCTAAAATAATTTTGTCAGAATCAATTTCTTCTGTTTGTAAGAATTTGTTCAAACTCAATTTAACCCAATCATATCCTGCTGTCGTTCCTGGTTTTGTACTAGATACTCCATATTCATCATATGCCATAAATATAATGTAATCTGCTACATCACCTATTACATGTCTATCAAAGCACATAGACCATGTTTCTCCACCATCTGGTGCTGTTACATCAACAGAAGTGACCTTTCCCATTTCTTTTAGTCTAGGTGTTAATTCGATAATAAATCTTGAAAACACATCTTTATCTTCTTGTTTCATATTTTCAAAATCTATATTAATTCCATCTAATTCATATTTAACACAAACTTTTACTATGTTTTCAATTAGCTTTTGTCTTTTTTCATAGCTGTTCATAATGCTAGATGTAATAGCTAAACTTTTGCTTGCCGCTTCCGCATTAGAAATCATTGGCCATACTTTGTAGCCATTGGAATGAGCCCATTTAATATATGCCTCTCCTTTATCCCCTACATTTTCTTTGAAATTACCTTTTTCGTCTAAGTAGAAAAAGGCAGGTGATACTACGTTAACACCTTCTATAGTTGTCCCATTTCTATCTGGTGCCGAACCAACAGAAGAATAATAGTCCCAAGTTAAATTAATTTTTCCTTCAATTTGTTTTTCTTCTTCCATTTTTTCACGAACAACATATTCGTTTTCCAATTTGTCTGCTTTTACATATCCTAATTTTCCATTTCCCGTTCTAATTTTAGCATATCCTTTATCAGTTGATACAACAATAACACTTTCTCCTTTTTTGATTCTATCCACTGTTTTAGCAATTATCTTGGTAGAAGACTTAACTGGTAAATTAGAAGATACAATCGCTCTTTTTTGTTCTTTGTCAAGAGAATCCATCGTAACGACTTTTGTGTTTTCTATATTTTGAATTTCGATATCATAAACATCTTTCATTTCAGAAATAGGTAAATATTCTGTATTTTCTTTTTTGATGGCATGTGCATAAATTTTCTTTTCAGAACCATTAATAGTAATATTGTTTTCTTCAAATCCTATTTCTGCTATTTTTTTGTCATAAGTTGTAATAATTTGATTGGATTTTTTCTCATTATAAATATATTTGTCAAAAAAATTAGCAACATCTGATTTAGAAAGATAAATAATATTATCTTCTATTAGTACATCATTTTTTAGATTTGATGTAACATTTTTGTTGTTAATCACTAAATTCGTTTTCTTGTTTTTGTCTAATATAATGTAATCATTTATGATTAGCGCAACAAATATGATTACTAAAATAGCTAATATGGTAAAAAAAGTTCTAGTTATTATTTTTTTCTTTTTTTCCATTTCTTCTTTCGCCATTCTTTTGCCTTTTCTTTTTACTTTTTTTATTTCTTCTTCCATTTCTTCTTCCTTTCTCTCTCGTAATTATTCTTAGAACGTTTTTACTATATCACAAATCTTTCATTTAGCAAATACTTTTTTCTGTTTTTGTAAACTTTTATATGAATAAAAATTGCTCAAAATTGCTTTATGTAAAATATTGTGTTATAATTAAGTTATGTACAATACTGTGCATATAAAAATTATAAGGAGGTAACAGATATGTTACGGTTAAACGATGTTAGATTAAGAGGATGTGGATTCACTTTGTTTCCAGCAGCTAAGGATTTTGGTGTTTCAGAAGATATTATGCATAATATCTTAACAAGTCTCAATGAACAGCTTGGTTCATTGGCTACTGATTTCGAAGCACAGGAGGAAGTAAGAAAAGCAAATCCTGAGTTTCCTCAGGTGCTGTATGGCGGCGATTATTGGCTGACAGAAGAGCGGATTGAACAGGCTTTAGAAGCTGATCTTTTGAAAGAAACAGATGGCGGGTATGCCTTAACAGATACTTCTATCAAAATTTTTGAAAGAGCGGCGGCAATCCAAAACGAGCTGGATAATCAGGGATTTCATTGTTGTCCATGTCACGGATTTTAAATGTAACGATTAACCAAACTCCAAGAGGGTCTAGTTTTTTACTAGACCCTCTTCATCTTTTTTAGGTATTCTTTTTGCCTATCTGTTATTCGATAGGATTCTCTTGCCTTTTGTATCGCTTTATTGTAAGTAAAATCATCTAGAGCTGTCGTTGTTTTTAAATATTGAACTGTTTCATCATAGAATTTAATTAGACAAATTGATATTGCCCAAGCAATTGCCATTTGTACATAATAAGCATCACTTGAAACACTATCAAAAATTTTAAAATTTCTTTCAATGTAATCTTCTTCAATATAAAAATCTAATATCATGACAATAGCAAATCGAAGTTCAAATTCTTGTTTTGCTGTTAAATATTTTTGTATTAAATCCCACATTTCTTTTTTGTGTTTTTTGGTAATTTTTAATCCTGCACAAAACACATCACAAATAGCCCAGTTGTCAATTTTAGGCACAAAAGTTTCAATATGTTTTTGTATGGCTTCAAATTCTCCTTTTTCCAATCCTATTAGCATTCCTTGTAGCATAATTTCTTCATAATATTCATTGTCTATTTGTTTTAATAATTCTTCTATTTCATAGTTTTTAGCTAATTCTTTGGCGTAATTTCTTAAAACTGGTACTCGTACCCCTATTATATTTTTAATTCCTGGACATAATCCACTATGAAATTCTTTGTATTTTGGGTCTGCTAATTCCAATAATTTATTTTTTATTTTTTGTTTCATTTTTGATGTCATCCTTTCTTCTATGACCTATTTTATTATATTTTTCTACCAAATGCTAGTATTTTAAACAAATTTCTGTTATAATAGAACCATTAAATTGGAGGTCGTTATGGAAATTTTAGATGGTACTAATCAAATTGATAAAAATAAATTAGAAGAATTTGCTTGTGGCATTCGAAATGGTAAATTATGCTTATTTCCTACTGAAACCGTTTACGGAATTGGAAGCAATGGATTAGATGAAAAAGCAGTTGCTAAAATTTATCAAGCTAAAAAAAGAGAGAAAAAAAATCCAATTAATTTGTTAGTAAGTGATATGGCAATGATTGAAAGTGTAACCCAAGATATTTCTCCTCTTGAATATCAATTAATGGAAGCTTTCCTCCCTGGACCTTTTACAATTATCTTGAAGAAAAATAAAAAGGTCCCTGATATCGTAACAGCTAGCTCAGATTTAGTTGGAATTCGTATGCCAAGTGGTAAAATTGCTAAAAAATTAGTAGAATTGGCTGGAGTTCCTCTTGCTACTCCTAGTGCTAATGTTTCTGGCAAATTGAGCGGAACAAATTTGAAAGATATTATAAATGAATTTTCTGATTGTGTTGACTATGCCATTGATGGTGGTGAAAGTAAGATTGGAATGGAATCAACAATTGTAAGAGTTATAGAAGATATTCCTCATATAGTAAGACCTGGTAGCATTACACCTGAACAGATAAAGGCTGTTGCTGGAAATGTTGTGTTAGAAGAAAGTAAAAATGATATTTTACCAAGTTCTAATTTGAAACATTATCAACTAGACCATAGTGCTACTTTAATTTACCATGATAATAATCAAGAAATGATAGACAAAATAATCGATTTGACTCAAAAATATGCAAATTCTGTTATTGTTTGCTGTGAAGAGAATGCAGGTTTTTATCCTTTTGCTAATGTGATAACAGTTGCTTCTAAAAATTCGTTAGAAGATTATTCTAAAAATCTTTTTTCTTGTTTGCGAAAGGCTTCTTCTTTTTCTCCTGATATGATTTTCATAGAAGGTGTTAAAAAAGAAGGTTTAGGAATTGCTATTATGAATCGTTTGGAAAATATATGCAATACTTGTTTTTAGTATAAACTTAAAAAGCATAGGAGATAAAAATTTCTCTTATGCTTTTATTATATAATTAGGTTTTATTTTATCTTTAAAATTCATTATTCTCTTCCATATTGATATTCTAACAAAAAAGTTATCACTTGTCAATCTTTTATGTCCACCTATTGAAATACTGCTTAAACTATGATATAATTTAAAAAATTTTATAATTATCCTTTGTATACTTAAGTTGGCAGTGCTTAAGTTTGACATATAGTAACCTATCAACACTTCTTATTAGAAGAAAGGAGAAATCATATGTACGATAAAATATGTAATATTTGGAGAAAATTATGGAGTTTTAAAGGATGTTTTATTTCCTTTCTCTTCTTTTTCTTTGTCATTTTCATATTCTGGGTTGTCCCAAAACTCATGATAAATAATGGTTGGGAAAAGCTTACTCGTTATTCAGAAGATAGCTACAAAAATCTTGAAAAAGAGGCAAACTATATGATTGAATCGAAAGATTTTGATACAGATTATAATTTGCATATTCAAACTTATGATAATGTTACTAATTATTTATGTTTCGATTTGTCTGAAGATTCTGCAACTGTTACCGCTGAGGTCGACAATTATGGTGAGCCTAAAGAAGTAATTAATATTACAAGGGACTTTCAATCTGCTTCTAGTCTTCTTTGGATTAATTGTTTAAACATATTTGTTCTTTGTTATGCTTTTTCTTTATTTGCACTTATTATACTTCTTGTTATATCTTGTTTACTTAGATTTTTAGCTTGGATAGCATATAAAATGACATCTTAAATACTGCGAATGAGACAATTAGGGACTGTCCCCAATTGTCTCATTTTATTAGTCACATGATTTCATATCATTCATATAAAACTTTCTTTCAGCTAATTTATCTTGAACACCTCGAAGTGCTTCTCCAAATCTTTGGAAGTGAACGACTTCTCTTTCTCTTAAATATCTTAATGGATCTAAGACATCTGGATTATCACGACAAAGGTCGATTAATTTTTCATAAGTTGCTCTTGCTTTTTGTTCTGCTGCTAAGTCTTCTTGTAAGTTTGCAATTGGGTCACCTTTACAAGCAATATAGGCTGCTGTAAAAGGTACTCCTGCTGCTGATGCTGGATATACATCTACTCCATGGTCTGTATAATATGGTGCTAATCCTGCTTTTTCAATTTCTTCAATAGATGCTCCATCTGTTAATTGGTGTACAATGGTTCCTACCATCTCAAGGTGCGCTAGTTCTTCAGTTCCTATGTCATTTAAGATAGCCTTTGCTTTTTGGTCTGGCATACCAAATCTTTGTGATAAATATCTTAAAGAAGCAGCAAGTTCACCATCTGGTCCTCCATATTGTGATATGATTACTTTAGCAAGTCTTGGATCTGGACACTTAATGTTAATTGGATATTGTAATGTTTTGTTATAAGTCCACATTAGAAATTCCCCCTTTCCCATGGCCATGGTTCTTCTAGCCATCTCCACTTGTTACAAGGGTAATGAATGGTTAGTGGTCCATATACTTTTTGATATTTATCTTTTAATTCTTTTGCTTGTTTGCAATATTTTCTATGCAAACAAAGTGCTTTTTCATCTTCTGGATGAGTATCTAAATATAAAGCCAATTCTGTAATAGCAAAATCATAGCATCTAATTTGCTCTATCATTTCTCTTCTTGCATCACAATCTACTGTTCTTTCTACTTCACAGTTACATGTACATTCACATCCACAATTTCTACTTTCTTCTAACGACATTGATTACACCCCTTTCCAATTTTATTAGTTTCTCTGATATAGTTAATTTCTTCCATAGATTGACCTGGAACATAAGGACTTACTAATTCTGGGAAAATAGTTCCCATTTTTAAACCAACACATGGTTTAAATGTTTTATCCATATATTGAATTGGTACATAGCTTTGTGCTAACATTGGATTTTCTGGAAACATATTATATTCTTCATCAAATCCGCAATCACAGCTATTTGTATATTCTTCATAAGAAACTACATCATTGCATTGTTTTTCCATCATGTCATTTTGTAATTCACATGAATTGTTATAACTATTGTTCATACAATAACATTTTCTTCTAAACATTTTTCTTCCTCCTTTTACTAACATAATATGAACTATTTCTACAAAATGACACAAAAAAAGAACCTCCTTTTATAGAAGTTCTTTTTTTATATATTTAATCTAAATAATTATCAATTCTTTTTATAAAAATAGCACTTTCTATGATGTCAACAATTCCATATATCATTATAATTCCACCAATAATTTGTAGCATAGCACCATTATTCATTAAAATATAAACTCCTGCTAAAATAGTAACAATCGCTAATATTAATGTTAATAGCCACAATCTAGATTTGTAATCTTTCCATACAATCGTTGTTTGTAAATTAACAATTCCACTGTAAATAATCCAAAGTGCAATCAATATTCGAAATACTGATGCAATAATATCTGCACAAAACATGATGATAACACCTGCTATAACAGCAACAATTGCAATAGCTAGCAAATAATTGTCGGTCTTTCCAGAGGCAAAATAGTCAAGGCCTTTTAATAATCCCATAATGATAGCCATTGTTCCTAATAAAATAGATATCATTGACATGATAACATCTGGTTTCGCTATTAAAGTGATACCTAGTATAATAAATAAAAATGATACAATAATATCTGTCCAACTTGATTTTTTCAAAAATTTCTCCATTTAAATTCTCCCTTCTTACTTTTCCATTCCTCTTTTTAGAATTTCGATTTGCTTTTCTAATTCTTTTTTTGCTTCCTCTATTGATAAGATTTCTGTGTTAGCTTTCATACTAGCAGTTCTTGTTAATGCTATTATTATTTTTATGATATAATTTAATTCGCTTGGCTCTTGAATATTTAAAATATTTGTATCAATCAGTTCTTCCATTTCTTCCACATCATTAAATATATTTACATTACTATTTTTCAGCTCATGTATAATATTTTTATAGAAATTTGTTTTTAAATTGCCTTGAAGTTTTGTTGTAATATAATCAAATATTTTTAAAGATGCCTCAAAAATATTTCCTTTTGTTTCCTTTAATATTTTTTTAACAGTTTCTTTTTCTAGTATGATATATTTCTCCATAACATACTTAATAGCATCTTCCTTGTCCTCAAAATATTGATAAAAGCTTCCTCTTGGAATATTTGCTTCTTCTACAATTTTGCTAATTGATGCTTTTTCAAAGGTTGTTCTTCCTAACTCTTTTTCTAATGCTTTTTCTACTTTTTCTCTTTTTTCTGTACTTAAATGATAAAAAGTTTCTTTTGGCATTTTGTCTATCACCTCTGTCTTGTGACACTTTGTCATTTTTCATTATTTTATTACAACAAAATTGGTTTGTCAAGCATGAAAATACAACCTAAAAGGTTAAAAAATTATTCCCAAAATGCAAAACAACACCTACATCAAACGATATAAGTGCTATTCAAAATTCTTATGCATTTTCTTTTTTAGCTACTACTTCTTTTCCATCGTAATATCCACAATTTTTGCAAACTCTATGTGGCATTACTGGTTCATGGCAATGTGGGCAGCTTGAAAGTGTTGGATTTTCTTTTTTCCATGTTGATCTTTTTGAATGCGTTCTTGCTTTTGACCATCTTCTTTTTGGTTGTGCCATTTTAATTCCCCCCTTGCTTTTAGATATAGGTATATATATCTGTTTCTATTTTTTCATTTTTAGTCACTATAAGATTATACAAGTATTTTCCTATTTTGTCAAGAGTTGTTTTTTAGGATTCACAATATTTTTTGTATAACTGTCTAATATTTTCCTTTGTTAGTGTTTTATCGATATCTTGTTCTGCTACTTGTGTCATAACAGCTGTTATAAAATCTCTAATTTTAGGATTCATCTTTACTTTTTCTTTTTCTCTTGTTTTCCAATAAGATAATTCAAATTCCTTTGTCCAATTTTTCCCTTCGTAGACAATACCTGCTGCTAATTTGTCACAAATCATTTCAGCAGCATAAGGATATGGCATAATAGGTGTTTTTTTTGGTGCATAGTCATCTACCCAATATTCAAGATGATGCTTGTTTCTCCCTTTATGATGTAACCACGCTTCTGAATATCCTCTCTCTTTTTTTGCTTCTGTTATAGGAGAATGTGTTCCCACATAATACTTCATACTTTCACCAAATTCAGTTGGTGAATATTTTGACATGTCATGTAGTAATCCCCTCCAAGGCTCTCCTACTTTACAACATAGTTTAAAAACGACCCATTTGTGGTGTGTAATTAGTTTGAAGTGTTTGATTGCATTTTTTATTTTCATTTTTATCCCATCCTTTTTTCTTCTTATTTAGTTTACTATAATTTTTTTAGAAAATCAATAAATTTTATTTACTTTTTTGCATACAATAGAAATGATTATAATTTTTGTTTTATATAAGTTTATTATATAAGAAATAATTAAAAATAAATTGGGAGGCTATTATGTGTGGTTTTGTAGGATTTTCTAATTTTAAAAAAAAGGTAACATCAGATAAAAGTGTGATTGAAAAAATGAATCAATCTTTATCTAAAAGAGGACCAGATGAAGATGGTTATTACATAAATGAGCATGTATCATTAGGACATAAACGATTAATTGTAATTGACCCTAAAGGTGGCAAGCAACCTATGGTTGAAAAATATTCCTATGGTGAATTTGTTATTTGCTATAATGGACAAATTTATAATACAAAAGAACTGCGAAAAGAATTAGAAGAAAATGGTTTTACCTTTGAAGGACATTGTGATACAGAAATTCTTTTAAAAAGTTACATTCATTATGGCAATGATGTGGTTCATCATTTAAATGGTATTTTTTCTTTTGCTATTTGGAATAATAAAAAACAAGAACTATTTTTAGCTCGTGACCATTTTGGTGTAAAACCTTTATTTTATACTATAAAAAATAATACTATTGTTTTTTCTTCTGAATTGAAAGCTATTTTTAAATATCCTGGTATTACAAAAGAAATGGATGAACAAGGTATTTGTGAAATGTTTGGAATTGGTCCAGCTCATACACCAGGAACTACTATCTTTAAAAATATTTTTGAAATAAAACCTGCTCATTTTGCGATTTTTAATTCCTCTGGTTTGCATTTAGAAAGATATTGGAAGCTAACTTCTAAAAAACATACTGATAGCTTTGCACAAACCTGTGAAAAATTAAAATTTTTATTGGAGGATTCTATTACTCGTCAATTAGTTTCTGATGTGCCTTTATGTACTTTTCTTTCAGGCGGATTAGATTCTAGTATTATTACTAAATTTGCTGCTGATTATTGTAAAAAACAAGGTCTACCACCTTTAGATACCTATTCTATTGATTATGTAGATAATGATAAAAATTTTGTTAAAAGTGATTTTCAGCCCAATTCCGATAATTACTACATCGATTTAATGAACAAGAATTTACATACCAATCATCATAAAATCGTAATTGATACCCCTGAACTAGCTTCTTATCTAGAAGATGCCATGATTGCTAGAGATATGCCTGGTATGGCTGATATTGACTCTTCTTTGCTTCTATTTTGTAAAAATGTAAAAGATGAAATGACAGTCTCTTTAACTGGTGAATGTGCTGATGAAATTTTTGGTGGTTATCCATGGTTTTTCCGTGTTGATAGCTTAACTAGTAATACTTTTCCTTGGTCAATCGCTTTGTCTGAAAGGCAAGACTTATTAAATCCTTCTATCGGTAAAAAAGTAAACCTAAAAGAGTATGTTGATTTTCGCTATCAGGAAAGTTTAGCTGAAATGGAAATTCTGGAAAGCGATTCAAAAGAAACTGCTGAAAAAAGAAAGATTTCACATTTGACTTTAAATTGGTTCATGCAAACTTTGCTAGACCGTTCTGATAGAATGGCTATGTATAATGGTTTTGAAATTCGTGTTCCTTTTTGCGATTATCGATTAGCTGAATATGTTTGGAATATTCCTTGGGAAATTAAGGCTTTTGGTGGTAGAGAAAAAGGATTGCTTCGTTATGTGGCAAGAGATTTTTTACCTGCTGAAATTGTAGATAGAAAAAAATCCCCATATCCTAAAACACATAATCCTACTTATTTGGCTAAAGTTAAAGGTATGCTTACTGATATTATGAAAGATAAAAATGCACCTATTAATAATTTGTTAAATCGCGATTTTATTTTAGATATTTTGAATACGGATGGCAAGGCTTTTTCTCGTCCTTGGTTTGGTCAGTTGATGACTGGTCCTCAACTTATGGCTTACCTTTGTCAGGTAAATATGTGGCTTGAGAAATATCAGCCTAAAATTGAGTTGTAAAATATTCTATCTAATCTTTTTGTTATTGAGATTATACTTTCTAATTTACTAAAAATCAATAGTTTAATGAATTTTTGACTAGAACACATTTTGGATAATTTAAGGAAATATGTTTTTAACGAAATTTCTTATTAAAGTAATATTTTTAGCCATTTCTCAATAACAAACTGGTAAAAAACAAGGGGATAAATTCTTGTAAATTGCACCTATTTTCCCCTTGTTTTATATAAAATTACTTTTTAAAATATGTTTCTGTATAAAAATTATTGTCCCTTAACATTTTATTGATAGACTCAAACTTACAATCTGCAAATTCTTGACACAAATCAAGTATTTCTTTTTCATTATCTTTACTTAAAACATATCTTCTAATTTTTCCATCATTAAATTTAAAAATAAAAACTTTTTCCTTGCCTAAATATTCGTTCCAAAATCCATTTTGTAATGTCTCAAAAATAAAATTCTCAAACATTTCTATTTTATCACTCGAAAATGAAATTCCATAATTATTTCCATAGGGTTTTATTTCAAAATTATTTTCTTGTAATTTATCTATATTGCTAATTCCCATAATATAACTATAATTCATCATTTTTCCTTCTTTCAATATTTTGTTACTATCTAAATTATCTGTCTTTAAATATTTATAATCTAATGTATTTGAATTGCTAATAACTGTTTTACCTAAATTCTTTTCTAAATCTTCTCGTGCAACTTTTGCTGTATGACCACCCATTTTTGCTACTTCTCTATTTGCTTTTAATCCATAAGGTCTATGTTCTTTTGCAAGTTCTCTTGTCGCTATTTCTCCTAAATCTGTTAATGCTACTTCAATATCTGTCATATTATCTCTTAATGATTCTTTTCTAATATTTTTATAATCTTTTTCTGGATTAAAAATCTCATCTATTCTTTCATTTCCCATTTTTGCAAGCCATAATTTAAAAGGCTCTGCTTTTGGACTTGGTATTGATTCAATCAATCTTAATATTCCTTTTGTATCTAATGTATCTGTTTCACGCATTTTACCATCTGTGGCTTTCATTTTCAACTGCACGAAAATATCGTGCAGTTGACTTCCTTCTTGTTTTAATTTTCTTTTTAAATCACTCCAATAGTTTCTTGGAATATTGCTGTTAGTTAATGCTCCAATAACATCTACAACACTAAAATAATATTCTTCCTTTTCACTATCCCAAGCACTTCTTATCTCACTGTCTTCAAAAAGATTTGATATTGTTTCTAATTTATTATTTTCCACTAAAAACCTCCTTTCATATTATAAAACATTAAATATCAAATTTGCTTTTATGTTCTTTAAAAAAATTATAATGTATTTTCATATTTTCTAATTCATACCATTTTTTTGTTGCAACAGGAATTGAATCTAAATCATATATTTTAGCATTTGGTATAGATAGCAAAAATGGAGAATGTGTTGCTATTATAAATTGACATTTGAAAAATCGACTTAATTCTGATATTAACTGTATCAATTCAATTTGAAACTTTGGTGACAAACTATTTTCTGGTTCATCTAGTAAATATAAGCTATCTTCCTTTAATTCTTTATCAAAAAATTCTAATGCTGTTTGTCCATTAGAAAATTCTCTTGCATTTTCTTCTATTCTACTTTTTATAAATTTACTTTGTGTTTTATTTCTAGTTTCGACTGAAATGCTTAAATCTTCTAAAGAAGAATAGTTAATAGGATTATATTATATTGCATATATTGTTTTTCTAATTCTTTCCTTTGATTATTCTTTTCTTGATTTTCTATTCGTTTAGATAGAATATTTTCAAATATATCTTCACTAAAAATAATTTTACTTCCTAAAGGAATATTATTTTCTAAATAATATTTACATTTAGTTGTATACATATCAAAGTAATCGGATTTAACTAATGGCTTTCTTCTGCTAATTACTTTTTTGTCCTTATTAATTGTTTCAGTTATAATATTAAGTAATGTTGACTTTCCAGAACCATTATCACCGTAAAAAATTGTAATAGGAGCAAATTCTATTTCAAAAAATTCTTTTTCCAAAAATATATGAAAAGAATAGCCACTCCAGTCTTCATTATCGAGTAATTCAAATTTTTCCATTTTATTTTTCCTTTCATAAGTATTTTATATAGATAATTACATTGATAAATTTATTTTTCTGTTACTTTATTTCATTTTTGTCAAAAATTGCGATTTGCCATTTCTAAGTAATCTTTACAGCTTCTAGCAAAATTGATGTATGTCTTTTTCTGACATCCCATGACTGTTCCTCAACTTATGGGAAAATTCAAAAAAGACATCTTTTATTTAACATATTCCTTACACTCAAATTATTATCTCATCGATATTAATATTAAAAAAATCTGTAGTATCAACTATTAATTCATTGTCATTAATTTTAAATCCCTTACATTTCTCTGATAATTTCGTAAATGTTTCAAAATCATCAAAAGCTCCATTTGATACTAATCCTTGATGTCTTTCACATCTGGCCTTCATTAACACTTCTGTATCATGATATAATACCTTTTTCAACATTTTTAATAAAATTTACATCATTCATTTTATTAATTGCAAAACATTTCTTTCCTAAATCTTTTAATGATGCTCCACAGTGATACAATTCTTTATTGTCTATTATTATAAATCTATCATGAAATTTATTTGTATATGCAATTTTTAAACTTGGATATTGTTTGTTGAATTTATTAATATCTAATCTACTTATATTACTATTTTGTGATGTTAGTATAACAGCTTCTACATCTTTATTTTTCTTGGCTAACATTTTTAAAATACTATCATCTATGTAATTATCTATAATTAAAATTTTATTTTTAGTAGTTTTTTTTATATCAATTATTAAACTGTAGCTATCATAAATTTGTCCATCAAAAAATATTTTTTGATTAAATTCTCCTTCTTTTTTGTTCTGTAACTCATCAAATACTATATCAAATTTTTCATCATGTTCTAGTAATTTGCTTTTCATAGTATTTATTTCTTGAAATACTTGTCCATTATAAAATAGAAAATTTCTCATTTCGATAAATGCTTTCATAATTTGAATACTAACACTAACTGCAATATCACTTTTTAATAATGCTGAAAGCATTGCTATTCCTTGTTCTGTAAATACATATGGCATATATTTTCTATGTTGTCCTCTTCCATTACTTTTTAAGGTGACAAATTGGCACCTTAAAAGTTGAAATTCATTTTCGGTTAACTGGAAACAAAATTCTTCTGGAAATCTTTCAATATTTCTTTTTACTACACGATTTACATACTTGGTTTCACAATTATATAACTTTGCAACGTCACTATCTAACATTACTTGCCTTCCTCTTATTGTATAAATTAAGTTTTTAATATTTTCTATTTCATATTTTACTACATTTAATTCTTTATTTTTTGGTACGATATTATTATTTTTCATTAATATCACATCCTAATTTAGATTTGATATCATTTTAAAACATTTGTTCTGTAAAGTCAATACATTTTTAATAAAAATTCGCCATATATTTTATTACCTTTTTAAGTGAATATGTGGCTTGAAAAATATCAGCCTAAAATTGAATTATAAAATTTAGGAGGTCGCAAATTGCGACCTCTATTCCTCTTCCTGCTTGAGATATTGCTTTTGCAGAAACTCTTCTGTTATCCTCGGGTGTGTACTTAAATCAATATGAAAATCATTATACAGGCTTTGAGGGGATTTCCTCCCAAACAAACTTGCCATAATTGTTCCATTATAATTTAGCACACATACTTTGCAGTCTACAAATGCTACATTTTCTACTTCAAACACAGCTCTTGAAGAGTTTGTTAACGCCCTCCAATCATTGTTTTGTAGTATTTGCACCGCTTTTTCACAAGCCACCATCATATCACTATTTCGTGAATTTACGACCTCCCGATAAGAAGATATTTTTTCTCGTTGATTTAATCCCTTTCGCATAGTTGTCCTTCCTCCTTGCCAATTGGCATACTAATTATTTACATGTATCTTGCTTATATTTTAACATAAATTGAAGCTTTTTTCAATATCTCTTTACATAAAACATTTAAATTACTCATCATCTTCGTCTATTACTTTTCTAGGTCTTGAAATAATTTCTATATGTTCTTTTTTCTCATTATTTGTTTCTGCCAAATTAATGCTTGTCTTATCTGTTAGTTGTGAATACTTTTGTAAGCTCATCATAACCATAGAACCATAACCATTCTTAGTCAAATACATAGTTTGTTCTCCATTTAAAACTTCTTTTTCGATACTGTCATAATCTTTTTGTAAATCTGATACTGGTCTGATTTGTATCATTTCTAATCACCAACCTTTTCTTTTTTGATTATAGTATGTACTATTTTTTTGAAATTACACCTAGAGAAGATATATTTTGTAAATTTTAGATGAATTTGTAATTTCTACTAGACAATTTTTAATATTTTGTGTTATCATATTAAAGAACAAAAGATTGAACCAAAATGGTTTAAATGGAGGGAAAGCAATGAAAAATAAAAAAATTTTTTTAATCTTAGCAATTATTGCAATTTTATTAGGATTTAATTTTTGTTATGCTGTTGACTTAGATATGACAGATGACTTGACAATTGAAGATAATTCCACAACAAATTCGTCCTCAGAAAATACCAATTCTAATAATATTAGTAATACTGCTAATAATACAAATACGAATACAAATTCAAACACGAATAGTTCCAATACTAACACTTCTAATAATGCACCATTGAATACATCAACTACTGTTAGCAATGTTAACTCGACTTCAGATTCTAGCTTAGAAATAGGAACCATTCTTAATATTCTATTAATCGTAATTGGTATTCTTTTAATCTTATTAGCAATTGCTATCTTAATTCGATTAAACAAATAAATTGTTAAAAACTCTCATTTTTGAGAGTTTTTTGATATTTTTAAATGTATAATTTTCTGTTTTTTCTTAATACTAATAGTAGTATTTAATTTTCATATTATGTATGAAAACTAATAAGCTTTATTAGAAATTTAAAATAGGAGGATAATTTTATGTACAAAAAATTATTAATTGCTAGTAGCGTTCTTATTATTGGAATTTTCTCATTCTCTGTATGTTTTGCTAATAATGGATTACAAGATGCTGCTGATGGTGTTAGAAACGTAGTTGGTGGTGCTGAAAATGCTGTAGAGGATGCTGCTAGAGATATTTCAAATGCGTCTAAAGATGCTACTGGTAAAATGGAACAAGGTGCTAATAATATAGGAAATGCTGTTATGAATGCGACAACAAATGATAATAATAGAGAGCATACTACTAGAACAAATCCTATGAATAATAATTACACCGCAACTAGAACTGCTACGACAGATACTACTTTCATGGGTATGAATGCAACTGCATGGACTTGGCTTATTATTGGTATTGCTGCTATCGCAATCGTGGCTTTAGTTTGGTATTATTCAATGCAACTTCGTTCTTCTGATTATAATGGAAGAGATTAATTTTAAGGTTGTTAAAAGGTTATTTCCTTTTAACAACTTTTTCTTGTTGTATAGAAAAATATATGTTATAATAAATAAAATTTAAAATCGAGGTAATGTTAAATGAATACAAAATTAATTGCTAAAAATCCAACAGCCTATCATAATTACAATATAGAAGATAAAATGGAAACAGGAATTGTTTTAAGTGGAACAGAAATCAAATCCATTCGAAGTGGAAAAGTTAATTTAAAAGATTGTTATGCCTATATTAAAAATGGCGAAGTTTTTATTTGTGGTATGCATATCAGTCCTTATGAACATGGAAATATCTTTAACAAAGATCCTTTGCGTGATAGAAAATTATTATTACATAAAAAAGAAATCAATAAATTAATTGGATTAACCAAACAAAAAGGATATAGCCTCGTTCCAATTAGCCTTTATTTTAAAGGAAGTCATGTTAAAGTAGATTTAGGAATTGGAAAAGGAAAAAAACTTTATGATAAACGTCAAGATTTAGCAAAAAAAGATGCTCAAAGGCAAATTGTTATTAACTTAAAAAATAATTTTTGAGACAAGGGGGAATTGGGGACGTTTCCTTTTGCTCCTTTTGGTGCATTTGGGGACACATCTTCTAAACTCAAATTAAAAAAACTAAAAATAGTTATGCAAATTTTATAATATGTTGCATAACTATTTTTAGTTAAAGTAATTTCTAATAAAGATGTGTCCCCAAATGCACCAAAAGGAGCAAAAGGAAACGTCCCCAATTCCCCTAAATTCTGTTGCTTGAACCAAAAACTTCTGTCATTTTGTGTTTTACGGTTTCTTTGATTAGCTCTCTTGCAGGTGTTAAGTATTTTCTAGGGTCAAATGCATTTGGCTCTTCTGCAAATACTTTTCTAATTCCTCCTGTCATAGCTAGTCTTAAGTCTGTATCTACATTAATTTTTGATACACCTGACACACTTGCTTCGTGTAATATTTCGTCTGGTACTCCTTTTGCTCCTGGTATATCTCCCCCATATTGATTACACATTTCTACTAATTCTGGTATTACGGTTGATGCTCCGTGTAATACGATTGGAGTATTTGGTATTCTTTCTTTGATTTCTTTTAAGATGTCAAATCTTAATTTTGCTTCTCCTTTAAATTTATAAGCTCCGTGACTAGTTCCAATTGCAATAGCTAAAGAGTCACATCCTGTTCTTTCTACAAATTCTTGTGCTTGAGCAGGGTCTGTATACATAGCGTCTGCTGCATCTACATTTACATCATCTTCGATTCCTGCTAATTTTCCAAGTTCAGCTTCTACTACTACTCCTTTGCTATGAGCATAGTCTACTACTTTTTTGGTTAAAGCTATATTTTCTTCAAAATCGTATTTTGAACCATCTATCATAACAGATGTAAATCCATTATCTATACACATTTTAGCGGTTTCAAAATCTGGTCCATGGTCTAAATGAATGGCAATTGGCACTTCTGGATGTTCTTCTACTGCTGCCTCCACCATTTTCATTAAGTAATTAATTCTTGCATATTTTATCGCACTAGATGATGCTTGTAAAATTACAGGTGATTTGCTTTCTGCTGCTGCATCTACAATTGCTTGTATAATTTCCATATTATTAACATTGAATGCTCCTATGGCATATCCTTCTTTCATTGATTTTTCAAACATTTCTTTTGTTGTTACTAACATATTCTTTCCTCCTTCTTTTTTGTTATTGTATTTCTATTTTTTTAATCTGTCAAGTATTCCTAATTAGAAAATGAGAAGAAGATACAGCATACTATTTATATGGTATCTTCTTTCTTTTATTTCTGTTCATTTTCGTAACTTGCACACATAGATTCATCTGCATTTTTGGTATCAATATTTTTCATGGGAGCTACATGAATGGCTTCTAATGTACATTTTGCCTTTTCTGGATTATTATATTTACAGCTTTCTACTGTACAATTGATTTTTTGATTGGCTTCCATTTTATTCCTCCTAAATATTTTTCTATATTTAGTATGTACAAGTTTTGTTAAAATATTTAAAATATTATCGAATTTGTCCATTTCCATAAATCACATATTTGGTTGTCGTTAATTCTTTTAACCCCATTGGTCCTCTAGCATGCAGTTTTTGTGTGCTAATGCCAATTTCAGCACCTAATCCAAATTCTCCTCCATCTGTAAAACGAGTTGAACTATTAACATACACACAACTACTATCAATTTCGTTTAGAAATCTTCTTGCATTTTCATAATTTTTTGTAATAATACTTTCAGAATGTTTTGTACTATACTGATTGATATGTTGAATGGCTTCCTCTAAATCATTTACTATTTTTAAAGATAGGATAAGGTCTAAATATTCAGTTCCCCAATCTTCTTGTGTTGCTAGTTGAATATTATTTGAAATTTCGCATGCTTCTTTATCGCCTCTTATTTCTACTTGCTTTTTGGCTAAAGTTTCTACTAACATAGGAATAAATTGTTTGGCAATCGCTTTATGAATGACTAGAGATTCACAAGCATTGCATACTCCTATCCTTTGTGTTTTAGCATTTTCAATAATGGAAAGTGCCATTTCTAAATCAGCATATTCGTCTACATAGATGTGGCAATTTCCCGTTCCTGTTTCAATTACTGGTATGGTACTGTTCTCTACTACAGTTTTGATTAATCCCGCTCCTCCTCTAGGAATTAATACATCTACATATTGATTTAGTTTCATTAATTGTAGAGTTGTTTCTCTTGATGTATCTTCTAATAGATAAATACAATTAGAGTTTATTTCTAAATTTGTTAAGGTCTGTTTTATAATAGTAGTAATTGCTATGTTGGTATGAATAGCATCAGATCCCCCTCTTAATATAACTGCATTCCCTGTCTTAAAACATAGTCCAAAAGCATCTAATGTAACATTTGGTCTTGATTCATAAATAATAGCGATAACACCTAAAGGAACTCTCCTTTTTAAAATTTCTAATCCATTTTCTAATGTTTTTCCTTCTATTGTTTCTCCTACCGGGTCACTTAAGTCTGCTATTTTTTCAATTCCTTTTGCCATGTCTAGAATTCTAGTTTCATTTAATTTTAGTCTATCAACTAAACTATCTTTCATTCCCTTTTTTATTGCTTCTTCAATATCTCTTTCATTCGCTTCTAATATTTCTTTTTGATAATTACAAATTTCTTGTGCAACTTTTCTTAGTACTACATTTTTTTCTTTACTACTCATATTGTTCAGTTTTCTTGCAGTTTCTTTTACCTTTTTTCCAATTCCTTCTAAATTCTCCATTCTATCTACTCCTTATTCCTTAATTTTGAAATTAAATAATCTCTAACCTCTTCTTCTTTTTCTTTTCTTCCCACAAATAAAGTTCCATGTTTTTCTCCATTTATCATTTTGTTTAAAATGTTAGGATCTTTTCCACTGGCAATCATCATATCAATTCCTAATGGATTAATAATATTGGCTGCTAACACTTTTGTATACATTCCTCCTGTTCCTACATCACTATCACTTGATTTTTTTGCCATTTTACATACTTCTTGTTTCACTTCATTTGTTACTACATCAATTAATTTAGCATTCTCGTTTTGAAATGGGTCATCTGTATATAACCCATCAATATCGGTCAATAGAATTAATAAGTCTGCATTTGTGATGGCTGATACAATGGCAGATAAAGTATCATTTTCTCCAAACTCAATTTCATCGGTTGCTATGGCATCATTTTCATTTACAATAGGAATACTTCCATAATTCAATAATTCTTGGAATGTATTTTTTACATTATGATAAGATTTTTCCTGGTCGATACTATATTTTGTTAATAACACTTGTGAAGCAATTTGTCCGTATTCGGCAAATAGCTTATGATAGTTCATCATTAATTTGCATTGTCCTACTGCTGCACATGCTTGCTTTTCTGGCATTGTTTTTGGTCTCGTTCCTATTTTTAAGGATTCTCTTCCGACAGGCTACAGCTCCTGAAGATACTAAAATCACTTCTTTTCCACTATTTTTTAAATCACTGATTGCTCTTACTAATTTTTCTAATTGCGTATAATTTAAGTTTCCAGTATCTTTATGAGTTAAAGTAGAAGACCCTACTTTTACTACAATTCTTTTTTTATCTTTTATTTTCTCCCAAAAATTTTCTTTTATTTCTTCCATTTTTTCTTTCCTTCCTTTTTCACTTTATATTTAAACAACAAATAAAAGTAGAAAATTGGTTGTTTTCTAATTACCCGATTTCCTACTTTTGATTTCTAATATTATTTTGCTAGGTCTTTTGACTTTTTAGTTGCTGTTTCAATGGCTTTTATTAAGCTAGCTCGTAATCCATTTTCTTCTAAAATGGATACTCCTGCAATTGTTGTACCTCCTGGTGAGCATACCATATCTTTTAATTCAGCAGGATGTTTTCCTGTTTCTAATACCATTTTGGCGGAACCTAATACTGCTTGTGCTGCAAAGGTATAGGCTTTATCTCTTGGCATTCCTTCTAATACTGCTCCATCTGCCATTGCTTCAATTATCATGAAGATAAAAGCTGGAGAAGAACCGCTTACTCCTGTTACCACATCCATTAAGTTTTCTGCTATTACTTCACATTTTCCAAAACTATTAAAAATATTACAAATCAAATCTAGTTCTTCGGGTAGTACCATGGGGCATGGGCTTAAAGCTGCCATGCCTTCTCCTATCAAGGCTGGAGTATTCGGCATTGCGCGAACTACTTTTATATCTTTTTCAAATAGTTTTTTGATAGTTGCTATTTTTTGCCCAGCAGCAATAACGACAATGATTGTATTGTCGTTAACACTTGCTTTGATTTCTTTGATTACTTCTGGATAAAACTGTGGTTTTACAGATAATACCAAAATATCTGCTTTGTTTGCTACTTCACAATTATTAGTCGTTATGCTAACACCATAACGACTTTGCAAGTCTTCTAATTTTGTTTTGGATGGATCAGAACAAATTACTTGATTGGATGAAACTAGATTTGCTTTTAAAATTCCACCCATCATTGCATTTGCCATATTTCCGCTTCCAATAAAACCAATTGTTTTGTCCATATTTATTCTCCTTTTAAATATTGGTTAGTATTATACGTTAATTTCAAAAAAATAGCAAACAATCTATTTTGCTATTTTTTTGGTTTCACTTTTTATTTTCTTTTATTTTTCTTGCATTTTCTCTTATTTATTCTTTTTTTCTTCCAATTCTTTGCAATTTTGTTTGTTTTCTACACATTTTTCTGGTGGTTCTTGAAAACTTAAATACCAACTGATTCCATTTCTATTTTCTTGAATTTCTGCATTTCTTTCTTCTAATTGGTTAAAGGTTTTTGGTGGTGATACGATTACTGGTTGACCTGGCATCCAGTTTGCTGCTGTAGAGCCTTTGCTACAATCAGCCATTTGCAGAGCTTGCACCGTTCTTATAATTTCTGGAATAAAACGTCCAACATTTAGTGGATAAATTAAAATCGTTCTTATGATTCCCTTGTCATCTATAATAAACACATTTCTTACGGTTTCTGTATTGCTAATGTCATTAGAAATCATCCCATATTTTCTAGCAATTTGCCCATTTCTATCAGCTACAATTGGAAAAGATATTCTAATTCCTGTCTTGCAATAAATATCATACATCCAAGCCAAATGCGAACTATTGCTGTCCACACTTAAACCTAATAACTCCGCATTTAGGTCTTTAAAATAAGTATGTACTCTTGTAAAAGCTATCATTTCTGTGGTACATACAGGAGTAAAATCTCCTGGATGTGAAAATAGCACTAACCATTTCCCTCGATAATCTTCTAGTTTGATTTCTCCAAAGGTTGACATTCCTTCAAAGTCAGGTGCTTTTTGTCCTATTTTTACGTTTCCATTCATCATTAATTCGTAATCCATAAATGATTCTCCTCTCGTTTTTGTATATCGTATGAGAAAAGATTGCCTTTGGTTACTTTCTATTTTCTGCCAAGCAATCTTCTTTGAATCTTTTTTAACTCTTGAACATCTTTGCTTTGTTCTTGGATAATTGAATTAGCTACCAATTTTAGCCTTGGATCAATACGATAGTTAAGTAAATTTTCACACATTGCAATTGCTCCTTCATGATGTGGTATCATTTCATTGGTAAAATTTAAATTAATATAAATTGATTTAGGTGCATTTTTCATTTTTTCTATCATGTTTTCTGCAATTTCAAAATATTTATCCATATAACCTTTTACTTCCTGTGGCATATTTTGAAAACCATAACTATTTTTTGCGATTTCTCTCATTTCTTCTATTCCTTGTGTCTGCATTTTGATAATATTTTTAGCCATTTCTTGTAATGGTTGATAGGTTGTATATTCTAATAAGTTTTCTGCCATATAAATAGCAGACTCATGATGAGGTACCATACTTTCAATAAAATTGATGGTTATACTATTTGTTATTTCTGGTGATAACATTTGATCTGCCATTTGCTTTACTATTTGATCAAAACGACATAAGTATTTTCTAGCTTTTATTACTTGCCTATTTTGCATTTGTCACACTCCCTTTTTATTTTTTCTATATTATATGCATGGATTAGAAGAACGTCCCTCTAATCCTAAAGCACAAAAAGAACTACCTGTTTTGAAATGCACCCCATTTAGTAGACATAGAAAAAAGAACCTATGTAAAAATACTAAATGGAGGTGTATTTTTTATGGCAAAAAAAGGTCAAAAATTTATGGAATATGATAATGACTTTAGAGAAAAAGTTGTTTTAGATTATCTAAATTCTAATCTGGGGTATAAGAAAATTGCTGAAAAATACTTTATAGAGAGTTGGAAAACAGTAGAAACTTGGGTTAGGAAATATAAATCAATAGGAACTACAGATAATCTTTTGATAAAAGAAATATTTGATGAGTCTAAAGGTACATATGGATATAGAAGAATTGAGGAAGGCTTACTCCAAAAATGGGGGTTAATAATGAATCATAAAAAGGTTTATCGTATAATGAAAAAATATGATTTAAGACCCAAATATACAAGAAAAATTAAAAATCAGGCGTATAAGCGAATCGAAGAAAATGTAAAGCCAAATTTAGTAAATAGGAAATTTAATACAGAAGCTCCAAATAAAATTTGGACAACAGATATAACATATTTAATACTAAATGGTAAAAGAGCATATTTATCAACAATCTTAGATTTATATGATAGAAAAATTGTAGCATATAAAATAAGTAATAAGAATGATTTAAATATTGTTATAGAGACCTTAAATGAGGCTATATCAAAAAGAAAAAATGTGCAAGGAGTCATTTTACATTCAGATCAAGGATTCCAATACACATCTTTTCAATATAAAGAAATTTGTGAATCAAATGGAATAATAATTTCTATGAGCAGAAAAGGAACTCCTATAGATGATTCACCTATGGAAAGTTTCCATGGTATCTTAAAAAAGGAAACTCTCTATAATAATGATATCAAATCTTTAGAACAATATATAGACATTGTCAAAGATTGGTTATTATTTTATAATACAATTAGATTAAAATCAAATAAAAAATATGAGACTACAAATTAATGTAGTCCCATATAGGTTCTTTTTTTCGTGTCCACCAAAGTGGGTTCCACTTCAGTTTAGGTAGTTCTTTTTTGTGCTTGATTATTCTTTAATCAAATTTCAGAAGCCAGTACTTTGCAATACTGCCAAATTTCAGCAAACATCCACTCTGGAAAATGAAATCGGTCTTCTTGCCGTTTTTGCACGAAACTTATTGTCAAAAATGATATAGCAATCGCCCAAAAATGAGAATGGTTGACTATTTTTGCCTTACAATCCTATCCGCTTCTTTTTCTGTTAAATAGCCATATTCAATCATCTTATTCATCACCTGCTTTTGCCTTTGTTTTGCCAAATCTGGGTTTACAGTTGGTGCATATACCGATGGAGCATTTGGAATACCTGCCAATAAAATACACTCATAATCTGTCATTTGCTTTAATTCTTTTTTGAAATATCCGCCTACACGCTTCTTTTACTGTCTGATAGCCGTCTCCAAAATAGCTTGTATTTAAATATAATGCTAAAATTTCGTCTTTACTATAATTTTTTTCTATTTCAAAAGCCATAAAAACTTCTGCTATTTTCCTAGTAATCTTCTTTTCTTGGGTAAAATAAATGTTTTTAGCCAATTGTTGTGTGATTGTACTACCACCCTCTACAAACTTCATTGCTTTAATATCATTTATAGTTGCTCTTCCTATGGCAACAATATCAATTCCCTTGTGTTTATAAAAGCGATGGTCTTCTACTGATATGACTGCATTGATATACATTTTGGGTACTTCTTCTATTTTCGTATAGTTTTCTTTCTTTTCAATGCTTTGTACTTTTTTATCAAGAGGCATTCCTTGCAAAGCCTCTTGATACATATCATGACCGCTTCCAATTACTAATAATCCTATACTAATTGAAACAAGTATTACTATAAAAATTGTTCTTTTTATTATTTTCATTTGAAACCACCTTACTTTCTGTGGTATTTACTTAATTATTATAATTTGTTTTTACTTTATCAGGAAGTTCATTGTATTGCACCTCTTTCCACGAATGAACTCCCATTCCATTTACTTCTAGACATAAATAAGCATCTTCTCTTAATTCTCTACTTGTTTTAAACGTGACTTCTTTTTTCTTTCCTTCATCATTATAGCTATCTAATGTATATTGATATTTCATCTCATCTGCTGATGATACCTTTTCTATTTTTGTATTATCAATTCTAGTATAATAAATAGCTTCATAATATTCAAAATAGTAAAAGAATCCCCCTAATATTGCAATTGCTATAATTGTTATCATAATGACAGGCATTTTTTCTTTTAAGGTTTCCATTTTTTAATCCTCCTTGATAATATTTTTACTTCCTATATAAGTCGCCAAAAAATACGCTCCATAGACACCACCTATTATAAGAACTGTTATTACAATAGAAGGTAATAAATCTTCTGTATCTGCTAGACCAGCCATCATGGATAATACAAATTGAATACCAAAAATGGAATGGATAATCGCTAAGAGAAGTGGCATAGCAAAAAATATACCAATTTGTCTAAACAATGCTTTGTTTATCATCTTTTCGTCACAGCCAATTTTTCTTAAAACAAGATATCTTTGTCGATTATCTGAACTTTCTGTCAATTGTTTTAGTGCTAAAATAGCAGAACTTGCAATTAGGAAAATAACACCTAAGTAAATAGCAATAAAGGTTATAATGGTAGCCAATCCCACACTTGATTCTACAATTGATATTTTACTTACTCCGTCAATTGTAATACCTTGTTCGTATAACTTTTGTACAAAACTGGAAGCATCTCTGTTTGTAAATAACTTGTGTATTTCTTGCTTTTCTTCTTCTGTTGTTGCATTAAAATTAGCAGCTAAAAAAGTTCGCTCTTTCTTTTCTTCTGTTAAGGGACAATTATCTGGTACTAGTATAATACCTGTATTGATATGATTGGTTGCCATGACAATAAATCCTTCTTGACAGTCTTGGTATTTTGACTTATATTCTTTTCCCGCAATAGTAAGAGATCTTCCCTTTTCCAAGACTTGATTTCTTAATTCTTTCATATTATCAAAATCACAAAGTACAATGTATTCATTTTCTTCTAATTCATATTGTTTGATCCCATAAAGATTTGCTATTTTGTTATAATCACTTATCTTTATTATTTCCTCTGGCGTACCATAAAGAAGCATTGGATATTGTGCTTTTATTTTTTCAAAGGATCCTCCAAAAAAACTTTCCCAAGTAAAATTATTGTCTACGTAAATTGGAATTTCCACTACATCTTTTAATACCTCCATCTCCATTCCATTTTTTTGAAAAGTTTCTTGTATTGTTATTTTAGAATCTTCTATTTGTTCTGGTGTATATGTAATTTCTTTTCCATAGGCATTTACTGTTTTTTCTGGCAAATTAGCTGTTTTATATAAATTAATATCAACTGGTGTCATATCGTTTAAGTCTTTTTGCATCATATTCCTTAATGATAAACTAGAGGATAAAATAGAAATTGTCATAAACAACATCAAACAAATAACACTTATGCTAATTACCATTGTATTGATTTTGTTATTGATTTGTCTTAACACAAACATATTGGTCTCTTTTAAATATATTTTTTTTATGGATTTAATCAAATTTAAGATAAATCCGTGACAATGACCAAAAGATTAAAATAGTAGACACAATTCCCATTAAGATAACTGGCAACATTTTATCTGCTGTATCCATTGTTTGTACACCACCTGTTACTTTCCAGTAAGCATAGCCTAATATACCACTTGCTAGAAGAAAAATAGTAATACATAAAAATGGATTTTTAATTTTTACTGTTTCATTTTTCTTTAAGGCTGTTAACAAATTAATTAGCTTATATCTAGAAATTGTAATGGTATTAAAGATAGCTACCGCTACATACATAATGGCAAAATACACACAAGTTTTTACACATGCACTTCCGGGAAAATACAAAGGTAAATTCACTCATATTTGCTTCAAATAATTTAGAAATTAAAACAGACATAAATTGTGAAGCAAATACTCCTACCACAATTCCTATTGCTAATGATATAATTCCTACTAATATTGTTTCTAGCAATATAATCTTAGAAATTTGTCTTTTTCCCATTCCGAAGTGTCATATAAATTCCAAATTCTTTTTTTCTTCGATTAATTAGGAAGTTGTTGGCATATACAATTAATAGTCCTAATATAACAGCTACAAATACAGATACCATACCAAGCATATTTATCATTAGTTTAATAAGTTCTCTTGCTGATTCTGATACTGTAAGCATAGCTTCCTGGCTGTCTAATGAGTTGAACATATAGAAAATAGCTACACCTAACACTAAAGTTAGAAAATAGATAGCATAATCTTTGAAACTCTTCTTCATATTTTTAAAAGATAACCTAAATAACATCGTTTAAGTCACCTCCAAGAAGCGTTTGTACCTCAATTATTTTTTCAAAGAATTGTTTTCTTGTGTCATTTCCTTTTATCAATTCATTAAAAATCTTTCCATCTCGTATAAATATAATTCTATTAGCATAACTCGCAGAGAAGGCATCGTGAGTAACAACTAAAAAAGTTGTATTTAATTTTTGGTTTAAATATTCAAATGTCTCTAATAATTGTCTCGCTGATTTACTATCTAATGCACCGAGTTGGCTCATCTGCTAAAACTAACTGAGGATTCGTGATAATAGCTCTTGCAGATGCAATTCTTTGTTTTTGTCCTCCTGACACTTGATAAGGATATTTATTCAATATATCTGTTATATCCAACTTTTTGGCTATATCTTTCACTCTTTTATCTATTTCCCTTGAATTTACTTTTTGAATCGTTAGTGCTAATGCAATATTTTCGTAAGCAGTTAAAGTATCTAGCAAATTAAAATCTTGAAAAATAAAACCTAGTTCCTCTCTTCTAAATCTATTTAAACCATTTCCTTTTATCCTAGTAATATCTTTTCCATTAATCATAATGTGACCTGCTGTTACTTTATCAATTGTCGAAATACAATTTAACAAGGTTGTCTTTCCACTTCCAGAAGCTCCCATGATTCCTACAAACTCTCCCTTATCTACCTCAAAACTAATATTATCAATTGCTTTACTTAAATTTGTTTTCGTTCCATAGTACTTTTCAATATTTTTGACTTCTAAGACTTTTTCCATTGTTTTTTCTCCTTTCTTTTTTTGTGGTTACTTCTGGGACAGGCACAGAGCTAACCACTTTGGCTAGTTCTGTGCCTGTCCCAAAACTAGCCATTTTTTCTTATTTTAAGTATAAAACATTTTTCGAAAAAGTAACATCGATTTTTCTTACATTTTTCTTACATTTTTGTAAGATACTAAAAAATGCCCTTTTACTAGGCATTTTACAGTTTGTTATTTAATATTCATATAACTACTTTTAGGAAATATCAGCCTCACTTCTGTTCCTTCTTTCTGAATTGAATTTAATTCGATTGCTATTCCTAGCTTACTGCAAAGTTTTTTGCACAAGTATAACCCGATTCCAGTTGATTTTTTATTCAATAATCTTCCATTGGTTCCTGTAAATCCCTTTTCAAAAACTCTTGTAATTTCTCCTTTTTTAATTCCCATTCCATTATCTTTTATATATAAAATAACATTTTCTTTTCCAGGTTTAGCATATATCTCAATTGCTGAATTCCCTCCTTGTTTTCGATATTTCACACTATTTTGAATTAACTGATTTAGAATAAAAATAATCCACTTGCTATCTGTATTTACTTCTGCTTCTAAATCGTGTAACTTCATACTTATTTTCTCTTGAATTAGCACATTCTTATTTTTCTTGACACATTCATTAATGATTTCTCTTAACATACATTTTTTTATATAATAATCTTTTTCTACTGTGTTACTTCTTGCATAAAACAAGGCTTGTTCAATATAATTTTCTACTTTATCCAATTCTTCATCAATGTTTTTTGTTGTTGCATTTTTGTTGTTTTCTATTATTAACTTGCTAGCTGTTAATGGCAATTTGATTTCGTGGATCCATAGCTCAATGTATTCTTTGTAATCCTCTGTTAGATGCTTATATTGATTGACATTTTCTAACATTGATTTGTTCGTTTCTTGTAAAACCTCTTTTAAAATTTTGCCTTCGATAAAACTAGGTTCCTTTATTAATTCTATTAATAGGTATTTTTCTTCTAATTGATTTAACATTTGATATAGTTTTTCATAAAATGTTCTTTTTCGAAAATACTCTATGAAGATACTGATAAAATAGAACCCTAATATCACAATCGGCATATAAATTTTAATAAAGTTTCCAATTGGATAAATTGATAAAAATATTTCCACAGTTAGTATTCCAAAGATTAGTAAACTTATTGTTAATAACTTATCTTTTAAAAAATTCTTAAAAAGCATTCTATTCTCCTTACTATTTTAATAAATATCCTTGTCCTCTTTTCGTTTCTAAGAGTTCCTTTAGGTTTAATTCATCTAGTTTATTCCTTAGTCTCGTAACGTTTACAGTTAAAGTATTATCATCAATAAAACTTTCACTATCCCATAAGCACTTCATAATATCTTCTCTAGAAACAATTTTTTCTCGGTTTTGCACTAAATATTTTAAAATCCTAAGCTCGTTCTTGGTCAATTCAATCGTTTGATTTTCCTTTTCTATTGTACTCTTATCGACATTTAAGATAAATTCTTTGCAATCTATTTTTTCCTGATTTCTTGTATCAATATTAGTCCTTCGAAGCAAAGAAGCAATTCTAGCTAGCAAAATTTGAATGTTAAAAGGTTTAGTAACATAATGGTCAGCTCCATAATTGATACTTAACAACTCATCTATCTCATTGTCTCTACTTGTTACAATAATAATTGGCAAACTAGACTGCTTTCTAATCTCTTTGCAAATATACTCTCCGTCTGCATTTGGTAAATTAATATCTAATAAAAGTAAATCTGGATGTTCCTCTAAAATATCTTGTATAGTATTATCAAACTTCTTCAGTGAATTAGCTTGATATCCATTATGGTTTAGAAAAATTTCTAATTCATCTCTTAATTTTTCATCATCTTCTACAATTAATATTTTTGACATTTTCTTGTTTCTCTCCTTTGTCATTAAACTAAAATTGTCAAACTTGACCCCTAACCATTTCTATTATAACACAACCATTAGAAAAAAACCTTACATTTCTGTAAGGTTGCCATCATATTTATATTTTCTTAAAAATCCACCATATATTTCTTGGAGATTTTTTATCTTTTTAAAGTCTTCTGGTTTTGCTACTTCTGGTAACTCTGTTTTGATTTCGGCTTGATCCATTAGATGTTTTACAAATTCAGCACAATAAAATGATTTTTTCATTGCTATTTTTTTATGAAATCCTGCGGCAAATAATCCTAATATATTAAAAGTATATTGTTCTTTTTCTTTTTTTATTTCTTGAATTCTATTTTTTATTATTTCATATTGCTTTTCTGTTATCTCTAAGGAATATATTCTTGTTTTTGTCATATAAAATCTTTTAAATGTTCCATTGTTAATTTCTTCGTGGACAAATCCCGCCCAAAAAGGATTATATGGATGTAGTCTTCCAAAACTATACATCTGTTTTAATTCTGGATCTAATGAAATGGATACGTGCGAAAATTCGTCTTTGGTATAACTTTTTATTAATTTCGATAAATTAGTTCCTGTATGGGTTAATATGATATATATCTTTTTCATTTTACCTCCTTTTTGATTCCTCCTTAAATTTATTGTTTCTCTAAAAGATTATACCATACTTTTTAAATTAAGTATATGCAAATAAACAAAAAATAATAAGCCAAAAAATGACTTATTATTATATTTTATAGTTCTAAAGCCTTCTTTGGACAAAAATTAGAACATTTCCCACACCTAATACATTTATCATGATCAATTATAGGAGCACTAAATCCCTCTTGTGATAATGCTCCTACTGGACACACATTAACAGCAGGGCATTTATGATTTTGAGGGCACTTTTCTACTATTATTTTTAATCTTTCTTCCATACAATTCCTCCTTTTTTTATCTTATTCTTCTCTTTCAGTTTTATGCATGCTAGAAGTATCTAACATTTCATAGCTTTGTCCAATTTTAATTCCTAATCCTGTGGCAGGATTGGTAATAGAATTTACCTTATTACTATGATTTAAGCTTATTTCTACTTCTGGATATGTTTCAATTTTTCCACCCATCTTCAATAAATCATCTTCTCCATAAAAATCCAATAAAGATGTAATAAAACTTGTAAACATGATTGCTGATTCTAACTTTTGGCTTTCAGTGGCATTGTTTCCAATATTAATAGGTTCTCCAAATCCCCAATATACCTGACCTGTTGTAAAAAAAGAGCTAGGTCCTTTTTGATTTAGAATTAGCATTTGAAAAACACCACTTGTAGATTTTATACTTTCAATGGTTCCCCTTGTTTTGGTAACTTTGCTAATATTATATTCTTCTGCTTTTCTTATTAACTCTTTTGTATGTTCATCTGCTTTTTGACACGCATATCTTCCTGCACTTTTATTGAATAAAAACCATTGTCCTTTCTCATTTTCTAAAATTTTATAGCCTCTGTCTTCTATATAATACCCTGTTACTTTTTGTGGAACTGGAATTTCTCTTCCTAGTTTCATAATATCATAACAATTACAAGCTGTTAGTAGACCAAAAACTTGCTTCCTAGAATTAATAGGGTCACTTATTAACGGATTTGATACAACATAGTCTTTGCCTTGACTTTGCATTACTATTTTAAAGTATTGTCGATTTAGTATTTTCTTTCGTTCTATACTTTTTATGGTAGCTCTCATACTACGTTTTCTCCTTTTCTTATATATATCTTAGCTTTTTTTGAAAGTCAACACTTTTAAGAAATTTCTTTTTTACAATAAATTTTATACGCTATCTTATAAGAGATGAAATACATACCTATGATAGCTATTACTAAAAACATTGGTAAGAAATTGATAGCCATACTTATCGTGGAATTTGCTATTAAGTTAATACTATATTTTTCTCCTATCCAAACAATTCCTCCTAGCAAAAATGCTATAATTGCTATGGCAATAAAAATTTGTATCCTTCCTTTTTCTGCTCCATATTTATAGATAAATGGTATTTGAATCGCTTCTACTATTCCAATTCCAAATACACTTCCAATCGCTAATTCAAATAATTCTAGGAAATTAGGCACTTCTGTTTTCATAACTAATGATAAAATTATACTTGCTAAGCTTCCTAAAAGTGCCCCTATCACTGTACTACTTATTACTAATATATATTTGGCTAATATCACTTCTTTTTTAGTGAGTGGTAATGTTAAAATATATTTATCTGCTTTTGCCATTTCATCATAACTAAAAGTTGCTATACTAAACATTCCCAATCCTAATGTCAGCATAATAGTAAGTACATTTCTGCTATTCTCCTGTACCATAGAAGTAGCTATGAATATAACAATAAACACAATTAGTGTTCTTTTATAGCTTTTTAATTGCAATAAATCTTTTATAATTAATCCTTTTATTTTACTCATTTTCATCCTTCTTTCCCTTGATATAAATTAGCATAATTTCTTCTATAGTTGGCCTGTCTACTATTTTAATATCATATTTTCTCTTGAATTCTCTCTTATTCTCTATTAAGACTTCATATTCGTATCGATTCTTTTTGTATTTTATAAAGTCCTTTTTGTCTATCTTTAGAAATTCCTCTTTTGAACATTTTACTACTCCATAATTTTCTAATAAGTCATCTCTTGTTTTGGACACTACAATTTCTCCTTCGTTAATAAAAGTTATATAATCTGCAATATGTTCTAAATCTGAAGTGATATGACTAGATACTAAGATAGAATTTTCTTCTTCTTGAATAAAATCCTGAAAAATATCTAAAATTTCATTTCTAGCTATCGGGTCCAACCCTGATGTCGGTTCATCTAAAATTAATAATTGAGGATGATGGGAAATGGCGGTTGCTATTTTTAGTTTCATTTTCATTCCAGTTGAAAATTCCTTTGCCATTTTATTTTTAGGTAGCTTAAATTTTTCAAGATAACTAAAATATAAATTCTCATCCCAATTTTTATAGAAATTCTTCATGATTTTATTAATGTCTGTAGGATTTAAATATTCTGACAAAAAGCTGTCATCTAAAACAACCCCTATTTCTTCTTTGATTGTTTTTTCTTCTTGTTTGTTGTCTTTGCCAAAGATTTTAATTTCTCCTCCATCTTTGTTTATAACATTTAAAATCGCTTTAATCGTGGTTGATTTTCCAGCACCATTTTCTCCTATTAATCCCATAATAGTTCCTTTTGGTAATTTTAAATTAATATTTTTTAATTCAAAACCTTCATATTTTTTGCTTAAGTTTTTTATCTCTATTGCATTTTCCATTTTTCCTCTCATTCCTTTCCAACCATTCTATTCTTCATATAAATAATCTACTAGTTCCATTAATTGTTGTTTGCTAATGTCAACTGCTTTTGCAATCTGGATACTCTCTCCTATTTTTTCTTCTATTTTCTTGATTTGTTCTTCTTTTATTAGTTCTTTGTTTCTTGCTTTTACAAAACTTCCTTTTCCTTGTACTGTATTTAAGTATCCTTCTTGTTCTAATTCATCATAAGCTTTTTTTACAGTTAATATGCTAATTCTCAAGTCTTTGGCTAAAGTTCTAATAGAAGGCAACATGCTATTCTCTTTTAATTCGTTACTATTTATCGCTCTTTTTATCTCTTTTTTAATTTGTTCATAAATTGGTACTTCACTACTATTGCTTATGATAAAATTCATTTCTGCCTCCTTTTCTCGCATAACAGTATATAACAGTATATAACACTTGTCAATAGTATTTAAAAAATTTCAAATAAAAAACACAGTCTGTTCTCATTTAAAACATACTGTGTGTACATTTATTTTATTTTTTTAGAAGACAATAGCATCCTTCTATTGTTATACTCACAAGCAAAACTATTATTATGGCAATGGTAAAAATTACTGAAAATAAGACACTAATTAATAGACTTATACCTCCTATGACAAAGCTATAGCCCCACATTCTAGTCATCTTTCGATACATTGTTTCATTCTTTGGCATAGGATGCATTTTTCCTTTTGCTATTTCATAGCTCATTTTAGGAAGATAATTTCCTGTTAAGATAAACAAAATCCCCATGATAAGGCAGATACTTTTTCTAACATCTACCGTACTTCCTAATGGTATTTCAATAATTATTGTTAATATTACCACACTTAATATTGGAATAATCCATTTTACAATTGTAATAAATTTTGGAGTCTCTAGTTCTTTATTTTTTTGTATATCACTTATAATACAACATAATACTTGAAATCCTGTTAAAATAATTGGGATTCCAAATAACGCAAAATTTTTAGGTGCATAACCATTTGCTTCGTTATTTATATTAAAATGTATTGGCATTTGCTTTGGTAGTTGCTGATAGAAAATTATTCCTAATACAATTGGTGATAAACAAACTATACAAGTTATAATTAATATTTTCCAATTAATTTTTTTCATCTTTTTTTCCTCCTAATCGATAAATCCATGTTAAAACATCTTCAAAAACAGATACATTTAACTCATAATAAATAAAGTTTTTGTATTTATTTTCTATAATCAAATTTGCTTTTTTCAATTGCGATAAATGATACGAGACAGTCGCTCCTGTTAAATTAAATTTCTCTGCTATTTCTCCTGCTGACTTTTTTTTAATTTTTAACATTTCGAGTATGTCTCTCCTTACTGGATCAGCTATAGCTTTTAAAGTTTCTGACATTCCCATAGTATCACTTCCTTTTAATATTTAGAAATTATTCTAAATAGATTGTACCACTTCTTTTCATATCATGTCAATATCTATTTAGATTTTTTTCAAAATACTTGTTTAAAAACAAAGACCACAGTTATAAACTATGGTCTTCACTTGAAACAAAACTAGATTCTACGCTCTTCCCTTGTATACTTGATAAAGCATACTACAAATGCGATGCTAAGAGCAACTCCGATCGCACCAAAGAAAATACTCTGGTTAACTAATGCTTTAAGGAAAAATAGGCTTGCGAATCCTCCTAAAATGCACTCCATAATCTCAAGAAAAAATAATTTTTGTTCCATATATTTTATCCTCCTTATAATAATAGTCTTCTTGTATATATTCCGTCCTGTAAAAGCGAGGAATATCTGCTATAGCACTTAGCTACTTACTATTATTATAGCACATTTCACATAAAAATGCAAATTAGGTCTAATCCCATAAAATAAGTTTATTTTCTTTTAGACTCTTTTGTACATCAATTACTCTTTGATTTGAAGAACCTGCATATTTAAGTTTTGGATCTCTTAAAGCTTCTACATACTGCCCATCTACTAAAACATCAATATATTTTGAAACTTCTTTATCTTTTAAATCTTTATCAAAAGAAAATCCTGTCCAAGACCACACTGTTTTGTTTGGAAATTTCTCTTTAAAAGCTTTTGCTAGCTCGGTCGTTCCTTCTATGTTTTTAGGGTGCATTGGCTCTCCACCTAAAATGGATAGCCCTTGTATATTTTCATTTTCGCTTAATTCTAAAACTCGATTAATTGTATCTTGTGTAAATTCTTTTCCGCCATTAAAGTCATGGGTATCTTTATTAAAGCAATTTTCACAATTAAATGCACATCCTTGCATAAAAATCGATACTCTAACTCCTGGTCCATCTGCTATATCCATTTTTCGTATCTTATTATATCTCATCTTGTTTATCCCTTTCGCTTATTCATCATCTTTATTATCAATATGAAGTACTCTCTCTTTAATTTCTTGTGTTCTACCTTTATTCCAGAAATTACTTCCAATATAACCACAAGTTCTTCTCGCTACATTTAGTGTATCGTGATTTCTATTACCACATTCTGGGCAATACCACTCTAATTTATCATCAATTAAAATTTCACCTTCAAAACCACATTCTTGACAATAATCAGATTTTGTATTTAGCTCTGCATACATAATATTATCATAAATAAATTTAATTACTTCTAGAACCGCTTCAATATTGTTTTGTAGGTTTGGTGTTTCAATGTAAGAAATTGCTCCACCAGGACTTAATTGTTGGAATTCACTTTCTAATTTTAATTTAGAGAATGCGTCAATTTCTTCAAATACTGGTACATGGTAAGAATTTGTAATGTAATCTTTATCTGTAATTCCTTCTACAACGCCAAATCTATCTTTTAAGCATTTTGCAAATTTGTAAGTGGTTGATTCAATTGGTGTTCCATAAACACTATAATCCATGTTTTCTGCTTCTTTCCACTTTTTACATTTATCGTTCATTTTTTGCATTACTTCTAAAGCAAATTCTTTTCCTGCACCATTATCAGTATGGCTGCGATCTGTCATATATTTTACACATTCATATAAGCCAGCATATCCTAAAGAAATAGTAGAATAGCCATCATGTAACAATTTGTGAATACTTTCTCCTTTGTCCAGTCTTGCTAATGCTCCATGTTGCCATAAAATTGGTGCAATATCACTCGTTGCTTTGCTTAATCTTTGGTGTCTTGCTTGTAATGCCTTATGACATAGTTCTAATCTTTCTTCATAAATTTTCCAGAATAACTCTTTGTCTTTGTTAGAAGATAATGCAACATCTACTAGGTTGATTGTTACAACACCTTGATTAAATCTTCCATAATATTTTGATTCGCCTTCTTTATAATTTTTAGCTTTTGAAGGATTTCCTTCTGTTGTCCAAGGTGTTAAGAAAGAACGACATCCCATACAAGGATAGCAATTTCCATTTCCATATTTGTCTTTTTTCAATTCTTTCATTTTCTTTTCAGATATGTAATCTGGCACCATTCTCTTAGCTGTACATTTTGCTGCTAACTCTGTTAATTCCCAATATTTGCTTCCTTCTTTGATGTTATCTTCTTCTAACACATAAAGAAGTTTTGGGAAAGCTGGTGTAATGTAAACACCTTTTTCATTTTTGAAACCTAGAATTCTTTGATTTAAGAATTCTTCAATAATCATGGCTAATTCATCTTTGTATTCTTCCGTTTCTCCTAAGTACATACATACTGATAAAAAAGGTGCTTGCCCATTGGTATTTGTCATAGAGTTAACTTGATAGTTAAAGGTTTGTACTCCGTCAGCAATTTCCTTTTTAGTATCTTGTTTTGCATATTTTTTACAAGTTTCTTCGTCTAATCCTCTTTGTTTATATCTTTTTACATATTGATTGAAACTATCTTTAACAAATGGTGCTAAGTGACTTAGTGTGATGGTTGCTCCACCATAGCTTGAACTAGTTACTGCTAATATAATTTGTGTGGCAATGGTTGCTGCTGTAATAAATCTATGTGGTTTTTCTATCATAACACCATTGATAATGGTTCCGTTTTGTAGCATATCTTCTAAGTTAATTAATTCACAGTTGTGTAAAGCATTTTGAGCGAAGTAGTCAGCATCATGAAAGTGGATAATTCCTTCATCATGTGCTTTTACAATGTCTTCTGATAGTAAAAATCTTCTTGTGATATCAGTACTGGTGATTCCTGCCAAATAATCTCTTTGGGTTGTAACTACTTTTGCATTTTTGTTAGAATTTTCATTATTCCAATATTCACTTTCTCCTTCGATTAATTCTTTGATAGATTGATCTGTAGTATTAGATTTTCTAACTAATTCTCTTGTATAACGATAGGTAATATATTTTTTGGCTAATTGGTATTTATCAAATTCCATTAATTTTTCTTCAATAATATCTTGGATGTCTTCTACTAAAATTCTTGGTTTTTGAAGTTCTTCAATATATTTTACAATTTCTTTGATTTGCTCCTTTGAGATTTTTTCCCTTCCTCTTACTTCTTCATTTGCTTTTTGAATGGCAACTCTTATTTTCTCTGGATCATAATCAACAATTGTTCCATCTCTTTTGATAATTTTCATTCGACTTTTTCCCCTTTCGTTTTTCCTTTTTTTCGATATCGAAATTATATCATAAAAACAAAAACTTTTTGTTGCAATTGCAACAAAATAGGAGTAAGATTTTTCTAACCTTACTCCTTCAAGGAAAATTGTTTATATTACAATTATGTTACAATTGTGTTACATTTTTCTTCTGCAATTTTACAGATTAATTCTGCAGATTTTTCTACTCCTAAAGTATCACTATTAATGCAAATATCATAATTGTTATGATTGTTCCAATCTTTTTCTGTATAATGTTTGTAATGATTTGCTCTCAATTTGTCAATTCGCTTGATTTCTTTTTCTGCCTTTGTTTTATTTAGCCCATATATTTCTGTTGCTCTTTTGATTTTATTTTCCTTATCACTGTACACAAATACTTTGATAACATTTTCTTTGTCCTGTAAAATAAAATCTGCACACCTACCAATAATAACACAAGATTCTTTACCTGCTACTTTTTTGATTAATTCTGCTTCTTTGATGAATAATTCATCACTATTGTCTAATCCTACGTAATATCCATTATTTAACCCTGCTAAAATACTTCTTTTTTGTTCTTGGTTTTCAATATATTCTTCTGATAGTCCCGTTTCTTTTGCCACTTCCACAATAAAATCTTTGTCATAGAATTTGATGCCTAGTTTGTCTGCAATCAGTCTTCCGATATATCTTCCACCTGAGCCATATTCTCTTGATAATGTTACAACAATTTGCTTATCTAATTGATTGTCAGTACTTGTATCATCTGCTAGTGCTTGGCTTTTTTCATTTCCTTGCTGTAAATGTTTTACTTCTAATAGTAATAAAATTCCTGCTATGATAAAGGCTAATCCATCTGCTACTGGTCCAGCATATAAAATTCCCATAATACCAAACATACCACCTAATGTTACTAAAGCTGGTAGTAAGAATAAGATTTGTCTAGATAATGATAAAATTGCACTTTTGATACTTTTTCCAATCGCTTGGAAAAAGATTCCTGATGGAATTTGTATTCCATTACAAATACATAATAATAAATAAATTCTAAAAGATAAACAAGCAAATTCCATGTAGTTTGCATCACCACTACCAAAAATAGCGATTAATTTGTCTGGTATCGTTTGGAATAAAATAAATGCTATCGTGCTAATAATCAAACTTAATCCTAGTACTCTTTTTAAAGCTGATTTTACTCTATCAAATTTTCTTGCTCCATAATTATAACCAAAGATTGGTTGTGAACCTGCTGCAATACCAATAATAATGCTGTTAAGAATTTGACTAATTTTCATAACAATTCCGAAGTACGGTAATTGGTATTTCTGAACCAAATTTTGATTCTGCTCCATATTTCGCTAATAAGTTATTTTCAAACGCTACTACTACAACAAAGCTCATTTGCGTGATAAAACTGCTAATTCCTAATGTTGCTACTTTTTTACCTACGCTTGCTTTTAGTTTTAAGGTTTCTTTGTTAATTTCAATTGATTTAAATTTTTTAATATATCTTGCATTTAAGGCAAATGTTACAAATTGGCTAAATACAGTTGCAATGGCTGCTCCTTCTACTCCCATTTTAAATACAAAAATAAAAATAGGGTCTAATATGGTATTTAAAACAGCTCCTGCTACCATGCTCATCATAGAGTATTTAGGACTTCCATCTGCTCTAATGATAGAGTTTAGCGAAGTTCCTATCATCATAAATGGCAATCCTATTACAATAATTCTTCCATATTGTATCGCATATTCTCTCAAATTATCGGTACAACCAAATAAATTTAATAATTGTGGTAAGAAAATTAAACTTGCAACACATAAAATAATAGATATAATAGTTGCTAATAAAAGACCGTTTCCGACTCCTTTAGCAGCTTCTTCTTTTTTCTTTTCTCCTAATTTTAAACTCAAATAGCTAGAGGCTCCATCTCCTAGCATTAATGAGAATGCTAAACATATCATGGTTATGGGAAATACTACATTGGTTGCTCCATTTCCTAAATATCCTACTCCTTGTCCTATAAAGATTTGGTCTACTATGTTATAGAGTGAGTTTACTAATAATGATATGATACAAGGAATTGAGAATTTTTTGATTAGTTTTCCTATTTTTTCAGTTCCTAGTATGTTTTCTTCTTTTTCCATTCTTTCTTCCTCCTTTTTTCTTTTTGTAATTTTTGTTTGGAAATTTGCCATGGTAAGCTTGGGTTAAGGCTCTCTTTGGCAAGTCTTTCCATTTAAAAAGACAACACATAGTTCGTGTTGGCTTTTGCTTTGCTTTTGTAAGCGTACTATTGATTTTAACATCTTTTAACTTGTTTGTCAATTTTTGGTTTGTGAATTTTATGTGAATTTATTTTGAAAATAAGACCTTTTCTGTTTTATATTGTTTGATAATTAACTTAAGCACAATACTAATATAAATAACCGTTGATACTAGCATTAATCCAATATTCAAATAATCAATCTTCCCATTCGTAATATCTGTAAATATCATTGTGTAATTTAAAAATGGTATGATAGCAAAGATTGGCGTTGTTGAAAGGTTTATCATAAAAGCTACCATTCCTGGAAAGAAAGATATAAAAGTCAATGGTGTTAATGCACTTTGTGCTTCTTTAAACGTTTTAGAAGTACTAGCAATGGCAATACATAACCCACTAACAAAGAAGGAATATGCAATAATAACTACCACAGCAAATAGGATGGTTATTGGTTCATACATGATATTGATTCCTTCATAAATCGTAAACATGTTTTGTGCTATCGATAATGATATAACAGATAATGCTAAACTAATCATCCCTGTTATCATAGAGGAAATTGATACTCCTAAAAATTTTCCTAAAATAATATCTTTGCTTTTAATTGGAAATGTTAATAAAGTCTCTAACGTTCCTCTTTCCTTTTCTCCTGCTGTTGTGTCAGTAGAAGGATAGGTTGCAGAAACCGTAATTGCCATGATGATAAACAAAAAGCCATAGTTTTTAATGTAATTTACAAAAAAGTTATCTTTTTCCTCTACCTTCTCTTCTATCGTTATTATCTCAAAGACTTCATTGCTATTGATTTGATTGGCTTGTAAGTATTGTTGTTGTAAATATTGTTTATAAATTTCCAAATAATTTTTCACTAGTTCTTGTGCATAGGTACTATCTTCTGAACCATTGGTATTAATGGTATAATTCTTATCATTTTTTGTTATATATAAATTGATTTCTTCTTTTTCATATTTCTGTTTTAATTCTTCTTCTGTTCCTTTTATCATTTCAAGATTCATTTCTCTGGCTATACCTTTTTCTTCTTCTGTCATTTCATAAGCAATTCCAATTTTATTATATTCGTCTATCTCTTTGTTCATTTGAGCTTCAAATAAAGCAGACATCCCAATAATCAATAATGGTATGAAAATAGGAATTACCAACATCATAGCTAATGATTTTTTATCACGAAATAGTTCCCTTAATTCTTTTCGTAATATATTCCATAGATTATTCTTCATTCCAAACACCTCCTATCATAGCAAAAAATGCATCCCTTAAATTGGTTGTATTTGTATCTTTCTTTATTTCTTCTGGTGTTCCCTCTTTAATTACCATTCCTTTATTTACCATGATTACCCTATCACAAATATTCTCTGCTTCTTCCATGTAGTGAGTAGAATATAAAATAGTTTTTCTTTTTTGTTTTTCTTGTTTCATAAAATCTAATATGATTTGGCTTGAAATAATATCCAAACCTGTAGTTGCTTCATCTAATATATAGTATTGCGGATTGTGAACTAGGCATCTTGCAATATTAACCCTTTGTGTTTGTCCTGTTGATAGATTCGCAATTTTATTATGCAAAAAGCTTTCTAAATTTAAAATTTTCGACAATTCTTTAATTCGCTCTTCTGCCTTCTCCTCTGGCACCTTATAAATATCACTACACATTTTTAATAGCTCATAAGTTGATAAAGTATCATATAATTTAGTATTTCCAGAAAGGTATGCTATTTTTTGCTTAATTTCAATCTCATTTTCTTTATAAGTCATTCCATCAAAACAAATCGTACCTTCTGTTGGTTCTAAAATTCCTGCTATCATCCTTAAAAGCGTTGTCTTTCCTGCGCCATTTGGTCCGAAGAATTCCTATAGTCTCGCCATCTGTTGCCTCAAAACTAATACCATTATTAGCATAAAACTCTACTTTTTCTTTTTTGTTTTTATACGCAACAAATTTCTTTTTTAAATTTTCTACTTTTATCATTTTTTCTTTCCTTTCTTAGCGGGATTGAGGGACGTTCCTTAAATCCCTGTTTCGGGGATTTGGGGACAATCCTTAATTTTTTTGCTTTAAGAAGTATCCCTATTACATAATGATTACACTCTCAAAGTTTTTTTCTACAAATGCTGTTGTTGCTCTTATTTCTTCAATTGTAAAAGTTTTATCTGTTGGAGCAAGAATTAATTTGTCATCGTCTTCTTTCAATCGATGAATTATTGCTATACATTTTCCAGTATAATTGGTTAATGGCTCTTCTTTTCCTAAGATATAGCAATCTAACTCCTCTCCATCTCCACTCATTGTATTGGGAATGAATCCATAGTTTACTTGATAAATAAGTCCTGGATATTTTGGATGACTACTTCCTAGTGGTCGGTCTATTTGTGCTTCCACGTCTTTTCCTAGATATTTAATTGCTTTTATTATTTCTTTTACATATTCCCATCTATTTTCTAAGAATTGATTTTGTTTAACAAGTTCTTCTATTTCTTCGTAAGTTGCCCATTTTACTTCACTTACTTCGTCTTCTTGCATAATAATATCATTTAAGTCTATATCTTGTTGTACTAAATGAACATCTAGCCATATTTCTCCTGTTTTATAATGTTTTATAAATTGAACTTTTTCCATATTTAACTGAATTCCTAATTCTTCCATTGTTTCTCTTTCTATGGTTTGTAGGCTTGTTTCTCCTTTTTCTACCGAGCCTCCTGTCATAGCCCACACATTAGGCGATTGGCGTTTTAGCGGAGAACGTTTTTGAATTAAAATTTTGTTTTCTGAATTGATAAACCATATGTCTGCACCTGTATGATAGTACCCTTTTGGAACTTCTTCTCCTTTTTGCATGGTTCTTCCTGTTTTATTTCCTTCTTCATCTAAGATATCCCATATTTCCATATTCATTTTTCTCCTCTCGTGATTTTTTGACTTCTGTTCCAAAAATCATTGTTTGGTTGTTTTCATTTTATCACATAACGAACAAAAAGAATAGCCTAAACTATTCTTTTTTACTATTTTTATGTTATTTAAAATACACTATCAAGATGTGTCTCTAATCCAATACGGCATATTGTTTTGCCCATTGATTGTCCCATCTTAAGTAGTCACTTGGGTCTCCTCCAATAATTTCTCCTGTTGTAGCATCTACAAAATAAGTATAGGTTCCCTTTGCGTAACGTGTAACTACATCTGTTCCTGGTTCTTCTCCATAATTAAATGATACCACCCAAACTCTTCTAATTCTATCTTCCGTTTGATAATATACTTGTTCTTCCATTGGAACATCAACTGTTGTCATCGGTTTGTAATATTCTTCTGTGTTATGCAATCTGGCATAAGCATTTCCATTCATTCTTTCTATTCTAAGTTCTGCTTCTGTGCTGATGATTTCTTTTGTTTCTACTTTTCTATCTTCATTCGTTGCTATTTCGATAGCTTTTTCTTTTGTTATTTCTAATGGATTCTTCTCAAATTTATCATTTTCTACACGATAATATTTTAGTTTTTTATCTTTCACGTAAAAACTAATTGATACACATTCATATGTATTATATAAGTCATCATATTGCTTATAGAACCTAGCATCAAACTCATAACCAGGTTTTTCTGTTTCTCCTCCTTGGCTTTGTGTTATTAGCTTTGCTAACTTGTATTCTCCTTCTTGATATCCTAATTTTCGGTACCATTCCTTTGCTACTTGAATTGCTTCTTCTTTCGTTAATGTATGCTCTTCCCATTCTTTTTCATGCTCTTGATGGTTCCATATTTCAAAAAATTCACCTGTTTTTCCTTCAATTGTAATAGACCATTGATGATTTGTAAAAAAACGATAATATATTTCCTCTGTTCCACTTTCTTTGTAGTGGTCAGTTTCTACAAATTCCTCTTCTTCTAATCCCATTTCTTTTAATTTATTTTGGGCAATTTCTTTGGCCTCTTCCTCACTTACATTTTTTTCAATTACTTCTTGCGTTACTTCTACTTCTGTTTCTGATGATAGCTGTACTCTTCTAGGCTCTTTCCAGATATTTTCATAAATCATTGTTCCCGCATATGCTACTCCCATCATAATTCCAATGGAAACTATAAAAGTTGCAACCATTTTTGTAATTTTATTCTTTGGCATTTTCTTTTCCTCCTTTTGAAAGTTGGATATTGCTATTTTGGTTTCTAATTTTTCTTGTATTCTTTCATTTAATTTATTATTTTCCATTTTCATATCCTCCTTTCTTCAATTCCTTTTTTATTCTTTTTCGAATACGATGCAATTTTGTTTTTACTTTAACTTCTGTTATATTTAGCTTTTTTGCGATTTCTTTTCCTTTTTTTCCGACAATAATAGAATAATTTAAAAATTTGTTTTTCTTCTTCACTCATACTTTGTAAGGTCTTTTGGATTAATTCTGCTTTTTCTTGTTCTTCATAAATCTCCCATAAATCCTTGGTATCTGCTAAAACATTTTCATAGTCTTCCAAATTTTTGTTTACTCTTATTTTTCTAGTTTTTTCTCTTAATAGATTTTTTACAATTCCTGCCAAATAAGAACTTACTTTAATTTCGTTGTCTAATATAGTTTGATTTTTCCAAACAACAAAAAAAGTATCTGCTATAATTTCTTCTATATCTTCTTGTGACAAATTTTGATTACTTAAGTTCTTAATTATTGTATATACATAACCGCTATATTCATCTACTATCTTTTCTATTTTTAGTTCTTGATTTTCTTTATAATCTTCTATGGTTTTATATGGTTTCAATTTAGATCTAAATCTCCTTTATTCTTTTTTAGATATCTTACTCTTATAATGGCATTTTTTGCAAAAAAGTTACAATTATTTTAAAATTCTTCACTGATTCTGGGTTTAAATAGGGACATAAATGAAACATAAAAAAAATTGCCAAAAAGGACCGTCCCTTCTGGCATTTTATTATTATCCATCTCCCATATTGGCATCTACGTCTACATATTCTTTTTCATAATTTGATAAATCTGGTACTTCTACATCTTCGTCTGTGACTACATCAAATTTATATTGATATTCTTGCACTAAGTCTCTTTCTTCTTTTACTATATCAGTTCCAGCAATATAGTTTCTAACTGAGTTTCTGTTGATTGTTTTTAAAGTTAATCCTGTTTCTTTATCAATCCATGTTTCCCACATTTTGTCTTTTTCGAATCGATTGGTTACTACATAGTATTCTCTTCCAATTTGGCGTGTATCAGTATGAATTGCCATTCTAAAGACTGTTCCTAGTTTTGCTATCACACTAGTAATTCCACCATTGTGTGGATAAGAAGCATTTTTTAGATTCCCTTCTTGATTCATTACTTTCACAAATTCACCTATTTCAATATTTACTTTGTTCTCACTTGGAATAATAGTTATGCTTTCTTCTGCGTCTTTACTACTATATTTAATATAATTTGTTTCTTTACCTTCATCCGAATAGATTTCCCAAACATTTTTGCACTTTCCATCTTTATAATATGTTTTTTCTACAGACACCTTATTGTCTGTTAAAATTTGTCTTGTTTCTTTATAGAAATTGTTACTGTGCAAAAATTGTTCTGCTTTGCTTGCTATACTTTGCACTACAATAAATTGACGTACATACCATACTACAAAGATTGCCATAAGAATTCCTATTGCCATTAAAATAGCTTTTATTTTACTTTTTTTTCTTATCTTTTTTAGATAATCAATTTCTCTTTCTTGGCTTTGTTTATTTTCTACTATATCTGCTTTTAGTTCTTCTAATCTTTTTTGACAAATTTCACACTCACCCAAGTGTTCCTCTACTAATTTTTTAGATGCTTCATTTAAAACATCGTCTACATATCCTATTAACAAATCTTGTACAATCTCACATTTGCTTTTTTTCTCCATTTTCTATTACCTCCTTTATTTTTTGCTTAGCACGATAAAATGTAACTCTTGCCCAGTTTGGAGTTTTTCCTAGAATTTCTCCTATTTCTATAAAATTCAAATTTCCTATCATTCTTAAATACATAACTTCCCTTGCTTGTCCCTCTAATTTTTGCATGTTTTTAAATAAAGCTAATTTTTCTTCATTTTTACATACAATATCTTCTGTAGTTTGTGTTTCTTCAATTTCTTCTGTTAAATCTTCTATCGAAATACTTTTATGTTTCTTGGATTTTTTTAGTTCTTTATACCATAAATGCTTTGCAATTTGACACAACCATACAGATATTTTACAGTTTCCTTTGAATTGATAGATTTTTTTTACTGCTATGACAAAAGTCTCTTGTGTTAGTTCTTCTGCAACATCTTCTTTACCTGTTAAGCAGAATAAATATTTATATACGGTATTACTATGTTGCTTATAGACTTCTTCTATATTCTGCATAACTTTTACCTCCTTCACTTTATAAGAGACTATTTTTTTCATTTTATTACAACTTTTTTAAAATGAGACAGGGGGGACAGTCCTTGAATGTCTCATTTTCTATATTTTTTAGTGGAAATATTTTATTTAAGAAAAATGAGACATTCAAGGACTGTCCCCCCCTGTCTCACTCTTTAAATATTCGATGTATTCTTCTAAACAGATGTCTTTTTCTTTCATGAATTTTGCATTTTCAATTCCTACATAACGATAATGCCATGGTTCATAGTTAATTTTAGTTGTGTCTTTTTTAGCTGTTGGATATCTTAGGATAAATCCATAGTCTGTACAGTGTTCGATTAGCCATTTTTGGACTGCTGTTGTTTCTTGTTTTTCATCTAGCGTTTGATAGTTGATTGAAACAATATCTACTGCTAAGCCTATTTCGTGTTCACTGGTTCGTGGATTTGTTACCCAATAAGATGCTTTTTCTTCTGCTTCTCCGCTGTTTATATCCTAGTCTTATGTGTTGGTTTACTTTTTGATTGAAGAGTGTGGTTTGTATATCTGTTGTTCGATGACTGGAGCAAATAAGTGGTTTTAATCCTTCTTTTCTAGCATCTCCTAGCATTTGTTTTAATACGTCTGCTATTCTAATGTCTACTTTATGGTTGCCTTCTACTGTCGCTAATTCATATTGATAATTTTGGGGGATTGGATTGTCTTTATTGACTAAAATTAAGTTCCAGTCTGTTGTTTTGCTATCTATTTCTGGTTCTGTTATTGGTACAATGATGGTGTTGTTTTCGACAATATCTGTTGAGGCTACTTCTTTATTTTTCTCTTGGACAACCTTATTTCCTTTTTTATTAATGGATATGACCATCATTATGATAATTATTACTACAATTATGATAGACCATGTTTTTATGAATTTTTTGGGATTAAATTTTCTTTTCTTTTTCATTTTTTATTCCTTTTCTTGGTTCATGTTCTTATAATTTTATATTATACTTTTTGTTGGCTTTTTTCAAGTGATTTTCTAGATTTTTATTATACCTATCAGCGAAATCTAGTTTTATGCAGAGTTTAAATTGCTTGATATTTTTGTGTTTTATGTTAATATATTCTTGATATAAAAAAGCACATGAAACAATGAAAAAAGTAGGTATCCTAAAAAGAGCAACCATCATGGGTGGAGAATCAACTTTGATTGATAATTTGCCTGACTTTATTGCACTTAGCAAAGAATATGTTACTAATGATATTTGTTTAGTCACAAATGGAATTCTGTTAGATGAAAAACGGATTCATAGTTATAAAGAAGTCGGACTAACTGAAGTTGCAATCTCCATTTCTTCACTAGAGCAATATCATCAGAGGCGTAATCAATGCTTATTATGTAAGCAATATATTTCCCAATACAAGAATTAACATTCCAAAATGTTGGGAATCTACTGGCGACAAACTAGTGTACATGCTTCGCGAAATTTTAGAAGATGATTTGCAAATGGGAAATGTACTGCGAGAAAGTAGGTAATACATGCTTAAAATAGACTTTGGTAGTGGTTACAACCCTAAACCAGGATATAAAACCTGTGACATAACCTATGCTCCTTTTTTAGATTACGTATACGATGAAGAAAAAAATCAAATTTTGTACTGTAAAAAAGGAAGTATAGATGAATTCTACTTACGAAATGTAGTACATCATGTAAAAGATTTACCTAGACTATTCAAATGTCTAAAATATTACCTTAAAGAAAATGGAATTATTACTATTATTGATGCTCGAAAAGAATATTTTTTACAAAATGTAATTTTAGACATCATCTGGTACAGGTATGTAATTCCAAGATACAAAATATGGTTCTCAAAAAGTTACAGAGACTACAGCAAGATTTTAGCAAAACTTGGTTTTGTTAAAATAGACTATCACATCATTGAAGAAAAGGAGGTCTCAACATGGCTGAAAAAATTATGAATCAATTAGCAGATGCTGGTTACGATTATGCTGTTGCTATTGCAACTCAGGCTGAAATCGACGCCGGTGCTGCCTGCGGTCAGCCCAGCCTGATTGTGGAAGCGTAATGAAGTAAAAGCCTTCTAAGGCTCCCCTAGAGATTTTTATCTCTAGGGGTTGTTTATTTTTGTTTTAATCGCAAATAGCCAAGTTCTTCCCAAACATTATAAGCTAAGTTTAGACGAAAAACTAAAGTTGGTTTTGCACCTGCTCTGTTTTTGTCTACTACACAAGCATAGTATCTAACATCTGGGTCATCGTATTTTTTCAAGTTGTAAAATTTAGTGTCCACTTCATTTAAAGAGTATTCATAATTTTGTAGGCTATCCCTATTAATCTGTTTAATTAGTCCTAATGTATCTAATACTTCTTTTACGGTTCTACTTACCGCTAAATCATTTACCGTTAGATTAACTGGCAAGGTGTCACTTTCTGCTAATTGCAATGTTGCACAAATATAAATTCCAAAGTTTTGTGCGATATTAGAAAGAATAGTTGCTGTTTTCTTTAATTCTTCTCCTATTCCTATATTAGCTGTGTCTGTTTTTAAAGTATCATAGAAAACATATTCTATTTTTTCTTTGTAATAATAGTTCATAATTACTTTTTTCAATTCATCATTTGTATGGTCAGTAATATTAATGAAGTACATAGAATTCTTGATCTGCTTGTTTACCCAATTCGTAACTGTTATAACATCACGAAATTCTTTGGATACTTCTAGTAATCTTTTGGCAAAATCTTTTTGCTTTTCTTTTTCTTCTTTTATAACAAATCCATTTTCATCTACTTTTACTTTTTTAGGGTCGTCTGGTCTAAATTTAAACTCTAATAGTTCTCCCTCTGTTTTCGAAATTTCAATTCCATGCATTTCTTGGATTGCTTTATTATTTAATATTGTTGTAATCAAGCATAGTCTCATTTTCTCTTCTGACATTTCGTTTGAAATAATTAATACCTTTTTTTGATGAACCAATGCTGTATGTGCTGCGATATCTATGGTAAACCTACTTTTTCCGGCATTGGATGGCATAGCAAATGCCATAGTTTCTCCTTTTCTAATTCCTTTAAATACTTTTGTTAAAATAGGAAATGGTAAAGGAAGACCATTTGTTAAGTTATTATCTCCTAGTTGTAAGAAGCTCGTTAGCCCTTCGTTTAATACGGCTCTTTTGAACTTTTCGGTGTCATTTACTTGTACAACTGCACTTTCGATTTCTTCTACTGACATTTTATCATATAGTTGATAATCTTTTATTTCCATTACTTTTTCTTGAATATTTTGAATTGGAATGGCTAAATAATTTCTTCTCAATACAAATAATTTCTTTAAGTCAATATAAATCTTCTCCATATTATAATCTTTGTCTCTTACTTCTTTTTTCAAAGCACTTTTTAATTGATAAGACTTTTCATCATCTCTTGCAAAGTTAAATCCTCTTTTAGCAGTCTCTGTTGTATAAGCTCCTCCTTCTGTAAAAATGACACTCTTATAGATATTTAACAATTCTGGATCTTCAAAATAGCATTCTTCATAGACAAAGAAATACTTTTTAATCAATCTTGGGTCTTCTAGCAATAGTCCAATATATTGTCTTTCTAATTGTTGTGCACTTAGTTGCTTTGGAAACATCCCCTCTATGTTTTCCTCTTCCTCTTCTTCATAAGTGTCATAATCTTCTATCTCTTCATACCCTTCATTCTCTTCATTTTCTTCCTCTTCTTGCAAAGGCAATTTATTTGCATTTCTAGGGTCTAGCATCTCTATCTTTTTCAATGCTGATGTGTAATTCTTTTTCGCAACATCTTTCTTAATCTCTTCAATAATCCTTGCATTTTCAAGGGTAATTGGTATGTTATCAATTAACTCATATAATTTATCTTGATCCATATTCTCTACTCTCCTATCTTTTGTTTTGTCGTAATTTGGGACAGGCACAAAGCTAACCACTTTGTCGTAATTTGTGCCTGTCCCAAATTACGACACATGGAAGAAGAATCTATTATCTTCCTCCTCCACCTCCGCCGTCCACCGTCCGGCCTCCACCTCCGCCAGAGAATCCTCCGCCACCTCCTGTAGCAGAAGAATAAGCAGTTGACATGGAGTTTGTAATAGCATTTGAAAAGCTATTAGAAAAGTTCGTGTTCATCATTAAGTACATGTAGGCATAGTGATTTACTCCTAGTTCTTCACTCATATTTGGATAAACAATTTTTAATTGTTTTAATACTTTGTCTGCTATTCCAAATACAGTAGCATAAACCAAAAATTTTTCCCAAATTACAATTTCTGGTACTTCTCTTTTATCTAACATGGAAAAGTCTTCCATGTATTTTTTTAGCCCTTTCCATTGTGAGTGCTCGTCTAATCCTTGTTGTGTTAAGGTATTGATTTTACTGCTAAAAATAGAAGAAACAATCAATTGTAAAACTGCTACTATTCCAAACAATAGAATTCCCGCTACCTTTGCTAGTCCGCCTCCTATTAATATTGGAAAAATTATAAGCATAAGTGGTATGATAACTACTAAACCTATTATATTGGATGTTGTTCTTACTTTTTCCTCAACGTTTTCTTTATTGGCTAGTTCTTTTTCATATAATGCTTGTTCTGTATATTTATTTATTTTTTCTCCTAGTTTTAGTACTTTATCTTGTGATCTTTTAATGTATTTTTCTAATTCTTTAACGGTTATTTGACCATTATTCTTTTGACAAGCCTTTTCTAAAAATTCAAAAATTGCTTTTTCTTCTTTTCGTTTTTCTAGTTCAATCGGATTTTCTTTTATTATTTTTATGGTTATGGTTTTGCCATTTACTACAAATTCTATTATGTTCTTTAAGCTTAGATCTAATAGTGTTGCCGAAAATATCCTTCCTAAGTAACTGCTGTTGTTAACACGAATTTGTTTACTTAGAAGTGATAATGCTTGTGCTGGTGTACTATCTTCTCTTGGTATTTCTCTAAAATATTTTATTTCTTGACTTGGTTTTAACTTTTTAATGGTTACTATTTTTTTACTATTTTTAATAATAGACATTATACTAAAAATAGCTCCTACTATCCCCATTATATTTAATGTACCTATTAGAATTGCTTCGCTTTTTTGTTTTCTCTTTCTTCTGTTATTTGCTTGATTGGCCCACTGTGTTTCTTCTTGTATTACTTCATTTAGTCTCTCTATATTTCTTGTTCTTCCTGAACTTAGCAATAGTTCTGTTGGAAACAGTGTTCTTATTTCTACATATCTTCCAGCTCGAAATCCATCGATAGAAAATTCAATTCTATCGGTATCTGTTGTATAAATTTCTCCGTTTAAATCTTCGGTATGTCCCCAAACTTTGATTTCTTCTGTATCAACTGTATTACCTGGTAATAGGATCGTTCCTGTTATATTTTGGGCATCAATTTCAAAATCTTCTCCGACAAATTGCCAATATAACTCTGCATAGTCATTGTATTTGGCAACTGCGTCTTCTACTTGATAAGAAATAACGTAAGTTTTGGTTGCTGTATCATTATCTAATCCAACGCCCCAAGCTATTTCAAATTGATTGTCTTGGTTCATTCCTCCAAAATAACTTCTTTTTGGCATATGATAGGCCCATTGATTTTGCTTGCTAAAAATACGATTGTTACCATTGGTAACTTCTCTTACTTCTACATTACGAATATTAGAATATTTCGTTTTATCGATTTTAAAGGTTTTATATAATGTGTTCGTATCCTCAATTTCAATATCCCACTTTTCTATTACATTCATACTTCCATAATCGTTTATTTGTGCTTGAAAGTCTAAATGATTTAAGAATAAATCGCTTGACGAAGCTTGTACTGGCTTGGCAAATATTAGCATACTTGCTATTATGATTATGAAATAAACAATTCTTTTTTTCATTCGTTTCTCTCCTTTTTATTTCTTCATTTTTATTATATCCTTTTTCTGTTTTTTAAGCAAGTAGTTTAAGTGATTTGCATTTTTATGTAAATAGTGCTATACTATTTACGATAGGTTTTAACCTTGTGTAACTGTTAACAAACATCGCCGTGTACGGCAAGGAGGTTATTATGCACTATAGAAAAGATATCATTCGTAGTTTTAAAGTTGGAAATGAAAAGTACTTTATTAAAAAGATGCCTTTTCCTAATTTTCTCCTTTTGAAGAACGAAATTGTAGTATGTTCTCTTCTTGGAAAAGAAACAACTATTTGGGGCTCTAGAAATATGGAGTTTATCGAGGATTCTGTCATTTCTGATGAAATCTTGTTTCCAAATGACCGTCTAGCCATAAGAAGTGCAATTGCATTTCTCAATAAGAAATATGAAGCCCATTAGGGCTTCTTTTCTTTTTAGATAAACTGTGATATAATTTGAATGAAAAAAGAAAGGTAAGGGAAACTATGGCATTTGATGGAATTGTAACAAAAGCAATTGCTTCAGAATTACAGAATTTATCTGGAGCAAGAATTGATAAAATATTTCAACCTAACAAAAACACCATTTTATTAGGTTTTTATTTAGATGGAAATAATTATTTATTAAATATATGTGTAGACGCTGTAAACTATCGTATTCATTTAACCACACATCCAAAATCCAACCCTAAAGTCGCACCTAATTTTTGTATGGTTCTTCGAAAACATTTATTAGGTTTACGCATCAAAAATATTATTACTAATAACTTAGAAAGATTAGTTATAATCGACTTTGAAGGATTTGACGAGGTAGACGATATTATTTCCAAAAGGCTTATTATTGAGCTAATGGGAAAACATTGTAATGTAATTTTATTAGATGAACAAAATACGATTATTGATAGTTTACGACACATTAATAATGACGAAAGTACAAGGGCCATTGTTCCCCATGTTAGATACACTTATCCTACTACTAGTAAGGATAACTTTTTAGCTTGTTTGGATTTTGAGGATTTTTATCATAAAGTAGTTTCTCCATCTAATACAATTTATGATGTTTACAATGGGATTAGCAAGTCTTTTATTGAAGCTTCTAAACAGCATTTGAAAATTAATACTTGGAATGAAAGTACCTTAAAAGATATGTATGAATATTTACAAAAAATTATAAATAGTACTGATAATGGTTTATTGAATTTTGAGATAATCAGTAGTAAAAAGAAAGATTACTTTTTAGTAGAAGGATTGAACTCTTCTCCTTTTCATTTAAACTTTTTATTGGACGACTTTTATTACCAAAAGGAAAGTGCAGAAGAATTTAGAGTTTATCGCGATAGTATTTTAAAAATGATTTTAGATTTATTAAAAAAATACCAAAAACGTCTTTTTCATATTGATGAGAAATTACGTTCTTGTGAAGATATGGATATTTACCAATTATATGGAGAATTGATTACTGCTAACTTATACCAAATTAAAAGTGAAAATGTAACAGAACTTACACTTGACAATTATTATACCAATCAAAAAATAACGATACCCTTAGATAGTCGTTATTCTCCCTCTGTTAACGCAAAACGTTTTTTCAAAAAATATCAAAAACTAAAAAATACTTTGCAAATTGTAACATTACAAAAGGAAGAAACCTTAAAAGAATTAGATTACATTGAAAGTATTGTTTATGAATTGGAAAATTGTTCTTCTGTAGAAGATGTAACTGAAATATTTGAAGAAATCTCAGAAAATGTTATTTTTAAAGAAAAGACTAAACATTATAAAAAACAAAAGAAATCCAAAATAAAAAAGTCTTCTCTTACCAAAAATAAAAATGTTTCTTTCAATCCTTTGAAATATACAATTGATGGTTATACTTTATTAGTTGGAAGAAATAACAAAGAGAATGACTTTTTAACTTTGAAATATGCTAAAAAAACAGATTTATGGTTTCATACGAAAGATATTCATGGTAGTCACGCTATTTTACAGCTTTTTAATAATTCTTCTTTTGATGATACTCTTTTGGTTAAATGTGCAGAAATTGTTGCTTTTCATAGTAAAGCTAAAAATTCTTCTAATGTTCCTGTAGATTTCTGCGAAGTTAAGTTTGTAAAGAAACCAAATGGAGCTAAGCCTGGTATGGTGATTTATACAAATCAAAAAACTTTGTATGTTGACCCTAAAAGCAAAATTGTATAATATTAGGTTTATACCACAAAAAAGGTGAGTTGTAATTGCAACCCACCTTTTTTTGTTTTCATCCTGTCTAGAGTTCGACAACCTGAATGAACTTGATTCCTAAGTTCAGGCACCATTCTTTTGTTTGCCAAGCTTTAGTTCCTATGAACATTCCTGCTTTTCCTTTTGGTACTTTTTCCAATTTTACCACCGAATTTAATTCGATTTTGTTTGCATTGAAACAAGCATACCAATTCGTATATTTTTTTCCGCCTCTTAACCGAGGGATTACTACAGGAATCGCTTTAATGCGGTCTTCTCCACACACATAGTCCATTTGAGATTCAAAATCGCTCTCGTCATAAAAAGCAACTGCTTGTCTTTCTCCCAAGCATTCTTTTACTCTTTGGAAAAATTCTTCACTTTTCTTTTTCTTTTCGAATTTTTCAATTTCAGCTTCTACTGTCTCTTCAAGCTTTCTTGCACTTTTAACAGTTTCAAGCGTCAGTTCCTTTTTCGCATGCTTTCCTACATATCTGTAGTTGTTTCCCATCTTAGTGTATACTGGAAGCGTAATTTCTTCCTCTTCATATACCGCTGAATACCAGTACTCACATACTTCATTTTCAAACTGGTCAAGAGCCGTCCTGTATGGAATATCTAATTCCTTTAGAATTCCCTCATACTCTTTTCTTACTGTTGGAAGCTTCAGCATCAGTCTCTTTGTAAAATCACTGTGAATGTACTGCCGATTTTCCCAAATCCAGCACTCCGGTAATAATAGTATTCCTGCTACTTCATATGGTATTCCTTTCATGTTGTCTCCTCCTTTAATTCTTATATAATTGTAAATGTACAAAAAGTTTATATTTCTATTTTACCACATTATGTTGATTTTTGCAAATATTCTATTGCCTATATCACTTTGAAGTAAATTTTTATTTTCAAGTTGACATTCACAAGAAAATATTGTATATTGTATTTGCCGTCTTGCTTAGTGGCAGGAAGGAGGTTCATCATTGAAACCATTTTTTAAATTGCTAGCATTATATATTATTTACTTAATTATAAAACATTTGGATGACTAGCAAAAAAAGAAAAAGACTAGGTATGTTTAGCGACTCCTAGTCTTTTTTTGTTCATTCATTGAAACATTTATTGCAATTGCTAACTATATAATAGCATATATTTTATTCTATGTCAAATAAAAAATTTTATGCCCAAAAAATTAGAAATGTGATAATTGTTCCTAATACAATTTCTGGTTTGGTTAACTCTTCGGGAATAATCTCTAATTCTGGTCCCTCTTCTTTTTCTTTAACAGGTTCTATTTTGTAAGAAGCTACATCTTTTGCTCTAAATAATAATTCAAAAGGTTGACTTTCTTCCTTTTGTAAATCTTGTATTTCTATATAACCTTTTCCTACTAAAACATCTCTTTTAGAATATAATTCAATTTTTAAGTATTTTCCTTGTGTTTTATCTGTATCTTTAATTAAACCTCTAATTCTTCCATTTACATAGGTTGCATCTGCTTGGTATACAATGATTTGTGAATTTTTATCTTCTCTTTGTATGTCTTTATAAATAGAGTTTAATCCTACATTAATTAAAAAATCTGATAGTACCCATACTCCTACTAATATTAATATCCATGTTATTATTTTTTGTGGTGTACTCATATTACAATCCTCTTTTCTTTTTCAAATTATGTTTATTATACCAGATTTTTCCGTTTATTTCAATACTTTTTCTTTATTATAACAAAGGCCATATTAAAGCACAAAAAACGCCACATCAGTGGCGCCCTGTCAAGAAAAACTTTCAAAATGAAATTTTTTCTCTTGTGAGTGTTTAAAATTGCTCACCTTTTATTCAATTTTACACTCTAAAACTACTCTTCAACTTGCATAGTTTTGGTTTTCACTACAAATATAAAGCTAAGCGGAAACCGACATTGTTACTGCCAGTAAGGTCTGGACGGAGAATACTACGATCGGAAGCTGGATAGTTAGCGCCACTAAGGAAGTAATAGCCTCCACGATACACTCTATAGTTAGTGCTAGAAGCTTCCATTGTCCATTCATATAGATTTCCTGCCATATCATAGATATTTTTTACTTTATTACTAGCATTTGCATCCATATCTATTCCTGTAAGACGATTAGGATTTCCAGTACTATAATTATCCAAATACCATCCTTTCCCATCACTTTCCCTTACATAAGAACTAGATGATGGAGTTCCATTTATATAACTATTATCAAAGAATTGCATAGTTGCATCCCATTGTATTCCATATACTAAGGTACTTGTTACTTTTCCTTTATATGGTTTATCATTTGTAAAATTCTTTGCTAATTCTACTGCTCCTCCTGTTAAATCTGTCATACTATTTCCCCATTTAGCATTATAAAATGGCTTGTTCTTTTTTACTACTACCTTTCCATCTTCTTTTCCTGCTTCATATCTTCCTATATAAAATCCTTTATTGTTAGCATTGGTTACACTATTGTACATAGCTGTATATAAATCTTTTTCTTCTTCAGTTCCGTTTTCATATGGCTCTGTAACAGTATTACTAAATACTAAAGTTTGTCTACTTCCTTTTTGATATCCATCTGCTCTTTTAAAATCTGCTGGATTATCCACTGGCACCCACACAAACTGATTTCCATTTTTATTATTATTTAGATCATCTCCTTCGATATCTGAAATAACAAATCCTTCTTCTATGGTTCCTCCAACATAATAGAACCCTTCTGGAATGGGTGGTTGATTTCTTTCTGGAATAGGTGGTTGATTTCCTTTTAAACTATTATATAAATCTGAATAAAGTATTTCATATCCACTCTTTTTCGTTGTAAAGCTTGTATCTTTTGCTTCTTTTACATAATCCTTATTAGTTAAAATTTGTTTTATATCAGCATCACTTAAATCTGTACTTTGTCCTGCTTCTATTCTTTCTGCTATTTCTGTTGCAATATCTATTTTTGCTTGCTCTTTGGCATCTTCAATTTCAGTTTTTTCTTTCGCCGTAGTTGCTTTTGTTAATAATCCATTTTCTCCTGTTAAGGTTGCTATACTGATTCCTGCTAAAATTAATAAAATAATAATTGTGATAACTAGTGCTATTAAAGTAATACCATTGTTAGCCTTTTCTTTCGATTTTTTTATCATCCTTTTTCCTCCCTCTATCTTTTGTTATTTATTTCTTATCATTTTTTCTATTTTATTTTTTATTTTGTAATTATTATTTACTATTTCAAATTGTAGTATACATTTTCTTCTCTTCTTATATACTTTTTAACTATCAAAGGTATTCTTTTTTCAATGTTCTACTGCTTCTTTAAAATAGTTTCCTAACTTACAACTGCATTTTATCAAAAAAGAAAATTACTGTCAACAAGTTTGCATAATTTTGTTTTCAAATCGTTTTTTGATGTTGATTTTAGCAAAGAAAGAAGCCCAACCATACATTAGTATGATTAGGCTTTAGATATGCTAATTAAGTATAAAAATAGAATTTACATGCTTTGTCTTTTCTTAAAATCTTCCATACTCAATTAGAGTTTTAATTTACATAGCAAAAGTTAAAAGTAGCACTTAAGCTCGCTTTCTTACCTAAAAAATTCAATCTATAATTCCTAATTTTTAAAATACACAATTGGTCTAAAGCAATATTCTTCAGTTCTTGAGCTATATGGAATAGAATTGGTCGAACGACTCCCCGTTGTTTCATTACTTGAGCACCAGCATCCTCCTCTTAATGTACGACACCAATTTGCATCTGTTGATGTTTCTGTAGAATATTCATAATAATTTCCTGCCATATCAAAAATATTGCATATTTTGTCTACAGTTCCTCCTTTTGTTTGTCCTGTTTTATGCCTTTCTCCACTAATTTGAAATCCTTTTGTTGCATATTTTTTATCTTCTGAACATTCATATATATATGCTAATGTGGTATCCCATGCATAACTATTTACTAAATCACTTGTTACATCAAATGAACTATTGCTATCTGGATACATTTTTTTACTTAAATTAGATGCTTCTGCTTGATAAACATAACCATAAGGGAATAAAGAAGCTTTACATGCTGGTGTCGCTGTAAATGGTCCATTGCTAGTTTTCCAAGTAGTTGCTGTAGGATCTCCTGCTTCATATCTTCCAAAGTAAAATCCTCCATTTTTTTGTACACTAGTTTTAAATCCCACAAGGTCTTTAGCAGGGCGAACATCATAATCTGGTTTTACATATTCATAAGCTTTTATCCAACTGCTACCACTAGTAGTAGGAACCCCAGCTTCTCCAATTGCTTTTGGTACTCCTTCACTATTGAATGAATAACGGTTAAAATTAATTGTCTTCGTACCTGAACTTGCCGTTTTTACCTCTCCACATGGTATCCATACAAATTGATTGCCTGTACTATAATGCAATTCATTGATTTTATCTGTTATTACCAAACCTTTTTCTATTGTATTGATTGTACTTGAAATTCCTACCGCAAATCCTTTTGGTATCTGTGCTATATTTCCGTTTTTATCTTTATACACTTGACTTTCTGTATAAATGTCCGAAAATATTTCTGCATTTCCTATGTTTAATACTTTTACCACACATGTAGTTGTTTTACCATTACTTCCTTCTACTATTACATTGTAAAAACCATTTTTGGTTACATCAAAAGTAGTTGTATTTGTGTTATTAGCTTCTCCTGCTGGGGTTGTTATTTTTGTTATGCTTCCTTCACTTATTGTTGCCTTAATTGTTACTGTTATTTTAGTCCCTTCTGGTACGGTTTCTTCTGTACTTAAAGTATAAGTTACAATTGGTTTTATTTCTTTTAATTTTACTTCTCTATTTTCACTAATCTCAATTATATATCCATCAACTACCACATCTATTGGTAATTTCTCAATCTTATTTTGATTCATAATAGAAGTACCATTTGGTGATAATATGTCTGTTAACCCTTCTATTTTCCTTAGGTTTGTGTTTAAGTCTTCTAGGTTGATGGTTCCATCTTCGCTATAGCTTCCTATTACTTCTATTTTTACTTTTTCTTCTGCTGATTTTTTTATATTTTCTGTTTTTGCTTTTTCTGCTTTTCCAAGTACTCCATTTTCTCCTGTTAAAGTTACAATTGCTACTCCTGCTAAAATTAATAAAATAATTATTGTAATTACTAATGCAATTAGTGTAATTCCATTTGTTTTTCTTTGTTTTTCCATCTTTTTTCTCTCCTATCTTTTGTTGTTCTACTACTTCTTTAAAATAGTTTGCTAATTTACAATTGCATCCTATCAAAAAAGCAATCTTCTGTAAACAAGTTCACACAGTTTGTTTTTAAATGGTTTTTTGATGTTGATTTTAGCAAAGAAAGAAGCCCAACCATACATTAGTATGATTAGGCTTTATATGTGTATCTCCTTTTCTAAAAAAGTAGAATAAATATAGGTATGCTTTACTTTTTGACCTAAAGCTTCTTCTAAAGCTGTTTTATATAATTCTAACTGTTTTCTATATTTGTTGATTAGTTCTTCTTCGGTTTCTACAAAATCTGTTTTATAATCTACTAAAATTAATTCGTCTTTCGGGTTGATATAATACAAGTCAATAATTCCTTGTACCAATATTTCTTCTTCTATCTCTTCTTGATAAATCTCTTTAGCTGGTACTGTGATATAAAAAGGCTTTTCCTTTTGAATTTCTTTCGCCAGTTTCATATCTTGCCAGATTTTTGACTTTGTAAATTGTAAAATTGCTTTTCGATTAATATTTTCCGCTTCTTTTTCTGTTATGATTTCCCTTTTTACCAAGTTCTTTATCAATTCTTCAATTTCCTTAAAATCATAATCTTTCTTTTCTTCTAATTTTTGCATACACAAATGTAGCAAAGTTCCCTTTTGTGCGCCTGTTAACTTAGTATCCTCTTTTCCGCATAAACTTAGGTACTCCAAAATTCACTTCAATCGTTTCATCCTTTCCTTTTTTTAATTTGGTAACCGATGATTTGGTTGGAATTTTGGTTGATAATTCGTAAGCATAACTATCCTCTAAAATCTTACTTATTTCCTCTATTTTCTCTTTGTCAATTTTCTGTTTTTCTAAATCTTTTAGAATATCAAATTCTTCTGTTTCTGCCTTCTCACAAAAATTCAATACTTCCTTTTTGTTATATTTCTTCAGTTCTGCTATTTCTCCCATTTTGGATGGTTCATAAAAATAAACTAATAATATCCAGTCTATATATTTGATATATTTTTTAACTAAAATAGAATTGACTTTTTGGTTTTGCTTTGGATATCTTTCTATTTGCTGTAATAACTTTTCCTTCTGTTTTTCATATTCTTTTTTCATTCCAGTTATAATTAACTTTTCCTTTGCTCTTGTTAGTGCCACATATAAAATTCTCATTTCTTCTGATAAGGTCTCTACCAAGGTTTTATTTCGAATTGCAGCTTTACTTAACGTATCATATTGTACTTGTTTTTCATAATCAATGTATTTAACACCAATTCCTAATTCTTGATGCAATAATAGGTTTTGATTCAAATCCATTAAATTAAATTGCTTTCCTGTACTTGCTAAAAATACTACTGGAAACTCTAGTCCTTTGCTTTTATGAATACTCATAATTCTAACTACATTATCATTTTCTCCTATGATTTTAGCTGCTCCCATGTCTCCACTACTTAGTCTTAGCTTTTCAATAAAATGAATAAAATTATATAACCCTTTAAAACTTGCTGTTTCATATTGTTTTGCTCTTTCAAATAACATCCTTAAATTAGCCTGTCTTAACATGCCATTTGGCATTAACCCTACATAATGATAATAGCCTGTATCTTCATATATTTTCCAGATTAATTCATCTAATGCTAAATACTCTTGTTCTTTTCTCCATAGGCTAATGTTTTCTAAGAATGTTTCTATTTTTTGTCTCAACTCTTTTTCTACCGAAAGTTTTGCTTTTTGTAAACAAGTATAAAAATTATCTTGCTTATCTGCTAAACGAATTTGAATTAATTCATCATCTGTAAATTTCCCAATGTTAGACCTCATAACTGTTACAAGTGGAATATCTTGAATTGGATTATCAATAATTTTTAACAAGCTCATAACGGTTTGAATTTCAATGGAATCTAAGTATTCTTGTGAACTGTCTGAAAATACCGGCATTTGTAAGTTTAGTATTTCCTGTTCATAAATTGGTGCGGTATTAGCTGTACTTCTTAACAAGATTACAATATCTCTATATTGAATATCACGGTAAGCTTCTTGCTTTCTATCCCATACTTGAAATTTGCTTTCAATTAGCTTTTTTATTTTATTGGCTACAAACTTTGCTTCTAACTCTACATCTGCTATATTTTCTTCCTCTATTGTTTCTTCTTCGTTGTTTTCACTTTCTTCTGTTGTAATTGGATCAATGACATGAATTTCGATTTTTTCGTTTTGTCCACATTCTCCGATAGCTTGCTCCTAAATTTAAAAATTCTTCTTGGTTATAATCGATGTCTCCTAGTACTTTGCTCATAATGTCTTCAAAAATCAGATTGGTAAATTGTAACACTTTTTGCCTACTTCTAAAGTTCTTAAACAATTGTATTTTTAAGTCTTCTTCTGGTTTTCTCTCTTCTTTTTTCTGGTAGTTCTCATACTTGCCTAAGAATAGTTCTGGCATGGCTTGTCTAAATTTATAAATACTTTGCTTTACATCTCCTACCATAAAAATATTGTTATTTTTAGAAATGGCCGTTAATATATATTCTTGTACTAAGTTGCTATCTTGGTATTCATCAATTGCTATTTCTTGAAATTTTTCTTGGTATTTTTTAGCTACTTCTTCCGCATTCAATAAAATCTCTAAGGCAAAGTGTTCTATATCACTAAAGTCTACCATATTTTTTTCTCTTTTTCGTTTTGTAAATTCTTTTTCAAAAGTAAGAATTAAATCTTTCAGTTTTTTCAAAATACCATACATATCATAAATATCTTGGTTGGCTTCTTGTGAATTGCAAATTAGTATTTTGTCCAATACCTTTGCCAATTTTTTCTTCACTTCATCACGTGTATCTTTTGCACTATCTTTTACTTCTGATTCTACTTTTTGCCTTGGCCATGTTACAAATTTTAATGTTAGCGCTATCTCATAGGCTTTATCCCAATTATCTAGATTGTTTTTCAAGTTTTCTAATTGTTCGATGTCACTTCTTACGGTTTGATAAAATTTTTCTAAATCTGGTTCATACGATAAATCTTCTTCTACTTTCTCTAACATGCCTATATCATCTATTAATTCTTCTTTTACTTCTTGTAATAAGATTTCTCCCCATGGTGTTTGGCTAAAATCTTCTTCTAACTTATCTTGTAAATTAAACATTTCAATTTTTTCAGCTAACCATTTTTGTGGAAATGGATTGCTTTGTATGTAAGAGTGGATTTTTAACACCAAATCTTTTAAAGGTGTATCATCTCGATAACTTGTGTATACATTAATTAGTCTTGTAAAATCTTCATCCTCTGTTTCATATTTTTCTTCAAAGATATCTTCGATTGCTTCTTGTTTTAGCAGTTCAATCTCTGTGGTATCTGCTATCCTAAAATTAGGAGATACATTTTGTAGTTCATAAAAATTGTTTCTTACTACTTCTAAGCAAAAAGAGTCAATGGTACAAATACTAGCTTTATTTAATAAAGTTATTTGCCTTTGTAAGTTTACATCTTCTGGATTTTCTTCTAGCTTTTTATAAATAGCATTTAAAACTCTTTCTCTCATTTCTGCTGCTGCGCTGTTTGTGAAAGTTACTACTAATAATTTATCAATATCTACTTTATCTTGTATGATTTTGTTGATAATTCTTTCTACCAATACAGCCGTTTTTCCGCTTCCTGCAGCAGCAGCTACTAATATGTTAGAGCCTTTTTCATAAATAGCATCTTGTTGCTCTTTGGTCCAATTTACTTTACTCATCTTTTTCTCCTTTTGTCAATATTTTTCTATATTGCTTTTATTACTTTACACGGATTTCCAACTGCTACACTGTTGTCTGGAATGTCCTTAGTTACTACGCTTCCAGCTCCAATTACACAATTATTTCCAATCTTTACTCCTGGCAATACTACAACATTTCCACCAATCCATACATTGTCTCCTACTTCAATTGGCTTGGCATATTCTAATCCTTTGTTTCTTGTCACAAAATCTAAAGGATGTCCTGCTGTATAAAAAGAACAATTCGGTGCAATAAATACATTATCTCCAAATTTCACTTTATTTTCGTCTAAAATAACTAGATTGTGATTGGCATAAAAATTTTCTCCAATTTCTATATTATAACCTCGATCACACATAAATGGTTGTTCAATTAAAAACTCACCTTTTATCTTTCCTAAAATTTTTCTCATAAATTGATTTCTTTCTTCTACTTTAGATGGTAATATCTTATTATATTCGTAACACATATCCTGTGCTTGATATAATTGATTTACTAGTTCTTTACTATTTCCCTCATATAACTCTCCTGCTAACATTTTTTCTTTTTCTGTCATTTTTCTTAAATCTCCTTTACTTTATTTTAACACCTAATAAATAGGACAAACTTGGTAATTGCAACATGTCAATCGTAGCTCCTTTAATATCTTCTATCGCTATCGCTATTCCCTCTATTTGACTTCCGTGATAAATCAATATCTTTTAAGCTTGTCTTAAAAAATTGAGCTCTGCTTAAATCCGTATTTTCCAATGCTATATTTTTCAACTTAGTTTCTTGAAAAAAGCTATTTCGTAACATTGTATCTTGAAATAATACATTTTCTAAACTAGCTGTTGTAAGATTTAGATAATTTGCATTTGTTTCGATAAAAGATACTTGATATAGTGTGGTTTCAATAAAATTACAACCTGTTATTTTGCAATTATTAAACTCACATCGAATAAAACATGAATTTTCAAAAGAGGTGTTGGAAAAGTTACAATTTTTAAAAATTACATCTGTAAAGCTATTTTTTTCTAGTTTACTATTCATGATATCTGTATTACTGATAATGGCTTTCTCCCATTTTTTATCATAGCCTTCTATGTTTTCTTTTGAAACGTTTTGTAATTTCTTATTTTCTATTGTTTCTTCCTGTAATTCCTTTTCTAGGTCTTCTACTTTTATTAGGTTTTCTTCTTGTATTTTTTGTGGTTTTATTATTTTCATTTATTTTACCTCATATTTTTCTTTTATATGATTTATGATTCGATTGAAATTCTGCGTGTTGGCTCCTTTTACATAAATTAAATCTCCATCTGCTAAATTTTCATCTAGTGCTGTTATTAATTTTTCTGTTGTCTTAAATTTTTTAATTTGGTTTTCTTTGAAAGCGTTTTTAGCACCTTCTGCTAAATACTTTTTAAAACCTCCTGTGATATATAAGTAGTCAAAATTTAATGATTCAAAAAATTTTCCTAACTCTTCATGTTTTTCTATCGCTTGGTCTCCTAAAGCTTCCATTCTACCTAAAACTGCTATTTTTCTGTTATTATTTATTTTGTTGACTGTTTCTAATCCTAGTTTTACAGCATCGATACTAGAACAACTATAAGCATCATTCATTAGCATAATATTTCTTTTTTTATTTTTTAATAAATTCATTCTTCCTTCAACTGGTTTAAATTCATGGATTGCTGTTACAATGTTTTCATAGCTTATTTGATACATTTCTCCTATTTTTATAGCTAATATAATATTAGCTATATGATGTTTTCCATATAGATTAAGTTGAAATCCGTGTTTCTTTTCCATATACTTTTGCTTTAAAGCTTAGCTTTCCGTTTTCTTCTTGTATATCATACGCTTCTTTCGAACTGTATTCTTTTTTTACATATAATTCACTTTTTTCTACTGTTTGTAAGTAACAATTATCGTTATTTACAAATAATATTTTCTTGTCTTTTATATAGTCTGTAATGTGCATTTTTTCTTTTAAAATGTTTTCTTCTGTTTTCAAATTATTGATATGAGCCATGCTAATTTGGTTAATAACTGCAATAGACGGTTTTACTAATTTGGATAATTGCGTCATAGTTCCAATGTTACTTATTCCCAGCTCAATAACAGCCATATCATAGTTTTCAAGATATAGTAAGTCTCGTGCTATATGCCATCTTGTATTGTTGTTTTCATTTTTAAAGTCATGTAATACTTTAATTTCTGTTTCTAACACTTTTGAAATTAAACTACATAGAGTGGTTTTTCCTACACTTCCTGTTACTGCTATGATTGGCTTGTCTATGTTTCTTTCTCTGCTTTCTAATCCTAACTGATAAATTGCTTGATTTACATCTTCTACTTCTATAATACCTATTTCTGGGTTGATTTGTTTTGCTTGGTCTACAATTGAACTATAATTTTCAGAATTTTTGTTTATCATGAATCCTATTGCACCTGATTTTACGGCTTCTAGAATGAATTCTTCTCGATTGGTATTCTTGAATTTGATTGGTATAAAAAATTCTCCTGGCTGATGTTTTTCTTTTAATAAGGAGTATTCTTTTAGTTTTATTTCTGGATTTCCGTTTACTATTTTTCCGTTTGTGTATTTTTCTATTTCTTTTAAATAATACATGTTTCCTCCATTTTATTTTTCTAGTTTGCATTGTATCATTTTCCTTGCTAAATGACAATATTGTTGTTTAATCTATTAATAAAACTTATGTCTTCCATTTTGTTGATAGCAAAGCATCGCTTTCCTAAGTCTTTTAGTGAGGCTCCTATATGATATAATTGTTTATTATCTATTACCATAAATCTATCATGAAATTTATCTGTTTTTGCTACTTTTAAGGTTGGATATTGTTTATTAAATGTTGAAATATCTAGTTTTATTAAATTACTTTTTTGTGATGTAAAAATTATTACTTCTACATTTTTGTTCTTTTTGGATAACATCTTTAAAATACTGTCATTTATATAATTATCAATAATTACTATTTTCATTTTTGCTCTTTTGATAATATCGATGATTAGACTATAGCTATCATAAATTTGTCCTTCAAAAAATATTTTCTGAGTAAGCTTGTTTTCTTGATTTCTTTGTAATTCATTGAATACTTCGTCAAATTTGTTGTCACATTCTATCATCTTATATTCCAAAGCTGAAATTCTGTTATTTATGTTTAAACTATTTGCTATTATTTTCCTCATTTCAACAAATGCATCCATTATCTTAATGCTAACTTGAATGGCTACATCACTTTTCAAAAGTCCTGAAAGCATTGCTATTCCTTGTTCTGTAAATACATATGGCAGATATTTTCTTACTACACCACCATTGTTTAAAGTTTTGTTTAAGATCACAGATTGTGATCTTAAATTTTCAAACTCGTTTTTGGTTAACTGAAAACAATATCTTTCAGGAAACCTATTGATATTCCTTTTTACCGTCTGATTGACACTTCTAGTTTCTGTATTATACAGCATTGCTACATCGCTATCAATCATTACTTGTCTTCCTCGTATTGTATAAATTAGGTTTTGGATATTTTCTATTTCATTCATTATTATCACTTCCTATTTTGTTTTCAATATTATAGAACATTTGTTTTTATGTGTCAAGTACATTTCTTATAATATTATTGCTTTTCATCGCAATTTTCGACATTTTTCCATATAGGAAGACCCAAAAAAATGTCACAAAACTAGTAAAAGAGAAAGACTTTTCAAACATCTTCCTCTTTTATCATAATTATTTATCCGTTCTTCCACTTCAAATTGGCTATTATAAAGTTCAGCATAAAATCCATTTTTAGCCAATAACTCTTCATGTTTCCCTTGTTCCACAATATCTCCATGATTCATAACCAGAATCAAATCTGCATTTTTAATGGTAGATAATCTATGAGCAATAATGAAGCTAGTTCTACCCTTCATTAGATTATCCATAGCCGATTGAATTTGAATTTCCGTTCTGGTATCAATGGAACTAGTTGCTTCATCTAAAATCAATATTTTAGGATCTGCTAAGATAACCCTTGCAATTGTCATTAACTGCTTTTGACCAGCTGATATATTACTAGACTCTTCATTAATTCTAGAGTTGTAACCTTGTGACAATGTTTTAATAAAGTGATGCACATGTGCAGCTTTGGCAGCTTCAATTACTTGGTCGTCTGTGGCATCCTCTTTTCCATATTTAATATTGTCTTTTACAGTTCCACCAAATAGCCAGGTATCTTGCAAGACCATACCAAACATCTTGCGAAGTTCGCCTCTATCAAAGTCTTTTATGTTATGACCATCAATCAAGATGGCACCATCTGCCACATCGTAAAATCTCATTAATAGTTTAACCATAGTTGTCTTTCCTGCACCTGTTGGCCCAACAATTGCAATTTTTTGCCCTTCTTGGACTTGTGCATTAAAGTCTTTGATAATAGGTGTCTCTCCATCGTAACTAAATTTTACATGGTCAAACGTTACATTTCCTTTTAAGTTTTCTATTTTAACATTTCCTTTATGTGTATCAATTTCCTCGTCTTCTTCTAAGAATTCAAAGATTCTTTCTGCTGCTGCAATCATAGCTTGTAACATAGATGATATTTGTGCAATCTGGTTGATTGGCCCGAGTAAATTGCTTATTATATTGAATAAAACTTTGTATGTTACCAACTGTTATCGTTCCATTAATTGCTAGATATCCACCTGCCACAGCAACTCCTACATAACCAATATTTGAAATAAAATTCATAACGGGATGTATTAATCCTGATAAGAATTGTGATTTCCATCCAGAGTGATACAATTCTTCGTTCGCTTTTTCAAATTCTTCTGCTACTTTCTCTTCGCTATTGAAGGCTTTTACAATATTTAATCCTCCATAAATTTCTTCTACTTGACCATTTACATTTGCTAAATAAGCTTGTTGTTTCTGGAAATACTTTTGTGATTTTCCGGACAATATTTTTTACTAATATTCCTGCTATCGGCAGTATAATAAGCGAAATCAATGTCATTTGCCAACTAATAGAAAACATCATAATTAAAATCCCAATAATGGTACATACAGATGTAATAATTTGCGTAATACTTTGACTTAAGTTGAAACTTAAGGTATCAATATCATTGGTAATAATGGATAATACTTCTCCATTTGTTTTTTTATCAAAATATTTCATTGGCAGGTTATTGATTTTCTTAATAATGTCGTTTCTCATTTGATAGGTTAAATTTTGCGAAACTCCTGTCATGGTAAAGTTTTGAACAAAAGTAAAAACAGCACTTATTAAGTATAAAATCAACAAGGTAATAGCAATTTGACCAATTTTCCCAAAGTCAATTCCATTTCCTCCTGACAATTTGCTTATCAAACCATTGAATATTTCAGTTGTGGCATTTCCTAATATTTTTGGTCCTACAATGGTAAAGATTGTACTTCCAATGGCAAATAACAATACTATAATTAAGGCAATTCGGTATTTTCCTAGATAATGATGGATTAGTTTTTTAGCGGTTCCTTTAAAGTTCTTTGCTTTTTCTGTCGTCCTTTTTCCTCCTGGTCCTCCCATTGGTCCTGGCATACTATTCCCCTCCTTTTCCATTTAATTCTTCTTCTGATAATTGTGATAACGCAATTTGTCGATAAGTTTCATTGTTTTTCATAAGTTCCTCGTGCGTTCCTATTCCTACTACTTTTCCTTCTTCTAATACAACTATTTTTTCAGCATTTAAAATTGTACTAATTCTTTGTGCTACAATGATAACTGTTTTGTCTTTTGTTTTACTTGCTAAAGCTTCTCTTAATTTGCTGTCTGTTTTGAAATCTAAGGCAGAGAAACTATCGTCAAACACAAAAATTTCTGGGTCTTTTGCAATCGCTCTTGCTATCGATAGACGTTGTTTTTGTCCACCAGATACATTGCTTCCCCCTTGTGCAATTGGTTCTTGGTATTGCTTTTCTTTTTCTTCAATAAATTCTGTCGCCTGCGCAATTTGGGCTGCTTCTTTCATTTGTTCATCTGGCATGTTACTATCAGCATATTTGATATTCGATTCAATGGTTCCAGAGAATAGAATTCCTTTTTGTGGTACTAATCCAACAATATCTCTCAATTCTTTTTGTGCTACTTCTTTTACATTTACACCATCTATTAAAAGTTCTCCTCCTGTTACATCATAAAATCTTGGTATTAGATTAACAACTGTAGATTTCCCACTTCCTGTACTTCCTATAATAGCTGTGGTTTCCCCTGGATTTGCTGTAAAGTTAATGTCTGATAATACTTCTGTATCAGCATCTGGATAGTGAAAAGATACATTTTTAAACTCTACTAAACCTTTTTTGCTACTATCTAATTTTTTCACTTCTGGTAAATCCTTAATTGCTGGTTCTGTTTCAACCACTTCATTAATACGTCTTGCTGACACAGCAGCTCTTGGTAGCATAATGGATATCATAGATATCATTAGAAATGCCATTACAATTTGCATGGTGTATTGGATAAATGCCATCATATCACCAACTTGCATAACACCTTGGTCTACATTGTGTCCCCCTACCCATACAATTAAAATCATGATAGAGTTCATAATTAGCATAAGAAGTGGCATCATCATAGACATAGCACGACTTACAAATCGGTCTGTTTTCATTAAGTTGAAGTTTGCTTTTTCAAATCTTCCTTCTTCTTTTTTCTCTTTGTGGAAAGCTCTAATAACTGGCAATCCTGTTAAAATTTCTCTTGCTACTTGATTGATTTTATCGACTAGTTCTTGTAATTTTTTGAATTTAGGCATAACACTAATAAATAAAGTTCCTACTACAAATAATACCGCTAAAATGGCAACGCCAATAATCCAAGCCATTTGACTATCGCTGTTGGTTAATACTTTGATGAATCCTCCAATTCCAATAATTGGTGCATATACCACTACTCGAAATAACATCGTAATTAATTGTTGTATTTGTTGAATATCATTGGTACTACGAGTAATTAAAGAAGCTGTTGAAAATTCAGACAATTCTTTGTTCGAAAAATGAATTACTTTTTTAAATACTTTATCTCTTAAAGTTCTTCCTAATTTAGCAGCTACTCTTGATGATAACAGCATAATAGAAATGGCTGATACCATAGTAATGGAAGCTATTCCTAGCATTTGTATTCCTGCCATTAAAATATAATCATTCTGCAATTTATCTGTATCGGCTCCTAGCTTTTTATATAACTCTTTTACTGCACTTACAGCAGCTTGTTCTTTAATAGAATCTTGCATATTGTCTATTTTGCTTGTAAATTCTGTTAGCATTTGTTCTCTTTGTTCTTCTGGAATATTTTTAATTAATGCCATTTCCATTAATGGAGTTGCCATTATTTTCGCTAATTCTTCTTTTTCCTCTTTTTGCATATCTTTTAAAATATAAATCCTATTTGGTTCTATATTAGCATTTTTCCCTAGATATTTATGGATTATTTTCTCTTCTTCTCTGTTTTTCACTACTCCAACTAGTGTATAATTTTTTAAAATAGCTTCATTTTGCTCTGTAAAAATAAGAAGATTATCCATGTCTTCTTTTGCTATTATCTCTGGCACAGCAGTTTCAATTCCTCCTGCTTGAATTCCTATATTTACAATTTTAGAGGTGTAATCTGGTAAGGCTAAATCTGTTGTCGCTTGAATACACAACAAAATAACGATTACAACAACCGACCAAAATGATTTCTTTAAATTCCTTAATACTTTTAGCATAAATTCTCTCCTCTCTATAATTTTTGAGACAGTTAGGGACAGTCCTTTTATGTCTCATTTAATTTTTTTATTATTATCATTAATATTTTACTAGATTAAAATGAGACATAAAAGGACTGTCCCTAACTGTCTCAAAAATAAATAACACTGCATCTCATTATATGTGACACAGTGTCATTTGTCAATGTCTGTATTGTGAATTTCCTGTAAATTCTGGCTACTACATTTTTCTAAATACGCCACCTACTTTTCCTAATATTTCACAGGTTGGTACGATGATCGGATCCATAGTAGAATTTTCTGGTTGTAGTCTAATATGGTCTTTTTCTTTATAAAATGTTTTTACTGTTGCTTCTTCTCCAATTAAGGCTACTACAATTTCTCCATTGTTTGCTGTATTTTGTTTTTTTACTAGTATGTAGTCTCCATCTAGAATTCCTGCTTCTATCATACTTTCTCCTCTAACAGTAAGCATAAAACTTTCGCAGTTTCCAACAAAGTCGACTGGAATTGGGAACGTGTCTGTTACATTTTCTACTGCTAAAATTGGCTCTCCTGCCGTAATTCTTCCTACAATTGGTACTTCTACTAGTTCTTTTTGTGTATAGAAATCTTTGCTTGATGTTTTCTTTACTTCTCCTGATCCACCTTTTAGTAGTCTTAGGGTTCTTCCTTTTTTATCTTGTTTTTTGATGTATCCTTTTTCGTCTAATTTTGCTAAGTAACCATGTACAGTTGCTGTTGAACTTAGTCCTACTGCTTTTCCAATCTCCCTTACAGATGGTGGATATCCTTGCGTCATAATTTGCTTTTCAATGAATTTTAGTATTGATTTTTCTCTTCTATTTAATTCTGGCTTTTTTCTTGGCATTTTATTCACTCCATTCTCTCATTTTTCCACATCATATCATACAAACAAAAAAATGTCAAACATATTTTTGACTTTTTATATTTGACACTTTTATGTAAATATTATATAATAAATGTATATTCTCTATTATAGAGAAATACAACCATATTATTAATATTCACATTGCAATTGCAGGAGGTTTATTATGAAAGATTTTTTACAAAATGCCAAATTAGTAAAAGGGTCAATTGAAGCACGGATGTGGAATCTCGCTAGAGAAGAATTAAGTAAATGTTCGAAACCAATTTTACTGGTTTCAGACCTTACTGATTCCAATGGATTGGTTTCTATTGCTAGAATCAGTCAGATGCCCAGGTATGGAAAGAAATGCAAGTTTGATATACTTGAAGAAATTCGTTGGGTAGATCTTTGTACTTCTGGACAGCCACTTTGCAATATGGTAAACGAGCTTTTGGCCAAGCATTGTTGTCATGGGAATAAAATTTTCATATCGGAAATTGCCTATGAATTATGCTATGAGGAAGATTTTTCATGGATTAAAAAAGTTGATAAAAGCTGATGTTAAAACACATCAGCTTTTATCTTATTTTATATAAATACTTGGGTCAACTGGTAAAGAATCTTTTAGAATTTCAAAGTGAAGATGTGGTTCATCTGCAATTTCAAAGACTGCTGTATTACCAACAGTTCCTATTGATTGCCCTTTTTCTACTTTTTCACCTTCTACAACAAATTCTGAGGTTAAAAGATTAGAATATACTGTTTGAAAATTATTTTCATGTTCTATTACAACTGTTAAACCATATCTAGGATCGTTTTTAATAGATTTTACAGTTCCAGCCTCTGCTGTTTTCACAACTGTTGTTTTATCTGCTTTTATGTCAATTCCCATATGGGTTGTCCATTCTTTTAAAGTCTCTGAATAAATCAAATTATCTTTTGCATATTCTCTAACAATATCTCCCTCTACTGGTTTTTCAAAGCTTATCTCTTTTTTACTTTCTGTATCTTGTGCTGTCTTTGCATTTGTTGCTACATTTCCAGTATTTTTAGATTGATTTGTAGATGTATTAGTTGTTGTATTGGTTTTTATTGCATTCGTTGAATTAATTGTATTAGCTGTATTGCTTATGTTAGTATTATTATTGGTATTTAGTTCATTGGCTGATTCTTCTACTGTTTTTCCTATTTCTGTACTAGCACTCTCCGTATTTTGTGTATTATTACTAGCTATATTCGCCATTTTTTCAAGGCTCATAGTACTATTTTTCACATCATCTCTTAAGCTTTTACTATACATAAGCAAAGAAAATACAATAACAGCTAAAATAGTCACTCCAATCCCTGCATAAACAATAATTTTATCAGTTGTCGCTTTGCCCTGGAAATTTTTTCTTCTATTCTCTCTTCTCATAGAATCCTCCTTTAATTATTTTATTATTACAAGTATTTCCTAATTTTAGAAGATTATACATTATTTATAGAGAATTTATTTCTTTTATTTCGACATCTTTATAAAAATGGTGAATGATATCTTCATAATTGCTTCCTTGTTTTGCCATTGTATCTGCTCCTGTCTGGCTCATACCAACCCCATGACCATATCCTTTTACAACAAACTTTATTTTATCCGCTTCTTTGTTTATCTCAAAATTTGTTGACTTTAAACCAAATATACTTCGTGCTTCTACTCCAGAAATATTATGATTACCAAATTTGACAGTTTTTACTCGGTTACTGTCTGTATATTCTAATATTTTAATGTCTTCCTCGTTTGTAAAATCAATTTGGATGTCCTCGTATTGTTCTTTTAGTTCAGTAATTAATTCATCATTTGAAAGTTCAATTTCAGAAGCATATTGACTATAGCCTTCTTCTCCTGCTGTTTCAACTACCTGCAAATAAGGTAATCCACTTCCTCCCCAAACGTTTACAGGGAGTTCTGTAATTCCTCCACTATTACTATGGAAAAAAGCGTTGATTGGTTCATTGTTGTAAGTAACGATTTTTCCTTTTGTATCATTTACACATTGCTTTATTTTCTGCCAATTGCTTTCTCGTTTACTTTCTTCCCATCTAGCCATCCTATCTTCTTTTGAAATCCATGCCTGACAGCAAGTAGATTCATCACAGATATCAGCATTTTCATGTTTTTTATTTCCTACTTTATACAAAGTATATGTTCTAGCTACTACTGCTTGTGCTTTTAAGGCTTCTACTTCAAAATCCGCAGGCATTTCTGCTGATACTACATGACACAAATATTCATCTAATTCAACCTCTTCTACTTCTTCTGTTTTTTTATGTAATAATTTAATTGTTCCATACTTTTTATAGTCATATTTTTTCTCTTCCTTTTGGTCTACTGCATTTTCTATATTATTTCCGCACTTTCTCTGGACTTTTGGGTTTATCTTGCTTGGTTAACATGGCTGGCATAACAAAACAAACAAAAACAAAAGCAAAGAAATATAACAAAAATTTCTTCATCGACTTTCCTCCCGATGTTTTTTGGGACGGGGTCAAAAAACATCGTTTTAATATTTTTATTATTTACTTTATCTCTATTTTTAAAAAAGCGATGTTTTTTGACCCCGTCCCAAAAAACATCGCCAAGTCATGCTTCTTTTAATTTTTGTTTCATATTTCCTAAAATTCTTCGTTCTATTCTCGAAACTTGCACTTGTGTAATTCCTAAAATTTTTGCTACTTGTGATTGTGTTTTTTCTTTATAAAATCTTAACAATATGATTTCTTTGTCTCGTGTTTCTAAGTTCTCAATTAATTGTTTAACTGTCAATTTATTGGTTATTATTTCTTCTTCATTTTGATGGTTCGATAATGTTTCTAATAAGCTAATACTGTTCCCATCTTTCTGATTGGTATAGGTACTTCCTTCTATTGATTCTACTACATTGGTTGATTCCATTGCTAAAACAATATCTTCTTGTGACGTTTTTAGTTCCTTTGCTATTTGTGCTATTGTTATTTCTTCCCCTTTTTTGTAAAAGAATTCCTTTTGCAATTCTTTTATTTTGATGCTTAATTCTTTTATGCTTCTACTTACTTTAACAGGTCCATCATCTCTTATATATCTTTTGATTTCTCCTATCATATAGGGTACAGCATAAGTCGATAATTTCACATCAAAACTCACATCAAATCGTTGGATAGATTTGATAAACCCTAAGACACCTATTTGGTATAAATCTTCTAGTTCATAACCTCTTCCATTAAATCTCTTTACAATACTCCAGATAAGTCCATTATTTTGCTCGATTAGTTTTCCCATTTCAAATTTATCTCCGTGTTTGGGCTTTTTTTATTTGTTCTATATCATTTTCATACATAATAAAACCCCTTTATTTTTAATCTTTTGTTAGCATTTGAAAATCCTCTTCTTCGCTTTCTAATTTTGGTTTGATTTTTTTACTCATCGTTATTTTCGTTCCTAGTCCTTCAATAGATTCTACTTCCATGGTATCCATAAAACTTTCCATAATAGTAAATCCCATACCAGACCTTTCTAAATTTGGTCTTGTTGTGTATAGTGGTTCTTTGGCTATATCAATATTCTCAATTCCTTTTCCTTTATCTGAAATCTCTAGTATGATTTCATTCTCTTTTAAATGACCTACTATTTTTACAATTCCTTGTTTATTTTCATAACCATGAATAATACAATTGGTTACTGCTTCCGAAACAGCTGTCTTTATATCTGCTAGTTCTTCAATAGTAGGGTCTAATTGTGAAGCAAATGCGGCAACGGTAACTCTTGCAAATGCTTCATTTTTTGACTTACTTATAAATTCTAATTTCATTTCATTTTCATAAACATCATTCATTTTTTCTTTTCCTTTCTTATCAGAGAAGGTGTGATTTGGAACAGTCCCCCATTATCCCTATAGGTGTTTTTGGGAACAGACCTTCCCTTTTTTCTTCTTTTAAGCTTCTTGCAAATCTTGTGCTACTGGAATTAGTTTTAATATTCCACTCATTTCGAATATTCTTTTTACACTTGCACCTAAATTACTAACTTCTAATTTTGCTCCTAATAAGTTAGCAAATTTATATCTTCCGATTACCATTCCTATTCCTGCACTATCCATGAAAGTGACACGATCAAAATCAAATATAACTCTTTTAGGCATATATCTTTCCATTTCATAATCTGCTCTCCTCCTTATCTTTTGTACACTGCAATCATCAATTTCATCTGTGATTTTGAAAACGAGAAGCTTGTCCTCTTCATAAAATTTTGATTCCATTTTTTTCTCATTCCTTTCCTTCTCTTTTTTCTTTTTGTATTATAGTATATTTTACATTTTTTTCCAATAGCGAAGTTTAAGAAGTTTTGTCGATTGCTTAGAAGTTTTCGACAAAATAATTTTATTTTTAAACAATGACCTTATCAAACTTGAAGTTTTCATAAAATCATGATATAGTTTATACAATATTTTTGTAACTTTGTAACTTTTCAATAAATTAATTGGGAGGTATTATTATGAGAAATGTCAATAGGATTTATCATTTTTCTAGTCCACATGGTTTCTATTATTACCAAATCATTGTAAATAATGGTCTTATCGTTCAAGCATCTGGAAAAAAACTTTCATCAACAGTTTATTCTTATTCTATCTATGATAGAAATTATAATGATCTTGCGTTTATTATAATAGGACTAATTTCTTATCCTGGTATCCACTTAGAAAAATTAAAAGAGCTCTATATCGTTCTTAATAATGGTCCAGAGAAAGACTTGGTAAAATCAATTCAGCAATCACTTATTGACAAATTAACTTTCTAAAAAATAAAGAAGAGTTTCTTTTTACAGAATCTCTTCTTTGTTTTTTATTATTTTTCAATTTTAGCAAGCATTGCTTTATACTTTTCTAATTTCGCTTTTTCTTCTTCAATTTTAGCTTGTGGTGCTTTATTAATAAATCCTGGGTTAGAAAGCATTTTTTCACATCTTGCTATTTCTTGGCCTAATCTTGCTTTCTCCTCTTCTTGTCTCTTACGCTCTTCTTCTTTATCGATTAGTCCTTCTAATGGCATATATAACTCAATTCCATCTGTTATGATTTGGATACTGTCCCCTGGAATTTCATTTTTGTTATTTTGGACCATTAGTTCTTTTCCAAATCCTAATTTTAATAAAAATTCTTTTGCTTCTTCAATTTCTTTTTTGTATTTTGCAGTTACAAAAACTAAGTCTGCCTTTTTAGATGGATGAATATTTTTATTGGCTCTTATGTTTCTAATTTCTACAATGATTTCCTTTAGTTTTTCAACAATATCTTCATTTTCATCATATTCTACTCTTTGCTTCGTTTTTGGCCAATTTGTCATCATTAGTTCTTTATCATTATAATTGGCTAATTCAGCATAAATTTCAGAAGTTACAAAAGGCATAAATGGATGTAATAATTTTAAACTATCTCCAAATACATAATTTAGAACAAAACTTACTTGTATTTTATCTTCTTGATTATCACTGTATAGTCTAGTTTTAACCATTTCAATATACCAGTCACAGAATTCATTCCAAATAAAGCTATATATATTATCCAAAGCAATTCCTAAGTCGTATTCTTCCATATTTCTAGTTACTGTTTTGATTAAATTGTCTAGCTTATTTAAAATCCATCTATCTTCTATTTTTAATGCTTCTGCTCTATATTTACCAGTTTCTTTGTCTTTAATAGATTCTCCAAAAGCAATTATTTCTTCTTTGGAAGCCATATTCATGATAATAAATTTAGCAGCATTCCATATTTTATTAGCGAAGTTAGAAGCTTGGTCTAATTTCTCTGGCATATAACGAATGTCATTCCCCATAGTCGTTCCAGATAATACAGAAAATCTCAAGGCATCTGCACCATATTGTTCAATTACTTCAATTGGATCTACACCATTTCCTAATGTCTTTGACATTTTTCTTCCTTGGCTATCACGTACAATTCCATGAATTAGGACATCACTAAATGGTTTTTCTCCCATCGTTTCTAAGCCTGAAAACACCATTCTAGCTACCCAGAAGAAAATAATGTCATAGCCAGTAACTAGTACATTGGTTGGATAAAATGTTTTTAGGTCTTCTGCTTCTTTGTTTGGCCAACCAAGTGTTGAAAATGGCCATAATGCAGAGCTAAACCAAGTATCTAGTGTATCTGGGTCTTGTCTTAAATTGGTGCAACCACATTTTTCACATGCTTCTGGTTTAGTTTTAGCTACATTTGTGTGTCCACATTCTTCACAATAGTAAGCTGGTATTTGATGTCCCCACCATAATTGTCTTGAAATACACCAATCTTGAATGTTTTCCATCCAATTAAAATAGGTTTTTTCATATCTTTTAGGAACAAATTTTACGTCATCATTTCTAACTGCTTTAATAGCTGGTTCTGCTAATTCTTTCATTTTTACAAACCACTGCTCTGAAATTTTAGGTTCAATGGTGTTTTTACATCTTTCACATTTAGCAACATTGTGTGTATATTCTTCTTCTTTTACTAATGCTCCTATTTCTTTTAGCTTTTCTACAATTTTTTGTCTAGCTTCTAATAAATCCATTCCTTTGTATTCTGGAACTAAATTTCCCATTTTGAAACTCTCATCAAATACTTCAATGATTTCTAAATTATGTCTTAATCCTGCTTGATAATCGTTCATATCATGTGCTGGTGTGATTTTTACAGCACCTGTTCCAAATTCCTTTTCTACAAAAGAATCTGCTATAATTGGAATTTCTTTGTTCATAATTGGTAAAATACAAGTTTTTCCCACTAAATCTTTGTATCTTTCGTCTTCTGGATGAACGGCTATTGCAGTATCTCCTAACATAGTTTCTGGTCTTGTCGTAGCAACAATAATGTAGGCATCTTCTCCTTTTACTTGATAACGAATGTGCCACAAGTGAGAAGCTTCTTCATGATATTCTACCTCTGCATCAGAAATAGAAGTATTACAGTTAGTACACCAGTTTACCATTCTTTTTCCTTTATAGATTAATCCTTTATTATATAAGTTCGTAAACTGTTCTAAAACAGCATCAGATAATCCTTCATCTAACGTAAATCTTCTTCTTTCCCAATCACAAGAGCATCCTAATTTTCTTTGTTGTTCTTGAATGGTTCCTCCATAAAGATGTGTCCAATCCCAAGCTTCTTCAATGAACTTTTCTCTTCCTAAATCTTGTTTGGATTTTCCTTCTGCTTTTAACTTTTGAACTACTTTCATTTCTGTTGAAATAGAGGCATGGTCTGAACCTGGAAGCCATAAGGTATTATATCCTTGCATTCTTTTAAAACGAATTAAAATATCTTGTATGGTATCATCTAGTGCATGCCCCATATGTAGTTTTCCTGTTACATTTGGTGGTGGCATCATAATGCAATAACTCTCTTTGCTTTTATCCATACTTGGTTTAAAATAACCTTTTTCTTCCCATTGTTGGTACAATTTTTCTTCAAAATCCTTTGGATTGTACTTTTCTTTTAACATAATCATTCCTCCTTTGATACTATAGGGACACCCCTTATTTGTCTCAAATAAATCAAAACAAAAACTCGCCCTAAACATAAGGGCGAGCATATTTCTCACGGTACCACCTTAATTATAATCTTTTCTAGATTATATCTTAGTTAGCTTTTAACGTGGCTTAAACGGATACTCCTATTTTTTATTTCTCAGAATATCAACTAAAAAAGCTACTTTCCATTTACCTTTTTCTTAAGAAGCTTTCAGCCAGTGACTTCTTTTCTCTAAAAAGTAAGTATAAATGTACTCCTCTTTTTTCTTGTTTTTTACTAATGTATTATTATTATTGCATAATTTTTTAAAATTTGCAATACTTTTTTTGATTTTTATGTTAAATTATAGTATAATGGAATTAAGGATTTATTCCTAATTTTTTGAAGGGAGAATTATTGATAATGATGATGGAATTGTATTTTTCTATTACGGATCGGACGGAATCATGTGAAATTGACTTGGCCGATACGACACAACTCGCAAATTGGAAAGAAGTTGAGGATTTCTTAGAAAGATCAGATGTTATGCCCAACATAAAGAAAGATACTCTCGTTGCTTTCTATTTTAAAACGAATAGAGAGTACTTACTTGCCAAAAATTATTGCGAGAAGTACGGATTCATTTTAAAATAATTCGAAAAGAAGAAAAAACTGGTAACTGAAACTTTTTCAGATACCAGTTTTTTTCGATGTTTTTTGACCCCGTCCCAAAAAACACCAAAAAACATTACATTGCTTTTCGATATAATTCTATAAAATCTTCTTTACTAACTTCTCTTGGATTTCCTGGTTTGCATGGATCGTTCATTGCTTTTTCAGCAAGCATTTCGAAATCTTCTTCTTTTACTCCATAATCTTTTATGGTTTGTGTAATTCCCACTGCTTTACTAAGTTCTGATAACATCCATACAAAAGTATTAATAACATCTTGGTCATTTAAATGTTCTGCATCTGGTCTTCCAATATTGACTAATATTTCTCTAAATCGATTCGCACATACTTCTCCATTGTATCTCATAACTGTTGGTAATAACATCGCATTGGCAATTCCATGAGGTGTATCATAAACAGCTCCTAATTGGTGTGCCATAGAATGTACAATACCAAGTCCTACATTAGAAAATCCCATTCCTGCTATATATTGTGCCATTCCCATCATCTCAATCGCTTCTTCGTTTTTTTCGTTCACAGCTGATGGCAAATATTTAAAAATCATTTGAATGGCCTTCATATGAAACATATCTGACATTTCATTGTGCCCTGCTGTAATATACCCTTCTACAGCATGAGTTAGAGCGTCCATTCCTGTTGCTGCAGCTAAACTTTTTGGCATAGATGCCATTAACTCAGAATCTACAATTGCTAAAATTGGAATATCATTTGGGTCTACACATACCATTTTTATTTTAGCCTCTTCATCTGTAATGACATAGTTAATTGTAACTTCTGCAGCTGTTCCTGCTGTTGTTGGAAGTGCAATAATTGGCATTCCTTTGTTTACAGTATTGGATAATCCATTTAGCGATTTAACATCTACTCTGTCTGGATTTGTCATAACAATTGAAATTCCTTTTGCTGTATCAATACTTGAACCTCCTCCTACTGCTACAATTACATCTGCTTTTGATGTTTGACAAGCTTTTACACCATCTGTTACATTTTTTATAGTTGGATTTGGTTTTACTGCTGAATAGATTTCATATGGTATTTCAGCTTTGTTTAATACTTCTTCTATCTTAGCAGTTACTCCTGCTTCTACTAAAGCCGTATCACTTACTAAAAATACTTTTTTAAATCCTCTTTTTTTAATTTCTATAGCAAGCTCTTCTCTTGCCCCTTTCCCGAAATAAGATGTTTCATTTAATACAAATTTTGTTGACATTTTCTTTTTCCTCCTTTGTTTTTTATACTTGTTTATAGGTAGATGGTATTTCAAATAGTTTATTATCAACCTCGTAAGAGATATCTACTTTTAGTGTTTCTTCATAATCTCCCACAATTGTCTTAATGTAAACTAATTTGTCACCATCAAAATAAAATCTTGTTTTTGTCTTCTGTTCGTCTATGTTATTTATATCTTTCATTAAAAACTCTGTTACCTTTTCGTATTCCTCATAATCATATTTTTTTCCTTCTATTTTTTCTTTTCCTTCTGTATAAGTTTTATCTTTTACCTCTTCTAGTTGAGATATCACTTTATTTAAGTCTGTTTCATTATTTTGATACGTATAATAAGCTTGTTGATCATCTACTACTAAATAAGAATTTCCATCTTTTACAATAAATTTTGACTTTTTTCCATTGCGTGTTGTTTCATTATATGCCTTGTTATCTTTTTTAGCATAATAAATTGCATTTTCATTGTCTAATGTTGTAGTAATACCATATGTTTGTTTTTCTATTAATTTAGAATGCAATTTTTCTATTTGGGATGCTTTTTTCTCTTCTACAGTTCCTTTTTGTTTCTTTTCAGATCCTATCCACCATACTAATCCTGCAATAATTGCTAAGATTAGGACAATAGCTACTACTATTAAAATTATTTTTTTCGTTTTATTCATTTTTTTCCTCCTTTGTTTTTTGTACGCTTATCCTACATCATGATTTTTTCCTCCGTCCCCAAAACCATGACTAATCTCCTAAATTGATGCCTATATTTCTTGCTGTTTTTATTAAGTCGTCATCCATTTCTACTTTTCTTAAATTACTTTCTTCTGTGTTGCCAGAAACAGCACCTATTTTGGTGTTTTTTCCTACTACTTCTTCTAAAGATACTGAATCTAATTTTCCGTTTTTGATAATAGCCAATGTTCCAAATTTCCCTTCTAATGCTAATTCCATTGCTTTGGTTCCATATTTAGTTGATAATACTCTATCAAATGCTGTTGGTGTTCCTCCTCTTTGCATATATCCTAAGGTTGTATTTCTTGCTTCTAGTCCTGTTAATTCTTGTAGTTGTTTTGCTACTACTTGTCCAACTCCACCTAATTTTGTGTTGTCAACACCTTCACCATTGTCTCTTTTTCCCATAATGGTAATTTCGCCATCTTTTGGTGCAGCTCCTTCTGCTACTACCACAACACTAAAGTTCTTTCCTCTTTTTTTTCTATTTTCAATCTTTTCTGCTACTCTTTTTATATTATATGGAATTTCTGGTATTAAGGCTACATCTGCTCCTCCTGCTACTGCTGCTTCCAAAGCAATCCAACCAGCATATCTTCCCATTACTTCTAATACCATAATTCTATGATGAGTTGCTCCTGTTGTGTGTAATCTATCTAAAGCTTCCATAGCTACTGATACAGCTGTGTTGTATCCAAAAGTTATTTCAGTACAAGCAACGTCATTGTCAATCGTTTTTGGTACTCCAATTACATTAACACCTTTGGTAGAAAAGTCCCTTGCTGATTTTTGTGTTCCATCTCCTCCTAGGGTAAAGATACAATCAAACCCAAAGTCTTTGATATTTTGTATCGCTTGGTCTGACATGTCTTTGTATTCTACACTACCATCTTCTTTTACCATTTTGTAATGAAACAGGTTGGCATTGGTTGATGAACCAATAATAGATCCTCCTTTTGGCAATATTCCCATTGCTTCTCCATTTGCTGCTGTTGATAATAATTCAAAATCTTTTTTTAATAATCCATTATATCCATCTATAATTCCATAACATTCTACACCATGATTTTCTGCTGTTTTTACAATCGCTCTAATAACCGCATTAAAGCCTGATACGTCTCCTCCATTCGCTAATATTCCTACTTTTTTTAACATTTAAAAAATCCTCCTTATTCTTATGTTGTTTTCTTTTCTTATTATATCAATAAATTGATTTTTTACAACACTTTTTGGAAGTTTTTTATCTTTTTTAAAATCTATGCTTTTATAAACATGTCACAAAATGTCAATACAATTCTTTTTTAATTTATGGGATAATAACTTTAATTTAAAAATTAAGGTGATTGTATGATTAAAGAAAAAAGAAAACTGAAAAAATACACACAGGAGGAAATGTCAAAACTCCTTGGAATAAGTTTAAGACAATATGTAAGAATTGATAATGAAGAAGACTTACCAAGAAGAGATGTTCTTAGAAGTTTAATCATAGAATTAGATTTGACCAATGAAGAAATTGGAGAATATATTAGAAAAATAACTAAGAATATTGCCTAAAAAAATAAGGGCTTATTTTTTTGCCCTTATTTTCCCTATTTTGTAGCAATATGTATGTTTTCTATCTCAGCTTTCATTTCCCTTGAGATAATATTTTGAATTTGAGCTACTTCTTCTTGTTTTATTTCATCTGCTTTAATAATAATACTAATACTATTACCATTTACAAAAATAATACTATTTTCAAAACCTTTCGTTCGAATTAAATTTTCACAAATCATAATACTATTTTTAGTTTCATTTATTCTCTGTATTTCCTGTGTTGCTGTTTGCTTCTGTGTTTCTAGGGAATTGTTACTATTCAAAACTTTTTCATAGGTTTCTGTCATTTGTGAATACATTGTATCCCTTTCTAATTTGGATTTCACAAAATAGTCATCACTATTATTGCTACTCGTTGGTGTTATTGCTGTTGCATTTTCTGTTGTTATTTGATTATTAGCAATACTGTTACTCTCTATTTCATTGGTTGTAGTATTATTTGAATTTGTATTTTCTGGAACTACATCATTACTATTCACTAAAGTAGCATCTCCTATATCTGCTAACTGCATATCATCTCCAGCTTCCATTTGCATGGCTGTTTCTACTGATGTTTGCTTTTCTGTATTGGTAGTATAATTTAAATAGCCTGCTGTCATCAACATTAACACAATGGCATAAACAATCACTTGATTTTTCTTAAACAATTTCATTTTTTAATTTCCTCCTTTGATGTTTTTTGGGACGGGGTCAAAAAACATCAGTTTATTTTTTATTTTGCATCTTTTCATTTAATGAAAACTTAGCGATGTTTTTTGACCCCGTCCCAAAAAACATCATCGCATTTCAAACACTTGTATTTTATGAGTTGCTAGGCCAGTTACTGCTTCTACTGCTTGTATAATGTTGGTTTTGATTTCTGCATTATTAGCCCCTTTAGCTGTGATGATAGCTCCTTCTACTTTTGGTTGAACGACTTTTTGTGTAATCGGCATTTTTTCTCCGTTTTCTTCTTGGTAAATAATATCTTTTTGTGAATCAGTTTCTTGTATTTTTCTGGTTCCTCCTGATGTATCATTTTCTTCTGTATTGCTAGTTTTGGTTGTTTCATTATACATAGCAATTACCTCACTTGACTCCGAGTAGTTTACAAATACCTTAACTTCTCCTACTCCTTGTATCTTAGACAATATTCCTTCTAACTGTTCTGCTAGATTATCTGTTGTTGACATGTTGTTTTCAGTTTTTGTAATATTTTGATTGGTTCTAGCTAATTGCTTTGAACTAGTATTATTTTCTGGTTTGGTCGTTTGTTTATTTCCATTCCAAATCAAATTAATGATGACAATTGTTACAATTAATAGAACTACAAAAAAAACTAAGTTTTCAATTTTTTTCTTGTTATTTCCTTCACTTTCTTCCGAATTACCTTTTGTTAATTGTTTTAATTTATCTCTAAACATTTTTCATTCACCCCATATTCTTCTATTAAAAACATTTTGATGTTTTGAATGTCCGATTTTTTTACTTTTGTATTTTCTTCTAAGCTTTTTTCTTCTGTTTTGTTTTCTTCTTGCTTAATTGTGGTATCAACTGGTTTTATTTTTTGTATGCCGTGTTACTATTTTATTTTCTAAATTTTGCTCTTCTTTTGTTTCATTTTCACTTGTTTCGCTTTCTGTTTGTTTTTCTACTTTTATTTTAATTTTTGTTATTTTTGTTTCTTCTTCCTTATCTGAAATTTGTACTTTTACTTTACAATCTTTTACTTGATATCCCTTTTCTTTCATTTTTTTACTGATATCTTTTTCTAATTCTTGTGTATATAGTTCTTTAATTCTCTCATTCATTGAACTTTGGTCGACAGTTGTACTTGTTTCTGTTGTGATATAGTTTTCTAGGTTAAATGTGTCTTCTTTGAAAACCTCTTGATGTGTTATAAATGGAGAAACAATTGTGAATAATACATAAATTCCCATAACCATTCTAATATATTTTTTAGTTTTATTATTGGGTAATAACATTTCTAAAATTGATACAATTACGATTGCTAATCCTAGTCCTTTTACCCATGAACTCATAAATTCTATCATTACTATATCCCCTTACCTATACATCATTCCACTATTCGATATTTTTAAAACCAATGTGGTTCCAATAATAATCATAAAAGAAATACTAGTTAATATTGCTAGAAAAATTTTAAAAATGTCACCTATCTGTTCTAGTAAGTTAGTTACTTTTTCATCTGCAATTGGCTGTATCACACTTGCTAGCAATTTGTAGGCAAATGTCAGGGTTGCTAATTTTATAATTGGCATCATACAAATTCCTAATATAATCATAACGCCTACTAGTCCTACTGCGTTTTTTAAGATAACACCACATCCTAAAACAGTATCCACAGCATCTCCTAATATTTTCCCTACTACTGGAATAGCTGAACTTACCACTGCTTTTGTCGTTTTGGCTGTAATCCCATCTACACTACTTGCCATTGTTCCCTCTAGAGAAACAACACCAACAAATATTGTTAAAATCACCCCCAAAAACCATACAATTCCAGATTTGAAAAATTTGGCTAACTTATCTACTTTTATTTGGTCTGAAAGCTTAGATAAAATTACCATTGCCGTAAAAATCATGACAAATGGAAGGATGACGTTTTGTATCATATTTCCTATGAAATTTATCATAAACAATATAATTGGTTCTATTACACCACTTGTTGCAATACTTCCTGTCGCCATCATTAATGTAATTAACAGTGGAACTAGCATATTCATAAAAGCCACTAAATTCGTAGTAGTATCTTGCACCATTTTCACAATATCTGAAAAATTAGTTAAGATAATGGTAATAATTAATATGTACTGTGCATAATAAATCAATTTGGCAATTCCTTCGTTTTCTAAGCTTTCGCTAATTGATTTCAAAATACTGTGAATTACAATAATAACTAAAATACTACCAATTGCTTTTATACTACTTACAACCTCTGTCCCTAATAAATTCAAGGCTCTTTTTGCAATTGTCGAATTATCAACTTCTCCCTTAATAGCATCATTTAATACATCTCCTACATCTATATCTTCAAAAAACTCACCTGCATATTGCTTTGAACTTTTTAGGAACTCTTGTATTCCAAATTCTTCCTTTTGTTCTTGAATAGTATCCTCATTATTAGCATAAACATAGGAAATAGGAACCATCATAAAACACACTACCAGTATCAATAATAATTTTCTTTTCATTTGTTTGTACTCCTTTGTGGCTAGTTTTGGCTAGTTTTGGGACAGGCACAGAACTAGCCAAAGTGGATACTTTTGGAACAGGCCTGCTTCTTAAGGCAATATTTTTAGTATTATCTCCAATAAACCTGATATGATTGGGATTGACATAGATATAATAATAATTTTACTGCCTATTTCAATTTTGCTAGCAATAGCCGCTTCTCCTGAGTCTTTGCAAATACTAACCGCAAATTCTGATAAAAAGGCAATTCCTGTTATTTTAATTAGTAATGCTAAGAAAGTACTATTTATGGATGCTTTATTAGCTAAGGATTGCAATAACATAATAATTCCTTGTAACTTGTCCATTACTAATAATAAAATCAACACCCCTGTTAATAAGCTGATATAAATAGCAAATTCTGGTCGATATTGTTTTAATAAGATAATTATGATAAGAGCAATTAATGCAATTCCTATTATCTTAATAATTTCCATTATTTTTGCCCCCCTTAAGTTAGTTTTGGTTAAAGTGGGACAGGCACACAATATCCATTAATGGTCAAGTTGTGCCTGTCCCACTTTAACCACTCATAGATTAAATATTGTCCTGACGGTACTAAATAATCCACTTATTTCTTTGATTACCATTGTTAAAACAATTACAAGGCCTGCTAGTGTCGTCATCATGGCTTGATCTTCTCTACCAGCTCTTACTAATACTTGATGTAATACAGCAACTAAAATTCCAATTGCTGCTATTTTGAATAATAAATTAATGTCCATCCTTTTTTCTTCCTTCCTCTAATACAAGATAACTTTACGCTAACATAAAATGATGACAATCGCTAATCCTATTGTTGTCCCTAGTTTGCTGTATAATTTTTCATTTTTTTCTCTTTGTTCTTGGGCTTCTTTCAACTGTGTTTCTAAAAATTTTTGAGTGATTTCAATTTGACTAGTTTGTCCTTCCATATCGGTTTGTCCTAATAGTTTTGATAAGGTTTTTAATACATACCTATCTTCTTTTGTTAGGTTATTTTCGCTTTCTTCAATTGCTTGTTCCCATGCTATATTAGCTGTTCTAGTTTGCATTTTTTCTTTTGCTAGTATAAATACTTGTCCTATACTTTTACTTGTATTTTGAGCAATCTCTCCAAATATTTCGGGTAGCGGTTCATATGTAAATTTAATTTTTGCTTGGAGCATATTTAAAGCATTTTTCATCTCTTCTAATTCATTTACTCTTATAACATATTTCTTAGATATATATCTTCCTATTAAGCTACATGCTACTAAGATAATAAATAGCATGAAATATTTTATCATTTGCATTGGTTTGTCCTCTTTTCTTTTCAAATTACTATATTATATGCAAGAAATTTTTGTTTTAGAACTTTATTTATTATAAAAAAATTACTTTCTCTATTTGTTTAGTTTCAATCAGGTGCTTGATTTGTGGATTGTTTTTAACATCTTCCATTGTTCTTCCATGCATCGTAAATATGCCTTTAACACCTGACAAAATGGCTTCTCCGTATAGCTAAAACATCTTCTTTTGAACCAATTTCATCACAAGCAATTACCTCTGGTGCCATAGAACGAATTAGCATTTTCATTCCTTTTGCTTTGCTAATATTTTCTATTACATCTGTCCTAATTCCAATATCATTTTGTGGTGCACCTTTATACATTGCTGCTATTTCTCCTCTTTCGTCTACTACACCACATGTCATTCCTTTGAAATGAATATTCGTAATACCATTGCTAATGTTTCGAATCATATCTCGTAACATTGTAGTTTTTCCTTTTCCTGGTGGTGAAACAATTAATGTATTATAGATGGTATTATTTTCCATGTCTATAATTTCTTTTAAAAGATGATTACTACAATTAATAACTTCTCTTGCTATTCTAAAATTCAAACTAGTAATGTATTTTAAATTGATAACTTTTCCGTTCCTCTGTTACTGCTGTTCCTGCAATTCCAATTCGATGCCCCCCTCTAACTGTTAAAAATCCTTCACATATTTGATTTTTATAAGCATAAATAGAATTTTCACATAATTTTTCTAAGATTTGTAATATCTCTGTATTGCTGATTTGATAATCAATTACGATATCAGCTTGTCTTGTTTTTAATAAAATTGCTCTTTCTACCCTAATTCTTATTTCTTGTAAATCATTTTGTAAATTTCTATCTTGCATTAATGTACTTCTTAATAATGAATAAATAGAACTTGGAAAATATCTTAATACTTCTTCTATTTCTCTCACCTTTTTACCTCCATAATTCTTATTTGCTCAAAAAATTGCCAAAAAGGTCCGTTCCTATTGTCTTATGGCAAAAAAAACATATACTATATATAGTATATGTTTCTTACTTTTTAATAGAACAAAAATCTATTTTTTATTAATAACTACTCTATAAATAATTCCCGTTTGTTCATCTTTTTCAAATTCTACTCGGTAAGCTGTTTCTGTTTCTACTGTACCTTTTAATAACAATATGTTTTGGTCTGTTACTTCATATTCTTCACCATCAAAGTGAATCTCTTTAATCTGCCAGTCTGAATCATCTTTCTGGGATTCGTTATTTCTTCCAATAGTTGTCAATAATCCCTTCACTGTAACTCCTTTTAAGTTAGTACTTTCATAGGCTTCAAATTTTGAATTAAAATTATTGATTTCCATTTGTTGAAATTCGTTCTCTGTATCTTGTACTGCAATCATGGATTGTGCATATTGTGTTATTCCTAATAACGGATCTAGTAATTGTAGAAGTGGATTTTCATTTTCTTGTAAACCTAGCTCTTCCATTTGTTTTTGGTTTACTTGCTTAATCCTGTCTACTACTTGTGCTACGAAATTGCTTACTTTTTCTTCTTCATAGTTATTTAGTATCATAGCATTGTTATCAGAAAATTCTTCTACATCAATCGTACTTTCGAAGTTTATTTGATTATTGTATTGATATTTATAGGTAATTTTGTTGCTTTGATTACTACTATTTGTCTTCTTATCACTTGCAACTTGTTCTGGTTTTTTTGTTATATTTCCATTTGTATCAATCTCAAATTCGTCTTTTGTATCAGTAAAAGTTATTATGATTTTTTCTTCACTCCCTGCTCTAATTTCCATATCTTTATAAAAATTTGAGGAATCATCATTTTTTTCTTTTTCCATATCTTGTACTGTTATGGTAGAGTTGTCATTTAGCATATTATCTGCTTTTACAGTTGCAATTAATAGCATTACTTTTTCTTTTTCGTCTGCTATTTCAGTTTCATTCTTATTTTGTCTTGCTTTTTCTAATATTCGCATTTTCTCAGAAGGTTCTAATTGCAATTCTACTTCATAATTCTCTACTATATTTTGCAATTGCTCTAGCCCTTTATAATTAGCTCGAAAAGCTATCTGGAATTCTTCTACTAAGATTGAAATAGTATATTGAACAGAATCTTCTATTTTCTGTTTTTCTATTTTTAGTTCCGCCCCTTCTTCTGGCTTAATTACTACTTGGTTGGTTTTTCCATTTTCTTGAAAAACGGTAATTTCATATTTTTCTTCGTCTATCTCTGAACTTTCTTCAAGGTTTTTTATATAACTGTCAATTTTACTAGCTGTAAGAGATGCCGAATTTTTTTGTTTTTTTAGATATTCATTTAATTTTTCTAACGTCTTAGGTTCATTTTTTAATGTCTCTAATAGTTGAATGATAATGTCTTTTACTTGTTTTCCTTCTATACTAATTTTATAGCCCTTACGTTTCCCCTCTTCTATTTTCGTGAATTGAGATTCTTGTAATTTTTCGTCTAGTATTTTTTGACATTTTGCTTGTATTTCTTTCCAATCTTCTTGACTAAATGGTAATTGTGCTAGTTCATCTAACTTTCCTATACTAGTTTGTAATTCTTGTATGTCTTCTAATCCTTCATATGATTTGTTTTCTAATTGTTCCATTTCTACTGCAACATATTTATCTGATACATATTTCGTTTGCAAACCAATTGTATTTTCTGCTTTTCGATAATTTATGGGAAAAGTTACATTATTTGAATAATTTATACTAACCTCTTGTTCTTCTGCTTCCTTGGTTTTGTCTGTTTTTCCTACAAAACTAATATTAAAATTATTGATTGTCTCATATTCTTTTTCATTTCCACTTTCGTCTGTTATGTTTAAAGCCAAGCTACCTTCATTGGTATAAGGTGTACTTTTCTGTTTTTCAAAGTATTGTTCTAGTTGCGTTTCAATAAAACCTCCCTTGCTATCTCCCATTTGTGTTACATATTTAAAAAACAGTTCTTTGTTACTTTTAAACATATCAGTAGCAAAATATGCATACGCAATTCCTGTTAGTAAAATTAGTATTACTAACAGAATGATTACAACTAAAATCACTTTACTATTTTTCTTTGGTCCCATTTTTAATTCTCCTCTTTTTTAGATTTCCTCTATCCAATAAGATTACCTAAGCTAGTATTTTTTATTCTTCCCAGTTATGATAAATGTTTGCTACATCATCTAAGTCTTCTAATCTTTCAATTAGTCTTTCCATTTTTTCCACGCCTTTTTCATTTAAAGCCACTGTGGTAGTTGGAACCATTTGTACTTCTGCTTCTAAGAATTCTAGTCCTACTTCTTCTAATTTTTCACGAACAGCTGTGAAGTCGGATGGTTCAGTTATAATCTCATAGATTTCTTCTAAGGATTGAAAGTCTTCTGCACCTGCTTCTAATGCTACCATCATTAAATCATCTTCTTCCATAGTTGCTGTAGCTTTTTCAATTACAATGATTCCTTTTTTATTAAACATATAAGATACACATCCACTTGTTCCTAGGTTTCCTCCTGATTTATCAAAAGCATGTCTTACGTCTGCTGCTGTTCTGTTTTTGTTGTCTGTTGCTGCTTCTACAATAACGGCTACTCCGTTTGGTCCATATCCTTCGTATACAATTTCCTCATAGTTTTCATTACTGCTAGATGCTTTTTTGATAGCATTATTGATGGTATCATTTGGCATATTAGCAGCTTTACATTTTGCAATTACATTTTTTAGTTTTGAGTTTCCTGCTGGATCTGCTCCTCCTTCTTTTACAGCAATTAATAGTTCTCTTCCTAGTTTTGTGAAAATTTTCCCTCTTGCTGCATCTGCTTTTCCTTTCTTTGCTTGTATGTTATGCCATTTACTATGACCGAGACATTTTTCATTCCTCCTTCTTAATTTTTCTAGTATTTAAGCCACTTTCAGGCTTTTTGTTTTAAAAATCTATCATAAAAATTCCTTATTGAACTTTGTTGATTTTTATGGGTTTGTGATGTTCTGTGTTGAACGAATTGTGCCAAAATTGTGCCAGAAATTTAATTTTCAATATTATGTTTACAAATTATTTTGTTAAAATTTAACAGTCAATTTTGTACCCCAAATTATTTTATCACATTAATTTAAATTTGTGTAGTATTTTATACAAATAAAACTTGTATTTTTTCATTTTTTTATTTTCACTATTAAATACTTCAAATTTATGTACACTTAAATTCCACCTATAAATTCTTCTTCATCATCTTCCATTAAGCCTGTTTCTTTTTCTATATTCCTTTCTTTCGGTTCATATTGGTAAGGATCTAACATACCTTTTTTATAATTATCTACATACTTAATAATTTCACTTTTACTCATATTGCAAATTCTTTTCATCCAAAAATTTGCCATAATCGTTGGTCTACCACAATTCTTTCTAGTTTTTCTTAATAATGTTACATCTTCTAAAAATTCTTTATATCCTTTACACCCTCGTGCTAATTGTACCTTTTTTGTAAGAATTTTAGAATATTCTTTGTATTGCATATTATAAGTTACATCTCCTATATATTTCTTCATAATAATATAAACCTCCTATATTTCTTCTATTTCTTCTGATATATCTTTTAGCTTTTCTTTATTAACTGATTTCTTTAGAAGCAGAACTTTATATCCTAGAATTGACATCTTGTACCTTGTTTGTGAAGCTATGGGTATCACTTTAGAAGAGTTTTTTAAAGATCCAATGTTTAATATTGAAAATATAGAAATAAAAGATTCCAAAGATTAAAATAATTTGGAATTTTTTTGTTTCTAAATTAAAAGAGAGCAAAACTGCTCCCTCAAAATACACAACTTATAATCAATGTTAAATTAACCATTTTACTTACTATACTACTCTTGCTCCAAAAGGTGCTAAAGACAATTTAGCAATTTTAAAGAATTGAAGTCCAAACGGAATACCTACTATCGTTATGCACCATATACAGCCAAAGAAAAAGTTTTCTATTGCCATTGGAATACCAAAAAAGATAATCCATATTACATTTGCAATTACTGATGGTATTCCTCCTCCATATTCGACATCTTTGCCGAATGGTGCAAATGATAAAGCTGCAAATTTAAAACATTGTTTTCCATAGGGGATTCCTATTATTGTTATACACCAAATAAGACCTGATATACACCAAGAAATCCCACTTAAAAAACCTCCAAAGATAAACCATAAGATATTACCTAAAATGCTCATATTCACTACTCCTTTCGTTCTATTAACATTAATTATTCATTGTGCATTTTTACCACATTGATTATTCAATCTTTGTGTTATTTAATTAGTATATTTTTATAACTAATTACTTTTTAATAATCTTGTGAGAACTACCTTTTACCAGTAGTTCTCCTTGAAAATAAAAGGGGATGTTTGTGCTAATTGCTTGTTCTACAATTAGCACTTCTATTATTCCTGTTTCAATATTTTATCTGCTTCGCTTTGTGTAAGATATTTATATTCTATCATTTTGTTTATTACTTGTTTTTGTCTTTGTTTCGCTAATTCTGGATTTTTTGTTGGAGCATATACTGATGGTGCATTTGGTATTCCTGCAAGCATAATTGCTTCATAATCTGTCATCTGATTTGGTTCTTTTCCAAAATATCCTAAACTTGCTTCTCTTACAGTATAATATCCATCTCCAAAATAACTTGTATTCAAGTATAATTCTAGTATTTCATCTTTTTCACATTTGTTTTCTATTTTAAATGCCATAAATACTTCTGCTATTTTTCTTTCAAATTTCTTGTCTTGTGTAAAATATATATTTTTTGCTAGTTGCTGTGTTATTGTACTTCCACCTTCTACAAAATCCATAGCTTTTATGTCATTTATTGTTGCTCTACCTATTGCAATTAGATCTATTCCACAATGATTATAAAATCTATGATCTTCTACTGATAATACTGCATTGATATAATTTTGTGGTAAGTCTGAAATTTCTGTATAGTTTTCTTTGCTTTTTATTTCTTTTATTTTATCTTCTATACTTATTTCTTCTATTGCTTCCTTATACATTTTATATCCATTTCCTACAAATAGCAATGCTATGCTTACTATTATCAATGTTAGTAAAAATACTATTTTTAGAAATTTCTTCATCTTTACCACCTCTTTTACTACTTTTTATTCATTTTTTTCTTTCCATTTTTTATAAATTACTGCAATAATTACTACTATGACTATTATTCCACCAATTCCTAATATTGGTAGCCAAAAATCGTTTATTGATTGGATTACTCCATCCAAATTTATGTTTTTAGGCATTATTAATCCCCCTTATTCTACATTTAATGCTGTTTTTACTTTCTCTGGTAATTCATTTACTTGTACTTCTTCCCAAGATTTGACTCCTCTTGTTACCATTACTTCTAATTTTAAATAGGAATCTTCTTTTAATTCTCTACTTGTTCTAAATTTTATTTCTTTTTTCTTTCCATTTTCACTATAACAGTCTAAAGTATATTCATATTTCATTCCACCTGTTTCTGGAATACTTGCTATTTTGCTATTATCTATTTGAGTATAATAATTTGATTGTTGATATACCAAGAAATAATATGCTACTCCACATAGTGCTATTGCTACAATAATCGCTATTATCATTGGCATTTTTTCTTTTATGCTATTCATCTTTAATTCCTCCTATTCTGATATAATATCAATATTTCCTTTAAAATTATCTAATTTAATAGTTAAGTAATAACTAACTCCTTCAACATAAACATTATCCTCATATTCCCCTGTATCATTTATTAAAGTAGTATCATTATTTCCTAGTTTAGCAATTATATTGATATTACCACTTTCTTTTTCTATTTTTATTTTTACCTTTATATGATCTCCGTTTTTCCTGTTTAATGCAGTTCCACCAAATATTGTTTCTTCGCCTGAATAGTTATCATAATTTGCTATATATGTTCCAACATATTTATCTACTCCATATTTTCTTTTGCCTTTTAATTTCCAATTACTTGTTAAACCTGCTGTATCAAAACTTTGAATAAATGAATCATAAGTGTTTATCATTTTGTCTTTTGGATTTTCTCCTATTCCTATATTAAAAATTGTAATGCATAATATTATTACTAATGTTATGATTCCTAAAAATATCATTTTAAAGATTCCAAACATATCTATTCCTCCTTAATAATATTTTTACTTCCAAAGTAGGTAGCCAAGAAATATGCTCCATATATAACTCCTATAATAACTACTGTAGCGATAGCTGATGGTAATAAATCTTTCTCACTTGCCAAGCCTGACATAAGTTTTATTGCAAATTGTATTCCAAATATTGAATGTATAATTGCTAAAACAAGTGGTACTCCAAAAAATATTCCTATTTGCCTAAATAAAGATTTGTTTATCATTTTTTCATCACAACCAATTTTTCTTAAAATAGTATATCTTTGCTTATTATCTGAACTGTCTGTTAGCTGTTTTAATGCTAAGATAGCTGAACTTGCAA
>CAMNWO010000002.1 GCA_946565805.1 uncultured Clostridium sp.
ACATTCCATGTTAGTAGCCTAATTTATACTGTCCAACTTTTTGGGTTCAGTACATAAGAAAGAATGACTTTTTGTTTTTTTAATTTTTTCTCTTTCCAAAAATAGAAAGAATTCGTAAAAAAATGTTAATAAAATCTAAGTATAATTGCATAGCGCAATAAATGTGAATTTTATTAGTATCAATAGATGGCTCTTCTTGTAAAAGCTTTATCTTATTAATATCATAGATTGTAATACCAAAGAATAAAACTAAAATTAACCAATCTAAGATTAGCTCAAAAGTAGTACTTTTTAAGATAAAGACATTGACAATACTAAGAAGAATACCTGCTATTAAAAAAACAGATAGGTAAGGTCCCCATGATGTTAAGTCTTTATTTGTCATATATCCTATAATACCTAAAGCTGCAAATATAATAGCAGAGATAGCAAATAGATAAGTAATAGAGCTTAATTCAAAAACAACAAAGATAACAGATAGTGTAACTCCATTTATCATAGAATAGACAAAGTATAAGATACCAACAATTAATGGTGGCAGTTTTTTAAATAAAAGGCTAAAGGCTAAAACTACTAGTAGTTCAACAATCAATAAAATGTCAAAATAATCACCTAATAGAATATCCATAAATAGTCCAGAAGCATATGTATACCAAGCAATAATTCCTGAACCTAAAAGCCCTAAAAACATCCAAAAAAATGTCTTTCCGAATAGTTTATTTTGAACGCTTACATCTTCACTCATAAAAATTTCACCCCTCTCTTTCTAATAAAATTATATCCATAAAATAAAAAGAATACAAGACTTTTGCTAAAAATTTGCAATATGTAAACTGATATGGTATAATAGAAAACAAAGAAGGTAATATGCCTTTCGGAAAATTTCGGAGGCTATTAACTTTTGCCTCTGAATAAATAAAAAAGTAGGAGGACGCAACATGAAAACTAATCTTAGGTTAAAAAGAAATGGCGAGGAGGTTTATTTGAATCGGGTAGCATTCTTAGGAACTTTAGAATGTTACGAGGAAGAACATGAGGAATTGAAAGAGGTTAGAATGTTAGCCAAGGATGCCGATGAAATTCGGTGGTCAAGTGATGATGAAAAACTTCATTTCCTTTATGAGGAAGACCGCGACTTTAAAGAAGAAAAGGCGGAATGTTACCTTACTGCCACAATAGTATATTTTTTAAGCTGTTTTTTTGAAGATCAAAAATAAGTTTTCAAGAAAAGACCTTGTCGAAAGACAAGGTTTTTTCTTAGTTATCCTAGTAAAAAGAGTAGAATTTTTGAAAAAAAAGTGATATAATTACGAAGAAAAAATAAAAACAATAAGGAAAGATGTGTCCCTTTTTGCTCCAAAAGGAGCAAAAAGAAACGTCCCCAATTGTACCAAAGGAGAAAAGAATGTCAAATTTTGTGCATTTACATATACATAGTGAGTTTAGTTTATTAGATGGAGCAAATAGAATTAAAGATTTACCAGTAAGAGCCAAGGAGCTTGGAATGGACGCAATTGCCATTACTGATCATGGTTCTATGTATGGTACGATTGATTTTTATAAAGCTTGTAAAAAAGAAGGGGTGAAACCCATTATTGGTTGTGAGGTTTATGTGGCGCCAAGAAGTCGCTTTGATAAAGAACCGAATGTTGATAATCGTTATAATCATTTGATTTTATTGGCTAAAAATCAGCAAGGGTACCGAAATTTAAGTAAATTGGTTTCGATTGGATTTGTAGATGGCTATTATTATAAACCTCGTACTGATTTAGAAGTGCTAGAACAATATCATGAGGGACTTATTTGTTTAAGTGCTTGTTTAGCAGGTTCTGTGAACCAAGCTTTGTTAAATGGAGATAACGAAAAGGCAGAAGAAATTGCCCTTTGGCATAAAAAAGTATTTGGAGAAGATTATTATATTGAAATCCAAAACAATGGATTACAAGAGCAAGTATTAGCTAATCAAAAATTGATTGCTTTAGCAAGAAAGTTAGATATTCCACTTGTTGCAACCAATGATGCGCATTATTTAAGAAAAGAAGATGCTTACAATCATGAAGTTTTGCTTTGTATTCAAACAGGAAAACGAATGAGTGATATGGACAGAATGCGTTTTGAAACAGATGAATTGTATGTGAAATCACCAGAAGAGATGATAGAATATTTTAAAGCTTTTCCAGAGGCTATTGAAAACACAGTAAAAATAGCAGAAAAATGCAATGTGGAATTTGAATTTGGTCATACCATTTTGCCGAATTATGATGTACCAGAAGAATTCCCAACCCATTATGATTATTTCAAAAAACTATGTGATGATGGAATTAAAAATAGATATGGAGAAAATCCATCACAAGAAATCTTAGATAGAATGGAATATGAACTAGGTGTCATTCAAAGAATGGGATATGTAGATTATTTCTTAATTGTATGGGATTTTATTCATTATGCGAAAACACATGGTATACCAGTAGGACCACGGACGTGGTTCAGGAGCAGGTTCTATTATAGCTTATGCGATTGAAATTACAGACATTGACCCAATGAAATATGGACTACTGTTTGAAAGATTTTTAAATCCAGAAAGAATTAGCATGCCTGACTTTGATGTTGACTTTTGTTATGAACATAGGCAAGATGTGATTGACTATGTATCCCAAAAATATGGACATGACCATGTATCACAGATTATTACGTTTGGAACCATGGCTGCCAAAATGGTAATTCGTGATGTGGCAAGAGTGTTAGATGTACCTTATTCAGAAGCAGATAGTCTAGCAAAAATGATACCAAATGAATTACATATTACCATTAAAAAAGCATTAGAGCAAAACAAAGAATTAAAAGAAAGATATGAAACAGACGAAACAGTCAAAAAAGTATTAGATGTAGCAATGGCATTAGAAGGAATGCCAAGACAGGCTTCAACACATGCCTGTCGGAGTCGTTATTACCAAAGACCCAGTTGATACCTATGTTCCTTTATATGTACGTGATGGACAAATTTCAACCCAATACATCATGACAACATTAGAAGAATTAGGGCTATTAAAAATGGACTTTTTAGGGTTAAGAACTTTAACTGTTATTCAAGATACCATCGATTTAGTCAAAGAAAACAGAGGAATTGATGTAGAATTTGACAAAGAAATGGTAGACCCAAAAGTATACAAATTGTGGCAAGAAGGGAAATCTTGTGGTATTTTCCAATTTGAGTCGCAAGGAATGACAAACTTCATGAAGGAACTAAAACCAGATTGTTTAGAAGACCTAATTGCGGGGGTATCTTTATATCGACCAGGGCCAATGGACCAAATACCAAGATATGTAAAAGGAAAATTAAATCCAGGTCATAACGAATACACACACCCAAGACTAGAACCAATCTTAAATGTAACTTATGGCTGTATGGTATACCAAGAGCAAGTTATGCAAATTGTACGTGACTTAGCTGGCTACTCCTTACGGAAGAGCGGATTTGGTAAGAAGAGCCATGGGAAAGAAAAAACTAGATGTTATGGCAAAAGAAAGAGAAGTATTCATTCATGGACAAGTAGATGAAAAGGGAAACATAGAAGTACCAGGATGTGTTAGAAATGGAATCGATGAACAATCTGCCAATAAAATTTTTGACGAAATGGCAGAATTCGCAAAATATGCTTTCAACAAATCTCATGCAGCTTGTTATGCTGTAATAGCCTATCGAACAGCTTATTTGAAAGCTTATTATCCAGCTGAATTTATGGCAGCAACCTTAAATAGTTTTCTAGGAAACTTAGACAAAATACCACAATATATAGATGAATGTAAAACACTAGGAATCGAGATATTAAAACCAGAAATCAATAAAAGTGATAGCAAATTTACCACAGAATATGAGACAGGGGGGACAGGTCTTAATGTCTCAAAAGCTAAAGTTCGTTTTGGACTAGGAAGTATCAAAAATGTTGGAACGGTACCAGTGGGAAATATTGTAAAAGAAAGATGTGAAAATGGCCCTTATAAAAGTTTTACTGATTTTTGTGAAAGAATTGCAGACGAAGCGGTTAATAAAAAATGTGTAGAGAGCTTAATCAAAGCAGGAGCTTTTGATGAATTTGAACAGACAAGAAGTACACTATTGGCTTCGTATGAGGGAATTATTGATATCATTCAAAGTGGTAAGAAAAAAGGATTTGCTGGTCAAGTTTCGATGTTTGATTTGGGTTCTGAACAAGAAAAAGAAGAAATGAATGAAATTAAATATCAGTTTGATGAACACGAAGAAATGTCAAACAAAGAACTGTTGTCCATTGAAAAAGAAATGTTAGGAATTTATATTTCAGGACATCCACTTGAAAAATTAAGAAGTCAAATTGAAGTACAAACAACGATTAATACTATCAATTTAAGAGCAATCGATGAACAAATGTCATCTAATTTAGATGATCCAGAGATGCTTATGACAAAACAAAGTGGAAAAGTAAAATTTACAGATGGACAAAAAATAAAATATGCAGGGATTATTACATCCATTAAAAAGAAATATACCAAAAACAACAAGATTATGGCATTTGTGAGTGTAGAAGATTTATACGGAACAGCAGAAATTTTAGTATTTGAAAATGCTTATTTAAATGCTGGAAGAAGTTTGGTAGAAGAAAATATTGTAATGGTGGAAGGACGTTTAAGTATTCGAGAAGATGATACTACTACCATTATAGCAAATGAAATTAAGGACTTTGGAGAACAAAAGCAAAAGATTTTTACCCTAGATATTACAACTGCAGATGAGGAGCAAAAAGAAAGATTAAGGGGAGCATTGCGTTATTTCAGCGGAGATAGAAATAATATTAATGTACAAATTAAGGTAGAAGGAGAAACCAAGTCTTGTGGGCAAATTTATTTAACAGAGCAAATAAAAACAGTATTTGAAGATATTTTAGGGAAAGAACAAGTAAAGATAGAGGAATGTTAGATAAAATAAAAATTGCATAAAATGGAAAAAAGTGGTATAATATATAATAGAAGTAATTTTTTGAGGAAGTGAACGGAAATTTTCGGGAAAATTTGTAAAGGAGAGTGACAAAAATGTATGGCGCAACAATGGAAAAACAGATTGAGACATTAAGACAACTTGCTAATCGAGATGAGAAGGCTTTTGCCCTCCTTCAAAAAATTAAAAGAGATCCTCGGTGTAAGAGGGTCCTGACAGATGTAAATGCTTGGGAAGACCTACGTGCTACATCTCAATACAATGAGTATGTGATTCAATCAGGTCTCTCAAGAGAAAACATCAAGAAACTAGTATATGGAGTCCCTTTTTAAGAGGGGCTTCAATACATTTAAAATGAGACAGTAGGGACAGGTCTTGACTGTCTCTTTTTTTAAATAAAACAATTTTTATTAAAAATATAGAAAATGAGACAGTCAAGACCTGTCCCTACTGTCTCATTTTAAATCCATTCGCCATATTTTTTGATATAAATTTTCTTAGCAAAAATTGCTACAAAACAGTAAAGAAGTGTAATAGCAAAAATCATAAAGATATATTTCAATTCCATAGGAACTAATCCAATTAAATTTCCTAGAGCTGTGAAAGGAACAAAAATTCCAATTAGTATTAAGGAAATGGAAGAAATATAAACAGCCTTATGTGCATTGCTTTGTACAAATGGCAATTTTGCGGTACGAATAATATGCATACCAACCAAATTAGATGTGATACTGTAACTAAACCAAATGGTTTGGAACATAGCAACATCTCTTATTTGGAAAATAAACCAAAGAGAAGCAAATACCAACATATCAAAAATAGAACTTAGGGGTCCCATAAAAAACATAAAGTTTTTTAAACTCTTAATGGAAAAGGATTTAGGTTGTTGTAATGATTCTTTATCCACATGGTCAAATGGTAAGGTCAATTGCCCAAAATCATAAAGCAAACCTTCTACAAGCAACTGAATTGGTGTTTCTGGTAAAAATGGTAGTAAAGCACTTGCGATGATAACAGAAACTACTTCTCCAAAGTTAAAACTAGTTGCTAGTTTGATATATTTCATAAGATTGACATAGGTACGACGTCCTTCGGTTACACCATCTAATAGAACATTTAAGTCTTTTTCTAATAAAATGATATCGGCAGCTTCTTTTGCGATATCAACAGCGGTATCGACAGAGATACCAACATCAGAATTTGTTAGAGAAGGGCTATCATTAATACCATCTCCCATATATCCAACTACATTTCCAGATTCTCTTAAAAGTCTTACAATTCTAGCTTTTTGAATAGGAGATAGTTTGGCAAATATATTGGTTTTCTTCAACAAACGTAAAACAGCAATATCTGTTAATTTATCGATTTTACTTCCGAAGTACAATATTTTTAGAATTAATACCAACTTTATTACAAATACATCTTGTTACTTCAGCATTGTCACCAGTTAGAACAATGACACGAATACCAGCATGGTTTAATTTTTCAATGGATTCTTTCGCACTTTCTTTTGGGGGATCTAAAAATCCAATAAAGCCAAGAAGTATCATATTTTTTTCATCTGAAACAGCAAAATGTTCAATATCTGTAATATCATTTTTTTGACAAACCGCAACAACTCTAAGTCCTTCTTCGTTTAAGCTTTTGCTAATTTTTTTAATATTTTCTTTGATTTCTTTCGTAATAGGAGAAACTTGACCTTGATAATCTACCATCGTACAAATATTTAAAATTTCTTCTACAGCACCTTTGGTGATTAATTGTTTTTTGTTACCATCGCTAACTACGACAGATAAACGTCTACGAGAGAAGTCAAAAGGGATTTCATCAACTTTTTGATAGGTTTCAATAAGTTTTTCCATATCACTTTCTAAAGCTCTTTTGATGACAGCTTCATCAATATTACCTTTTAAACCAGTTTGAAAGTAAGCATTCAAGAAAGCGTGTTTTAAAACTCTCAAATCTTCGTTACCATTGATATCTAAATATTTCTCTAATACAATTCTGTCTTCCGTTAAAGTTCCTGTTTTGTCAGTACATAGAATATTCATAGCACCAAAATTTTGAATCGAATCTAATTTCTTTACAATTGTTTTTTTCTTGGACATTCGAACCGCACCTTTGGATAGACTAGAAGATAGAATAACAGGTAGTAAAAGAGGCGTAATTCCAATTGCAATAGCAACAGCAAAGGTAAAAGCAGTAATAATATCATGTTTCCATGCGTTCAATAAAAATACAATTGGTATCATAATTAACATGAAACGAATCAGTAGTCGACTAATACTTTCAATTCCTTTTTGAAAAGCTGTTTTAGGTTTTCCGGCTGTCAAAGTATGAGCTACTTTACCAAAATAAGTAGAGTCTGCTGTCTTAATAACAATTCCTTTCGCACTTCCAGAAATAACATTGGTTCCCATAAAGCAAATCGTATCTAAATCAGCTATACTATCTAATTGGTTGATAGATAACTCACTTTCTACTGATTTTTTTACACTATCGGATTCACCAGTCAAAGAAGATTGACCAACATATAAATCTTTGGCTTCAATCACTCTTAAATCAGCGGGAATCATACTGCCAGCAGAAAGAAGAACAACATCGCCTAAAGTAACTTGGCTAATTGGAATTTCTACTTTCTTTGCATCACGAATGACAGTAGTAGTAGTAGCAACCATTTGCTTTAATTCTTCTGCTGCTTTGTTGGAACGAAACTCTTCAAAAAAGTCTAATAAAGTACTAGCTGAGACCAAAATGGCAATTACAATAATATTAGCATAACTAGGTTCAGGAGGTAAAAAAATATCGGTATAAATTAAAATAGCTACAATCCCGAAGCAAAATACAATTAAAAGGAGTAAACAAACTCTCTAAAAAATAATGATACCATTTTTTAGGTTTGGCTTGTTTTAGTTCATTAGGACCTAAGTTACGTAGTTTTTCTTCAGCCTCGCTGGAAGAAAGCCCACTATCCTTTATTTGGTATTTTTTGATAAAGTCATCTTTAGGTAAAGTTGCTTCTAAACCATATAATTTAGTGATATTTACATCATCTTTCGTCGTATTACTTGACAAATTAAATCATCTCCATTCTTTTGTATTGTAAAAAGTATACCACTAATTTAAGAAGTTGAGACAATAATATGGAAAAAAATAAAAAAGTATGATAATATTTTTTGGGAAGTGAGACAAGATGGACAGTTTTTTTTGAGATAAGGGGGACAGGTCTTAACTGTCTCATTCTCTATATATTTACTATTTTTTATTTTATTTAAGCAAAATGAGACAGTTAAGACCTGTCCCCCTTGTCTCAAAAAAACTGTCCCATTGCTTCAAGAGGAAGGAGAGAGGAAGAGATGGAAAGAGTTAGAGTAGCAGGTATTATTCCAATGGAAGATGGTTTTGCTTTTATGCATCGAGTAGGTGTAGTGAAAAGAAAGGACTATCAAGAATATTATACATTTCCAGGTGGTGGACTAGAAAAGGACGAAACACCAGAAGAGGGAACGATAAGAGAGATTAAGGAAGAGTTTGGAATTAATGTGAAAGTTGTTGAAAAGTTATATGAAACGTATTCTGAAAAATTTAATCAAAAGGAAATTTTCTATTTGTGTGAATATGTAGATGGAGAGTTTGGAACTGGTAATGGTCCAGAGTATACAAATGATCCAAAGTATGCAGATAGTGGAAAGTATATTCCTGAAATTGTAAAAAAAGAAGAGGTTAAAGATATTTTATTGTTACCTAAAGAAATTAGAGACAGATTTGTACAAGATTTTGTAAAGTAACAAAATAAAGAAAAGCACACAATTTAAAGTGTGCTTTTCTTTATTTTATATAGTTTAGGATATATTCTTTTAGTATCATTTCATCTCTTTTTACAATAAATTTAGTTGCATAGATATCATCATATTTAGAACCTTTTAGATTGTCAAAACTTTCACGAATCAATGACAAGGCAACTTCTGGCATAACCCAAACTAATTCGCCACCTTCATCGATTTCTTTTTGTGTTAAATTTAGTTCGTGGGTATTTGAAATAACTTTACTAATGAAAACATAGGAAGTTTGAACAAAGCTAATATGTGATTTTACTTCTTCTGTATATCCCATATATTCAATAATTTCTACTTGGCAACCAGTTTCTTCTAGAATTTCTCTTTGAAAAGCTATTTCCTTTGTTTCGTCTTCTTCCATTCCGCCACCAGGCAATTTATATTCATTTTTATTTTTTTTGTGCAAAAGAGCGATTTCTCCGTTTTCATTTAAAACGATGCCTCTAGCAGCCTTTCGAATTTGTGGGTTTTCATATTCTACCATATCCATACCAAAATCTTTGTCTGTAATTTTTGCTATTAATTTCATAATAATACCTCTATTAATTTAATTTTTACAAATACAATAGTAACATAAAATGTGAAAAATAGCAAGCCTATATAATTAAATGATAAACTAAATTAGTAAACATACAAACAACAATGCCACAAACGGTAGGTAGTAAGAAACTAAGAGCGGTCCACTTCCAACTACCAGTTTCTTTTTTTATCGTTAAAAGAGTCGTGGCACAAGGATAATGCAAGATGGTAAATAACATTACATTAATAGCGGTCAAAATTGTCCAACCATGGGAAATTAAAATTTGACCAATGGAAAAGGTATCTTCCAAATTGACTAAAGAATTGCCACCGAGATAACACATCAAAATAATAGGTAACACAATTTCATTAGCTGGAATACCAAGAATGAAAGCAGTTAAAATATAACCATCTAAGCCCATTAAATTAGCAAAAGGTTGTAGAAAATTAGCAATTAAGTCAAGAATACTTTCTCCATTTATTCCAATATTAGCAAAAAGCCAAATTACCAAACCAGCAGGAGCAGCTACACTAATGGCCCTACCTAAGACAAATAAAGTTCTATCAAAAACAGAACGAATCAATATCTTTCCAAATTGAGGCTTTCGATAGGGTGGTAATTCTAAGACAAAAGAAGAGGGCATACCTTTTAAAATGGTCTTAGAAAGTAACTTAGAGATACCTAAAGTAAATAAAATACCCAACAAAATAACAAAAATAACAGCCAAAGTAGATACAATGGAAGCACCAAATCCCTGCATAGTTCCTGCTATAAAGATAGTACTAATAGCAATCAAAAAAGGAAATCTTCCGGTTACAAGGAACAAAATTATTGGTAAGAATCGCAATTAATCGTTCTCGGGGAGAATCAATAATTCTACAGCCAACACAACCTGCAGCATTGCAACCAAATCCCATACACATCGTAATCATTTGCTTTCCAGTACAGCAACATTTTTTAAAGAAACCATCCATATTAAAAGCAATTCTAGGAAGATAGCCCAAGTCTTCTAATATAGTAAAAAGAGGAAAAAAGATAGCCATAGGGGGAAGCATAACAGCAACAATCCAAGTTAAAGTTTGATAGACACCCGAAATCAGCATAGAAGAGAGCCATTCTGGACAATGTAAAAAGTTTGCAATCCAAAATAATTTTTCCTGTATCCAGCCAAACAGACTAAATAAAGCTTGAGAAGGATAATTAGCTCCTATAATCGTAAGCCAAAAAATAATACCTAAAAATAAAATCATAATGGGAATACCAAATTTTTTAGAAGTTAGGATTTTATCAATTTTTTGATCACGTTTGGAGTAATTTTCATCTTCATAATAGCAAACTTTCCCACAGATTGTTTCTGAATTGTGCATAATATTAGTAACAATTAAATCTTTCAAATTATTTTCAGTGATAGAATTTTCATGCAGCTCGTTGCGAACAATACTTTTAACATGTTGCAAACTTTCATGATTTAATAAATCAATAGAAAGGTTATCCTCGATAGATTGTAAAATTTTCTCTTCGCCATCCATTATTTTTAAAGCTACCCAGCGAGCTAAATCAGGAGATAAAGAAAAATCATTTTCTAAAACAATGGATAGTTTGGATAATCCGTTTTCAATTACTTTATGATAAGTGATTTTTTTAGGGACAGGACGAATTTCTCCTGTACATACTTGTTGGATGGTAGCCATAAGTTTGTCTAATGTTTTCTTTTTTCGAGCAGTAGTTCCTACAACAGGAACTCCAAGTTCATTTGATAATTTATTTAAATCAATATGTATTTTTTTCTTTTTGGCTTCGTCTAACAAATTAACACAAACAATAATATTATTTGTAATTTCCATGGTTTGAAAAACTAAATTTAAATTTCGTTCTAAACAAGTAGCATCGACAACGATAACAGTACAATCTGGATTACCAAAACAAATATAATCTCTAGCAATTTCTTCTTCTTCTGAGTTAGACATAATGGAATAAGTACCAGGGATATCGACAAAAAGAAAATCAGTGTTTTGATAAATACAATTACCAGTAGCGTTACTAACTGTTTTTCCGTGGCCAATTGCCAGTATGTTGATGCATACCAGTTAAATTATTAAAAATGGTAGATTTGCCAACATTAGGATTTCCAGCCAAAGCAATTACATAATCACAATTATCTTTTAAAAAGGATAAATCATTGACTAACAAACGACTTCCAGTAGAGGATTTTGTAAGACCCATACTTAAAACCTCCTACATTCAAAATTAATAGTACATAATATGCATTTTAGCCTAAAAAAGTGAACGATGTTTTTTGGGGCTTAGGTCAAAAAACATCATTTTATCATAGATATATTAAAATTGTACATCGATTAAGTCAGCATCTTCTTTTCGAATCGCGATTAAAGTACCTCGAATTGAAAAGGCACGAGGGTCTTTTGAAGGACTTATTAAAACAGGAGTAATAATAGCGCCTTCGACAAAGCCTAAATCTAACAATCTTCTTTTTATATTTCCAATACAATTTAAATTTTTTATATAACCTTTGTGATTTAAAGGTAAATCATTTAATGTGTTCATGTTATGCCTCCCTGAATATAGTTATTAATATTATATTTTGTCGAAAAATAAATGTTACTATTGACAATCCTATTATTTTGTGAAAAAATAACGTTATATTGGAAATGAGATAGTAGAAGCAGATGTTTTTGAGACAAAGGGGACAGGTCTTAACTGTCTCATTTTACTTAAAGAAAATAAAAATTATTAAATATATAGAAAATGAGACAGTTAAGACCTGTCCCCTTTGTCTCAAAACATCTGCCTTTACTGTTGCACAAAGTGAAACAAGGAGGAAAAAATGGAAAGATTAAGAGGATTTGAAATTGCAAAAGGATTTGAGGATAAACAAATCAATTTACCAGTAAGAAAAACAAAATATTCAGCTGGATATGACATAGAAGCAGCAGAAGATGTAGTAATACCAAGTTTTAAAAAAGGAACGAATCCGACTTTGGTAAAAACAGGTTTAAAGGCTTATATGCAAGATGATGAAGTTATGATGTTATATAACAGAAGTTCTAATCCAAAGAAAAAAGGATTAGTATTATGCAACAGTGTAGGGGTTATTGACAAAGATTACTATGGTAACCCAGATAATGATGGACATTTTATGTTTGCTTTTTACAATATTAAAGAGGAAGACATCACAATAAAAAAAGGAGAGGCAATAGGACAAGCTGTATTCCAAAAGTACTTAGTAGTAGACGCAGATGAGGCAGAGGGAGAAAGAATTGGTGGATTTGGTTCTACTAATAAATAAAAAGTTTAAAAAAAATAAAAAAATTTTTATCCTTAGAAGGGAAAGGGATAGAAGGTAAATAAACATAAAAAAACGATAGCAAGGGCTTTGACTTTTGCTATTTTTTGTTGTATAATAAATATGGTTAAAAAATCCAATAAAGTTAGTAAATAGTAAAACTATTGACATAGCTTTATTATCTTTTTTTCGCCTAATAGACCAAAAGCACTGAAAGGAGTTGGCTTACATGTTTAATGTAGGAGACAAAATAGTATACCCAATGCACGGGGCAGGGGTAATTGATTCAATAGAAGAAAAAGATATCTTAGGAGAGAAACAATCTTATTACATATTGAAAATGCCAGGAGAGGTAAAAGTAATGATACCAACCGCAAAGGCAGAAACAGTTGGAGTAAGAAATATAATAGATAAAAGTTCTGCAGAAAAAGTAATTGGAATTCTAGAAAAAGACGAAACAGAAATGGACAAAAATTGGAATAAAAGATATAGAGACAACATGGATAAAATGAAAAGTGGAGACATCTATGAAGTTGCAGATGTCGTAAGAAACTTGAGTTTTAAACAAAAAGAAAAAGGTTTATCAACAGGAGAGAAGAAAATGCTAAACAATGCAAAACAAATATTAGTAAGCGAATTAGTATTGGCAGAACATGCTTCTCAAGAAGAAGTAGAACAATTAGTTGATAACAAAATCAATACATCTTTTATGATGTTTAGAGCAGAAGAAGTACAACCAGAAAGTGTAGTAAACAAATTTATTCCATTTGATGGAACAGGAACAAACGATTAATAATGAAAAATCCAGTCAGGAAAGACAACTGAGGATACTTAAGAAACAAAACTTGACTGGATTTTAAATTATTTTTAAAAATTTTGACAAATGTATTGACAAAAACAATACATCATATTATAATATCAATTGTCGTTAATCGATAACCAGTTCAATATTTATGCAGATGTGGCGGAACTGGTAGACGCACAGGACTTAAAATCCTGCGGTTGAATAAACCGTGCCGGTTCGATTCCGGCCATCTGCACCATAGACTTATCAATGCTTTGAAGCAATTTGATAGGTTTATTTTTTTGTTCAAAAATTAATAAATTTTTTTGATGTCTAACAGAATGTCTAACAAATTTAAAAATCAAACTTTCAAAAGCATTGATTTGTCTAACTGTACTGCCTATGTAATATCTAACAATTTTAGTCTTTTATAATTTCAAGATATTAATTATTTATTGAATAAAATATTACTTAATGATATAATGCAAGAAAATTAGATTAACATTTTATCAAGTTAAGTCTATGAGTAGATAGGAAAAAATATATATGATAAAATGAAAAAGATGCTAAAGATAAAGTAAAGAAAATCAAAATATATGATTTAAAAGGATATGAAATATATAAAGGCGTGAACAAAAAATAATGGAGTATAAAATGAATACAATAACTATTAATGGAGAAACAATAGTTGTAAAAGATTTATCAATAGATTTTAATAATAATGAAATTCATATTATAGAAAATGATATTTCATCTGAATCATATAGTTTTTTATTTAGACATATTCTATTAGAAAAATATATTGATAAATTAGTATATTTAAAAGATAATGATGATAATATTTATACGTTTTATAACTGTTATGTTGGAAAACACTACATGGAAGAGAATAAAATAGATACTATAATAAAGTTTAATGCATATATAACTAATTTTAAAATTAAGGATATTAAAAATTATAAGATTAATAAAATGGAAGTTCGATTAGAGTATAAAAAATTCAACATAGTTCAAATTGAAGAAAGTATAGGAAAATTTCTGGAAATCTCTATAGGTAGTATGAATTATCGCATAGAACTTGTATTTGGAGAAAGATATTATAAAATTACATTAGAAAATAGCAAAGAATTGGAAACAGAAAAATTCATGCATAAATTTTTGCAATTTTATGAGTTTTTAATACTCAATTTGGGTTATTATTTAGAAATTAGCGAAATAAAACTATTTGATTTTGAAAATGTTTGTGAATATCATTATCCATTTTCAAGTAAGTATTCAGGAATTAACAATTATAATGATTATAACTGTGTATTGGGAAAAATAAATAAAAAAGAAATTAAAGAAATTTATAAGAATTGGCTAAAATTAAGAAAAGATACTCACAACATATATGATATATTTATAAATGTATTTTCTGTAAAATATTTTATAGAAATAGCATTAAGCACAATCACAAATTGTATGGAAGGATATTATAAATGTATTCATAGAGCTACTTTAAAAAAGACTATTAAAGACAAATTTGGAAATCCAAAAATGAAAGATAAAGATTTCAAAGATATAATGAAAGAATATTTGAATTCTAATGAAGGAAAGATAATATTTTCTAGTAAAGATAGACAAGCACTGAAAATATATACTAAACTTACTAATCATAGAAATTATTTTGCACATTTAGACAAAAAGAGAAAACGATTTTATGGAGATAGTAATTTGTATATGTTACTAAAAATTAAGTTATTATTTAGAACACGTATGTTAAATGATATTAAACAAAATATAGAAATAGATTGCCTTAAAAAATGCGTAAAAGATATTGAAAAAAATATAGAAAGGAAAAAGGGAGAGTGATTTTGTGGCAAATACTGAAACGAATAGAATTGAAAATAAAGAGCAACTAAATGAAGATTTTGAACAAGAAGTTATTGCATTTCTTAACTATAAAGAAGGTGGAATCATTTATGTTGGAGTTAGAAAAGATGGACAAGTAGTTGGACTTAAAGATATTGATTTAACGCAATTACAAATAAAAGATAGAATTAAAAATAATATACAACCATCTACTTTAGGATTATTTGATGTAATAGTGGAAACAATAGATAATAAAGAAGTAATAAAAGTTGTTATATCTAGTGGAACTGAAAAACCTTACTATTTAAGAAAAAAAGGAAGAACTCCTGAAGGATGTTACATTAGAATTGGTAGTAGCAAGGAAAGAATGACTTTTGATATGATTGATGATATGTATGCTAGGCGTGTCAAAAATTCTTTAAAAGAAATAGAGTCTCCTAGACAAGATTTAACTTTTAGACAATTAAAGATTTACTATGAAGAAAATGGGATGAAACTGAATGATAATTTTGCAAGAAATCTAAATCTCCTAACAGATGAAGGAAAATATAATTATAATGCTTATTTGCTTGCAGATGAAAATAATATATCAATAAAATTAGTTAAATATTTAGGAACAAATAAATTAGAATTGATAGAAAATCATGAATATGGTTATTGTTGTATAATTACTGCAACGAATAGAATATTAGACAGATTAGTTGCAGAAAATACAGTATATGCAAAAATTGAATATAAAGGGAGAAAAGAAGTTGAAATGATTGATAGCAAAGCTTTAAAAGAAGCTGTTATAAATGCTATTGTTCATAGCGATTATACTTATAATACTTCGCCAATAATTGAATTATATTCGGATAGAATTGAGATTACTTCTGGTGGCGGACTTCCTCAAGAGTTATCACAAGAAGAATTTTTGGAAGGTGTTACTGCGCCAAGAAACAAAGAACTAATTAGAGTATTTAAAGATGTAGATTTAATTGAAAATATTGGCTCTGGAGTATTGAGAATATTAGATGCTTATGATAAAAATTGCTTTAAATTTATGGAACATTTCTTAAGGGTTACTTTTAAATATAGAGAGAATCCTTTTAAATATGATTCTGAAAATAAAGTGCCAACAAATGACACAATAAATGACACATTAAAAGACACAATAAAGTTAACCAAAAATGAACAACAAATTTTAAATTTGATAAAAAATAATAATAGTATAACAAGAGAAGAAATAGTAAATAAAACAAAACTTTCAGATAGAACTATATCAAGAGTAATAAAACATTTGCAGGAAGAAAATATAATTTTAAGAGAAGGATCAAAGAAAACAGGTTATTGGAAAATACAAAAATAATCTTATATTGTCTAACAAATGTCAAACAAAATTAAAATTTTTCAAAAAATCTGCCAAACTACTGATATTATTATAAAATTTGAACATAATCCAGTTATATCAGTAATTTCTCATAGATACCAAAAGGGAAAACTTGGTACTTGTGGTGCTAACAAAACACAGGAGCTTTAAAACTTAAAATTCTGCGGTTGAATAAACCGTTCCAGTTCGATTCTGGCCATCTGTACCAACGACGTATCTGTTCGAACTAAATTCAACAGAATTGATACAGAGCGTTATGAGTAAAAGCCCCCGACTAAGCCGAGGACTTTTTACTTTGACATTGAAGCATTTTTTTTAATATTCTTTCCCTTGCAAGGTTCATTCTAGTAGAATCCTTTTTAGAAAAAGCAAAAAAACTATCTATCCCTGCAATACCCCAACAACATTCATCTGTGTCAACTTCATTTAAAACTTCTTTTGCTGAATGCATACAGTTCTGACAATAGTGCCACTCATGCCACGTTTTGTTTACGCCGTAGCAGTATAATTGCCACATTTTTTCTCTTTTATATTCTTTTCCACAACAATTACATTTAGTAGGAAAAAGGACATATTTCAGTTTAATAGCTTTTAACCGTTTTTGCTCTTTGTCAACTTTCATTATATTTTCCTCCTTTTATTCTTCGGAAGTCTTTGCCTCTGAAATTAATAATTTCAAAGGCAACAAAAAATATGTTACTATTAAGAATCATATCATATTCAACAAAAAAAGCAAGATTATAAAAAAGTTTGCATCTATTGACTTTGCAATTGAAAAAGTATATAATAGTTACATAAAATTTGCAGCAAGCAAATTTAGCAAAAAAGAGCATTTACTTATCTAGTAAAACTCGAAAAATTAAAGGAGGGTAGTTTTTTAGTAACAACGAAACAGTAAGCACATTATGAAAGGAGTATTACCATGGCAAAAAGAGAACTAATAGAAGTATATGTAACACATGATCGGAGAAAATATACGCAAATAAACATTCCGACTGATATTGATGAGGTGGAACTAAAAGCTGTGCTTCGAGACTTAGGACATATTTCATCTTATCAAGGTCCATATTCCACGACTAAAGTATATTTAGAAAGTGATGATAAGCAGGAGCTTAAAGAAATCTGCATAGCGCAGTACCGTTCTATCAAAGAATTAGGCATAAAAAGAAATAGCTTAATCTACATTAAAAAGGGAGAGCCGGAACCAGCTAGAAGAGAAGTAGTTTACAGATACAAAAGCCCAGGCTCAAGGAGATACCTATATGGCTGCCCTATGGCAAGAAGTGTAGAAGATGCTATCAATCAGGCTGAAAAGTATTCAGAAGAAGATAGCGCGATAACAACAGGTACCATTGAGTTGGAGTAAGCGAAAGGAGAGCATATGGAAAACGTAAATAGTAAATATCCGTTACATACGCTCTTTTTTGAAGTGACTAGCCGATGCAATGCACTCTGCGACCACTGTGGTAGCAGGTGCACGGCTAGTAAGAAGAACGAATTAACGGCAGATACTTTCAAAAAAGTGTTAGACAATGTAGCCAAAAATTGGGGGACAAAAGCTATTATGCTAAACATCACAGGTGGAGAGCCACTTATGAGAAAAGACTTGTTTGAAATTGCAGCATATGCAGACCAGCTTGGATTCAAGTGGGGCTTAGTAACAAATGGCATGTTAATTACAGATGATGTGATTGCAAAAATGAAAGAAACACATATGTCAACCATTACAATCAGCCTAGATGGTATGAAAAAGACACATGAAGAATTTCGACACGTGCCAGGTTCTTTTGATAAAATTGTCACAGCGATTGAAAAGCTTAAAAACAGCAATTTTGTGGAGCATATTCAAGTCACTTTCATTGCAACAAAGAATAATATTTCAGAGTTGCCAGAAGTGTATCGGTTTTTAAGTAATTTAGGAATTGATTCACTTAGAATTAGTGGAATTGACCCAATTGGTAGAGCGAAGGAGAATGAAAGATTGATGTTAAATCAAGAAGACTATTACTTTCTTTTTGATTTCATGAAAAAGCATTCCGCCTCACCACTTCCGGTAGTATGGAGTTGTACACATTACTTTGGGAATACGGAAAACACAGTAGACCCAACAGGAAAAAAATTCAAGTGTTTTACAGGAATCCAAGTAGCATCCGTGCTTTCCAATGGAGACATTTTTGGTTGCCCAAACATTCCAAGAAGAAAAGAATTAATTCAGGGCAATGTGTTAAAAGATGACTTTTGCGAAGTTTGGAAAAACAAATTCGAATTTTACAGAAATCCCAATCGGACAAAAGCAAAACAGTGCGAAAACTGTGAATATTGGAAACATTGTAAAGGAGATAGCTTTCATACTTTTGACTTTGAAACAAAAACACCGCAATTTTGTTATAAGAAAATTTTTGAAAAAGAATCAGGCAAGGAAAAAGCAAAAGAAGTAACCTGTGAAACTATCCTAAAGCAATTGGTTCAAAAGAATGGAAGGATGCAGTATTACACTGTGGAACCATCACAAGAAGAAACTGCGAAAACGGTTATTTTTACACCACAGGCAACGAAGGAATTGCAGGGGATTTTCCACTATGGAGAACGTCATCCCAGTAATTTATATGAACAGCAAACAGCTTTAGTAGGAAACAAATTAGGAAGCGTTTTCTTAGTTAAGTATGTATTTCCTAGCATTTTATATAATCGTGCTGGAAATATGGCAACGATGGATGAGTTTTGCATGAAACAGATTATGGACGAAGTTTCTATTATCAATGAAAATGTCACAAAATCAGATGTCACGTATCAAGATGAATATGGAGAGGTTCAATTTCTTGGATTTGCTCATAGTCATCCAGGAGATACAGCACTTCGATTTAGTATCCATGACACAGAAAATCACCAAGAATTTGTAAAACAATTTGGCGAATTTTTATCTATTGTTTTGAATCCGCAAAAAAAGAAAATAGTTTGTTTTGCGGGAGAGGCATGTGAACAAACAAAATTAATATTGTTAACTAAATAACTACAAAGCTACCAATGAGTTTTAATAGAATTCATTGGTAGCTGTTTTTGTTACCTAAAAATTCGAAAAGGATAAAAATGGGAGAAGAAAAAAGAATAAAAAAGTAAAGACAAAGCATACATTTTTGTGTCATTACACAGAAATAGAGTAATTGTTGATGCTACTGTTTCGATACAAAATTTAATTTTATAAGAATGAAAGGATGAAAAAAATGAGGAAGAAAATGGAAAAAATAATGTTTGTTGCTAGTATTTTACTATTAATAATTTCGATTTCCGTTATTATAATAGGAGTTGCTAAAGGTATGGTACTATTTGTAAGAATTGGAGTAGCATATTTACTAGTAAGTGTTATAGCACTAAAAATAACATATCCAGATTTTATAACAACTAACAGAAATCAAAATTGGCGGTACAAACAACTAACAGTAGAAGAGTTGGAGTTGGTTGAAGATGCTAAAAAATTAATAGAATGTGTAGATGAAAATATCGTGATTTCTAACTTTAATGTGTATAAAGTAAAATTTTTATGGCATGCTTGGTTTGACTACGATGAGGATACTCAAGAATTAAGCATCTTTGTACCTTTTAGACGGTTTTTGAAATTAGGTAAAGACTTATGTTTTTTGACAGTTGTACATGAGATTTTACATTCCCAAAATTAAAAATATTTGATTCTGAATTTTTGGAAGGATTGAACCAACTGTTAACTATTTGGCTAATAGAAAACTATAGTAAAAAGTACAAAATACCGAAAAGTATATGTATTGCTACATTAAAACTGGGAAAAGGTAGAAAACTTAAAGTTAATGCTAAATATAAAATATATGAAAAAGAAATGTCAATGGTTAAAGATATTTTAGACAAAGCAGATATTGATTTACGAGAAATATTTATTAACTATATTGATGTGAAGCCTGAATTTTTTAAAAGTTTTATTCCATCAAAATATTTTACGAAATAATAGGTCAACAATCAAAATATTTTACGAAATAATAGGTCAACAATCAAAAGTGGTACTCTAATATTAGGGTGCCATTTTTTAATTAAATCATATTTGCATAATTTTAAAATTTGTTTCTTTACGATATTTTTATTGACTTTACAAATAAAAGAAGCTATACTAAATGCATAAAAGAAATTGTAAAAAGAGTTTTGATATCTAAATAAACTCGAAAGAATTAGCAACAAGAAAACAAACATTAAGAAAGGAGTCTATTATGGCAGGAGGATATTTTGTACAGAAGGACAAAAATGGACAAAATAGTATCCCTTTATATGTAATATCAAACGGGAGGAAATATGGTCCTATAGAAATACCAGTGGATGCAAGTGGCATACAATTAAGAAAAAAGCTGGGAAAAGCGGGATATATTTTAAATTTATCTACCGTTAAACTATACTATAATACAGGGGGGACTCAAAAAGAAATTAGTAGTTACGAATACCGAACTATAAAAGAATTGGGAATTACACCAAACAGTGTGATTTATACTCAAAAAAAAGAACCGAGGAACAAAGTAGTAACAAGTAAAATTGTGTTTGTAAATGTTGACTAAATAATAACTAAAACCGATGAATTTTCTTAGAATTCCTCGGTTTTTTAATACCTAAAAATGAAAAAAGGACAAAATATTTATTTTTCATGAAATACTTGAAAATTATGTAAAATAATAGTATAATGTACTCCATAAGTAATTGCTTTTCTATTACTTATTTCCTTAAATCTCTATTGAGTAAGGAACACTTACTCCTTAGTTTATCATATAGAACAAGTAAACAGCCAAGAAAGGAGAAAAAATGAGTTTATTTGAAAAAAAGTATGAAGTCGAAGGATGGAACGGTAAAATTCATTTATTAACAGCAGAACAGTTGTATGAACGGGTGTTAGAAGATAGCAAATCTGACTACAACTGGATTGCATCGGCAACAGAGTTAGTCCGTGTATGCAATCAGAAGGAGTTTCCAGAATGGAAGGCAACCGTTATAAAAACAATCATTTTAAACTGTTTTGCCAATCTAGAACTAAAAAAGGAATGGTATTTTCGTAGAAAGCTAACAGATAGACAAGCCGTTTACTCTTGTTATCATTCTTTACAATCGATAGAAGATGAAAGAATAATAGAAATACGGGAGAAATATTTAAAGTCTGTGATAAGAGCAACTATCAAATATATGGGAAGTGAAGTTCGGTTTCCACGTCATACTGGACCTTGCTATGTAAAGGTATGTAAAGAATGGGAAAAAGAAAAGTTTGAAGAATGGTGTTCTAAGGAAAAAATTGATTTCGATCAATTAAAAGAATACCTATACGCCGATTTTGATGAAACAATCCAAAAAGCTGAAGAGGCAGGAACTTTTGAAGAAGATGACAGAAAAGAAAGTGAGCGAATACGTAAATGTATGGAGTCATTGAGTTTAAAAATTAATGATTTCTATATGTAACTTTTTATCAGTTAAACTTAAAATGAAAAAGGGTGCTTGGAAACTTCCAAGCACTTTTACATTTCATAAACACTTGAAATTTAAGAAAATATCAGCTATAATCAAAAGGAAAACAAAAGGAGAAGAAAAATGAAAAAAATAGTAGTAGCCACAAACAATCCAGGAAAAATCAAAGAAATCAAAGAGATCTTAACAGACTATGAATTAGTAACCCTAAAAGAAATAGGCTGTGAAATAGAAGTAGAAGAAGACCAAGAAACTTTTGAAAGAAACTCAAAGAAAAAAGCAGAAGAAATAGCAAAAGCAATTAATATGCCATGCATAGCAGATGATAGTGGATTATGCATTGATGCTTTTGATGGATGGCCAGGCGTATATACCGCAAGATTTTTAGGAGAAGAAGCAACCAATGAACAAAAAAACGAAGCAATTCTAGAAAAAATGAAAGAATTAGAAGGAGAACAAAGAAAAGCAAGAGTAAAATGTGTAGTTACCTATTGCGAAAATGGAGAATTTATAGTAGGAAAAGGAGAAATAGAAGGAAGAATAGCCCAAGAACCAAAAGGGGAAAGGGGATTTGGGTTTGACCCTATTTTCGAATTAGAAAATGGAAAAACTTATGCAGAAATATCACAAGAAGAGAAAAACAACATAAGTCACAGAAAAAGAGCCTTAGAAAATTTGAAAAAACAATTGACAAAAGGCTAAGAATATGTTAGAATTGATAACTGTAATCCGCTTAGTCAAGGCACCTAAACATTAACCAAGAGTTAATTGCCTGAAAAATAAGGATTAGCGAGTATACAAATAAGGGAGGTGCATTTTAAATGTACGCAATCATTGAAAGCTGTGGAAAACAATACAAAGTAGCAGAAGGAGATGTTGTATTTTTTGAAAAATTAGATGCAGAAGAAGGGAAAAAAGTTACTTTTGATAAAGTAGTTTTAGTATCTGAAGAAGGAAAAGTACAAATCGGAAATCCTTATGTGAAAGGTATCAAAGTAGAAGGAAAAGTAGTTTCTCATGGTAAAGCTAAAAAAATCATTGTTTTCAAAATGAAAGCTAAAAAGAATTATAGAAGAAAACAAGGACATAGACAACCATATACAAAAGTAGAAATTACTACTATTAAAACAGCTGCTAAAAAAGCAGCAACAACAGCCAAAAAAGAAGCTGCTGAAAAAGTAGAAGCTTAAAATAATTAAGTTTCAAACAGAATTTTAGAAATAAAATCGAACGAACATAAACGAAATAGAAAACCGAAAGGAGTGAAAAAGCATGGCTCATAAGAAAGGTCAAGGTAGCAGCCATAACGGTAGAGAGAGTGAATCTAAACGTCTTGGTGTCAAAAGAGCTGACGGTCAATTTGTTTTAGCAGGAAACATCCTAGTAAGACAAAGAGGAACCAAAATGCATCCAGGAACTAATGTTGGAAAAGGTAGTGACGATACACTATATGCATTAGTAGATGGAACTGTAAAATTTGAAAGAAAAGGTAGAGATAAAAAACAAGTAAGTGTTTATCCAGTAGAACAATAATAATGTTTTTTATAGAGGGAAAGAGTACTAGAAATAGTATTCTTTTTTTATTTGTAAAAAGTCAAACTTGTATAGAAAATGTTTACAAAGGTAGAAAAATGTAGTATAATAGAACAAGAAGAAAGAGAGTAGAGGGAAAAACATCTCTTATTTTTATATTCTAAAAAGAAGAAAGGGGAAAGAAAAATGGCAAAAATCGTAGAAGATATTTCAAGAACATTTAACGAGTACTTACTATTACCAAACTTAACAGACGAAAGGTGTATTCCTAATAATGTATCATTAAGAACACCACTAGTAAAATACAAAAAAGGAGAAGAAGCAAAATACTATGCAAACGTACCAATGGTATCAGCTATCATGCAAGCAGTATCAGGAGAAGAAATGGGAATTGCATTAGCAAGAGAAGGTGGAGTGGCCTTTATTTATGGTTCTCAATCTATTGAATCACAAGCGAAAATGGTAAAACATGTAAAAAAACATAAAGCTGGATTTGTTATAAGTGACTCTAATGTAAAAACAGGAACAACTTTAAGAGAAGTTATTGATTTAATAGAAGAAACAGGACATTCAACAGTAATTATTACAGATGATGGAACAGCAAGAGGAAAATTTATAGGATTAGTAACAGATAAAGACTATAGAATTTCGAGAGATAATTTTGAAGAACCAATTGACAACTTCATGACACCAAAAGAAAAAGTAGTATGGGCACATGAAGGAATTAGTCTATCAGAAGCAAATGATATGATTTGGGAGAACAAAATTGCTTGTTTACCAATTTTAGATGACGAAGAAAGACTAAAATATTTAGTATTTAGAAGAGATTATGAAGAAAGAAAAAATAACCCTAATTCTTTATTAGATGAAAATAAGAGATATATCGTAGGAGCTGGAATTAACACAAGAGATTATGAAGAAAGAATACCAGCGTTAGTAGAAGCAGGAGTAGACATGATTTGTATGGACTCTTCTGACGGTTATTCTATCTGGCAAAAAAATACGATTGACTTCGTAAGAGAAAAATATGGAGACAATGTAAAAATAGGAGCTGGAAACGTAGTAGATAGAGAAGGATTTATGTACTTAGCAAAAGCAGGAGCAGACTTTATTAAAATTGGAGTAGGAGGAGGATCTATTTGTATCACTCGTGAAACAAAAGGAATCGGACGTGGAAATGCCTCAGCTTTAATCGATGTAGCAGCAGCTCGTGATGAATATTTTGAAGAAACAGGTGTGTATATTCCATTATGTATTGATGGTGGAATTGTACACGATTACCATATTACAATTGCTTTAGCTTTAGGAGCAGATTTTGTCATGATGGGAAGATACTTTGCAAGATTTGACGAAAGCCCAACAAGAGTAATTAAAAAAGGAAATGCATTTGTAAAAGAATATTGGGGAGAAGGTTCTAATAGAGCTAGAAACTGGCAAAGATATGACATGGGAGGAGCAAAAAAACTTTCTTTTGAAGAAGGTGTTGACTCTTATATACCTTATGCTGGTAGCTTAAAAGATAATTTGGCAATTACTGTAGCAAAAATAAAATCAACTATGTGTAACTGTGGATGTATTACCATCCCAGAGTTCCATGAAAAGGCAAGATTAACATTAGTTTCTGATATTAGTATTGTAGAAGGTGGAGCACATGATGTTATTTTAAAGGAAATTGATAATCAATATAAATAAAATAATGTAACAAGGCTTGAAAGAAGTAATTTATAAATAATTTCTTTCAAGCTCTTATTGTTCTTATAATTTTTTTATTTCTTCTTTCGTCAATCCTGTTGCTTTTTCAATATCATCTGGATGTATTCCTAATTCTAGTAGTTTTTTAGCAATTTCAACTTGTTTTTCTTTTTTACCTTCTGCTTTGCCTTCCTCTCTGGAAGTACTTATACCAACGTTATAATCCATAATAGCCATTTGTCTAGAACGATAAAGTTCCCATTCTTTTTCGTCTAAGCTTATTTCTTCGATAATTTTCATAGCCTTTTCAATTGATTTATTCTCTTTTTTTGCCATTTCTAATTTATCCTCTCTTTCTGCCAAAAGCCATAACCATTGTTCGAGTTTAGTTTTGGCTTCTGGATTTTTCTTTATAATGAAGTGCATTTCTAAATCATCAGCTACTATTTCTTTGGTAAATTTCAAAATTAAGTAAATTGATAACAATTACATTCTTTATTTTATCGTAATTTTCTCCTTTTTATTGTAACTTATTATTTATGGATTTTCAACAAACAATAAGTTATCTTTTACTTTTGCAATTATTTTTTTTATCTTTCGTAAAATACTTACCTCCTTTCAATTTTATTTTTTAGTTTTTTATTGATATGGATTTTTTTTCGATTTTAAAATTTTTGAAATTTAAAAATAAATTTTGAATTAATTTTATCCATGTTACAAAGATGCCTATTTTTCTGCAATCTAAAAAATAATTGCATGTTGTTATTAAAACATAAATTATTTGCAATTGCAATATTTGGAATGATACTTTTCATCGCAAATTTCGAGTTTTTTTGCATACTTCATGAAATAAAATTAAAAAAAATCAAACAAAAAACAGTAGATTTGGATAAAACATCTAAATCTACTGTTATTTGCTTGATTATATGGCAAATAAATGATAAAATCAAGGCAGAAAAAAGCAAAGGAAGTACAAAAATGAAAAAAATATTATTTGCTGCGTATTCATTAGATATAGGAGGAATTGAAAAGGCGCTTGTTAGCTTAAGTAACCAATTACAGCAAAAAGGATATGAAGTGACGATTGTATTAGAAAAAAAACAAGGAATCTTTTTAAAAGAAATAAATCCAAAAATTCAAATCATAGAATATGCACCAAACAAAAGTAATAACAAACTAAAAAGGAAAATGATAAATCTGTTAAAAAGAATAAAATTCATCTTGCAATACAAAAATAAATTTGACTTTTCAGCTAGTTTTGCAACTTATTCTAATATGGCATCCTTTGTAAGCAGAACAGCATCTAAAAACTCATGCTTATGGGGACATGCCGATTACTTAAGCTTATTCGATAACCAAGAAGAAAAAGTAAGAGAATTTTTCGAAGAAAAAAAATACAACCAATTTAAAACCATCGTATTTGTGTCAAAAGAAGGAAAAGATAGTTTTGTAAAAATCTTCCCAGAAATGAAAGAAAAAACAATCGTATGCAATAACCTAATAGAAGCTGAAAAGATACAAAAAATGGCAAAAGAAAGTATTGAACTAAAAAAAGACAAAGAAAAATTTACATTTCTAAATGTAGGAAGACATGATGAAAAACAAAAAAAATTAACAAGAATTATAAAAGCTGCAAAAAAAATAAAAGAAGAAAAATACAAATTTAAAATTTTATTAGTAGGAGATGGACCAGACAATCAAAAATACAAAGAATTAGTAAAAAAAGAAAAATTAGAAGATGTAATTGTATTTTTAGGAAAAAAACAAAATCCTTATCCATATTTTGAAATAGCAGACTGTGTGGTATTAAGTTCAGACTATGAGGGATATCCAGTGGTATTTCTAGAAAGTTTTGTACTAAACAAACCAATGATAACCACTAAAGTATCAGACTATGAAGAAGTAGAACAAGGATATGGAATGGTAGCCGAAAAAACAGACGAGGATATCTATCAAAAAATGAAACAGATGCTAGAAGAAGGATTTACCATAGAAAACCAATTTGATAGCAAAAAATATAATGAAGAAATCATAAAGAAAATAGAAAGGATTATCAATGGCTAAAGTAAGTGTAATTGTACCTGTCTACAATACGGGAAAATATGTGGAAAGATGTTTGAATTCTTTGATGGAACAAACCATAAAAGACGAAATAGAAATCATAGTTATCAATGATGGCTCAACAGACAATTCAGGAGAAATCGTAAAAAAATATATTCAAAAACAAGAAAACAAACAAATCATAAAATATTATGAAAAAGAAAACGAAGGAATTGCTAAAACAAGAAATTATGGACTGGAAAAAGCAACAGGAGAGTATATTTTATTTGTTGATTCAGATGATAATATTGATACACAACTAATCGAAAAAGTAAAACCATATATGGACAAGCAAATAGACTTAATCAAATTCAAATTACAAAGAGTGGATGAAGAAGGAAACATATTAGAAAAAGTAGAGGGACCAACTTTCGAAAGTAACACAGGAGAAGAAGCTTTTAATGCCATGTATAGTCAAGATGTCTTATTAGATTCGCCATGTGTGTATGCTATTAAAAAGGAACTATTTACAAAAAATAATTTCCAATTCAAGAGAACCTACCATGAAGATTTTGGACTAATACCACTCATTTTGTTAGTGGCCAAAAGCGTAGTATCAATTAATGAATACTTATATAACTATACTCAAGTAGGAAATAGTATAACCAGAAATGAAGACTATCAAAAAACAATTCAGCGAATGGAAGATTGCTTAGCCCATTATGATAATATGGTAACAACTATAAAAGAATGGCAAGTACAAAAAGAGGCAAAAGAGAATATTAAAATTTATTATACGAATGCTATTTTATTAAATTTAAATGAGTTAAAGAAAAAAGAAAGAAAAGAATATATAAAGCAAATCCGAAAAAGAAAATTTAGTCAAAATATAAAGGCTAGAAATTTAAAACAGCTTATTAAAAAAATACTTTTGATGATAGATATTGATTTATATTTAAAAATGAGGTAGAACAGTTGAAAAATAATTACAATTTTGGCCTAAGTCAAATTTTATTGAAAACGCGGTTACATACACCACGTATGCGCCCTTGCCTTTTAAATAAAATTTTCCTTGCCCAAAATTTAATTCTTTTCCAACTTGTAAGAGAGGAAAAAATTAGAATGCCAAAAGTAAGTGTAATCGTACCAGTCTACAACGTAGAACGATATGTAGAAAAATGTTTAGAAACATTAGTAGAGCAGACTTTAGAAGAAATTGAAATCATTGTTGTAAATGACGGCTCAACAGATAATTCAAAACAAATTGTAGAAAAAATAAGAGAGAAATTTCCAGAAAAAATCGTATATGTAGAAAAGGAAAACGGAGGTTTATCTGACGCAAGGAATTATGGAATTCCTTATGCTAAAGGGGAATATATTGCTTTCTTAGATTCCGATGACTATGCAGAAAAAGATATGTACCAGAAAATGTATGAACTAGCTCAAAAAGAACAAAGTGACATGGTAGAATGTGATTTCTATTGGGAATATCCAGACAAGCAAAAAATAGACATAGGGGTATTGTATCAAGGCAAAAAAGAAATGTTAGAAAAAGTAAGGGTTGTTGCTTGGAACAAACTAATTAAAAGAGAAATCTTAGAAAAAGCAAAAGTAGAATTTCCAAAAGGATATCGCTATGAAGATGTGTCATTTACCTATAAACTAATTCCTTATCTAGAAAAAGTTTCTTTTTTAAAGGAACCTTGTGTTCACTATATACAACGTGAAGGTTCTATTTCTAATTCGCAAAATGAAAGAAATCGAGAAATCTTCGAGGTATTAGATGGGGTAATTGATTATTATAAGCAAAAAGGAATTTATGAGGATTATCAAACAGAATTAGAATATGTATATAGCAGATATGCTTTTTGTAGTTCTTTCTTAAGGATGGTAAAAATTCAAGACAAAAACTTACGAGAAAAGTTACTAAAAGAAACTTGGGAAAGAGTAAATAATCAATTTCCCAACTGGAAGAAAAATGCCATATTGAAAAAAAGAAGAAGCGGTAAAAATATCTACATGAGAAGTATAAATCCGTTTACCTACAAATTATATGCCAAATTGTTTAGGAGAATGAAATGAAAAAAATAGAAAAAAATATATTATGCATTTTTATTATATTGTGTCCCATTTTAGATATGATGAGTTTTATCTTTCGAAATACGTTTCATACCAACATTTCGCCATCTACCTTTTTAAGACCTATCATACCTACTATTGCTATGTTATATGTATTTTTTAAAAAGGATAAGAACTTTAAAATACGCTTAAGTTTAATTGGTGTAATCTATGCTGTTTATGCCATTTTGCACTTATTAGTATTTAAAAGTGTTATAACAGGAAGCAGTTATGGTGGAATCACCCATGAAGCACAATATATTATGAATTATTCATATATGATAGTAAATTTAATTTTGTATATTACAGTATTTAAAGACGAAGAAGATATTGAAAAATTATCGAAAAGTGTATTGATAGCTAATGTGATTTATATTACATCCATACTAATTGCGATTGTAACCAAAACATCTTCTAGTACCTATATCGAAGGAATGGGATATAAAGGATGGTTTGAATCTGGAAATAGCTTGGGTTCTATCTTAATCCTATCCTTATTTATGATTATGAAATACATAAAAGTTCCTAAATACAGAAGAATTGCAATTCCCACTATTTTATTAGAAGGCATATTTTTATGTACTTTATTAGGAACTAGAGTGGGATTATTAGGATTTATTCTAGTTGTCATCTTATATGTAATGGTAGAAACTATCATGACATTAAAACAAAAAGGAAAAATCAATCAAAAGGTAATAGTAGGAGGAATTGTTGCCATAGCAACTATTGGATTGATTGTAGTAACAGTTGGGTCTAGTACGTTACAAAGAAGAAACCACTTACGTGAGATAGAAAAAAACATAGTAGACACAGCTAGCCAAGAAGAAGCTCATGTGACAGGAAGTATATTAGAAATAAAAGAAAAGATAGATAGTGATTCATTAGAAGAAGGCTACATGGGACAAGCAGAAAAGCAATCAATTCTAAATTTATATGAGATTGCAAATCAATGGGGAATTAAAAATAATGACCAACGTATGCAACAATTAATTTACAATACAGTATTGATAAAAAATCAGCACAATCCAGTTTACTTATTACTAGGAAATGGACATGTAGCTAATTTTAGAGAATTAGTAATAGAAATGGAAATACCAGCCTTTTTATTTAATTTTGGTTTGGTACGGATTTATTCTTTATTTTATGCCATTTGCTACTATTTTCATATATGGTGGTTATTTTATGATAAAGCATAAAAAACAAATGGATGCTGAGTATGTAATGGTTTGGCTAGGATGTGGCTTCACTTTTGCGCTTTCCTTCTTTGCTGGCTATACCTTTTTTAACTCATCTAACATGATGATTATTATTATTTTGAATACCTTACTAATAAACAAAATGAATACTATAAAATCTATTTCGTTTTAGAAGATTATATCCTAAATTAAATCGGATAACTAAATGAAATAGAGAAAACTTAATAGCAAGAATAGAAGAAAAGGAGCGACAAAATGAAAAAAATCTTATTTGGAATAACAAGTCTAACACTACGGAGGAGCAGAAAGAGTATTAGTAGACATTGCCAACGAACTATGTAAAGAATATGACATCACGATTTTTACCATTTATGCCAAAGGCGAATTAGAAAAGCAATTAGATAAAAAAGTGAAATTAAAAAGCCTATACGATAAATCTTATTTAGAACTATCCAACTTTCAAAGAAAATTAATCATGCCATTAAAAATACTATTAGCCCAAAAAGCAATTTATCATAAAAAAATAAAAGCAGATTATGATATTGAAATTGCCTTTTTAGAAGGTGCGATTACAAGAATATTAAGCACCAAAAATGAAAAAACGAAAAAAATAGCATGGGTACATAATGATATTTCACGTGTTTTTGGAAACGGAATCAAATCAAAACTAAAAAGAAAAATCGATAAGAAAATTTATAACAAATATGAAAAACTAGTTTTTGTAAGTCAAGACAATTTAGAATACTTTGAAAAAACGTATCCAAGTATAAACAATCAAAAACAAGTGATTTATAATTACATTAATCCAGAACCAATTATTGAAAAAGCAAAAGAAGAAATCAAAGAAAAATGGGATGATAAAACCATTCATTTTGTAACAGTAGCAAGACTTGTAGAACAAAAAGGAATGGATCGTTTAATTCGTGTGCATAAAAGGTTAATCGAAAAAGGGCTAATACACCATTTTTATGTAATTGGGGATGGACCAGAAAGAGAAAAACTACAATCTTTAATAAAACAAGAAAAAGTAGAAACTACGTTTTCGTTATTAGGAAAAAGAGAAAATCCTTATCCCTATATCAAAAAAGCCGATTATTTTGCACTACTTTCTCATTATGAAGGGTATCCTATGGTATTACTAGAAGCCCAAATTCTACAAAAATCAATTGTAATAACTGATACAGCAGCAAGAGAAACACTGCAAAATTACCAGGATTATCAAATAGCTAAAAATTCAGAAGAAGGAATTTTTGAAACACTAAGAGAGATAATAACGAATCCAAAAAAAGAAAAGGGAGAAGAAAAAGAGTATACCAATGAAGATATTATAGATAAAATAAAGTTATTATTAGGAGAAAAAATATGAAAATATCAATACTAACACCAACTTATAATAGAGCTAACCTATTAGAAAATTTATATAATAGTCTAATACAAAATGCTAATTATGGTGTAGAAATAGAATGGCTTATTATGGATGATGGTTCAACAGATAATACCAAAAAGATAATAGAAGGTTTTCAAAAAGAAAAGAAAATCTCCATTCAATATTACCAACAAGAAAACCAAGGGAAGATGGTAGCTATCAATCATTTGGTTTCGCATGCTACTGGTGATCTGATAGTAGAATGTGATTCTGATGATTATTTTACAAAAGAAGCATTTGAAATAATAAAAAAAGCATGGGAAGAAAATGAAGAAAGAACGGATATTTATGCTTTGTGTTTCTTAAAATATGATGCAAAAGGAAACAACATGGGAAATGAATTTTCAAAAGTAGAAACAACCATGTTTGACCTTTATTTCAAAGAAGGAGAAAACGGAGAAAAAGCATTGGTATATTTTGCTAAAATACGTAAACAATATCAATATAAAATAGAGAAAAAAGAAAGATTTTCAACAGAAGCAAGAATGCATCATCAAATGGACGAAAAATACAAGATAATTGGAATTAATCAACCAATTATGATATGTGAATACCAAGAAGAAGGATATACCAAAAATATTACCAAACAATTTAAAGAAAATCCTTATGGCTATTATGAATATTTTAAAGAAATATTACAAAAAGATTTTAAAGGGGTAAAATTTTCAAAAAGGTTATATGTTATCAAACACTATATATTATTTACAACATTAACCAAAATGAAAAATCCTGTAAAAAATATAAAAGGAATGTTAAACAAATTATTAGTCATATTGCTATATGTTCCAGGAAAAGTAAAGACTAAGATGAAGTTTAAATAGGAGGAGTTTATGAATTATAAAAAAATATCGGTTATTATGATAGGAAATCATAAAATAGAAGAAGGTATTAAAAACATAAGCCAACAAAGTTATAAAAAAGACATAGAAATACTACTTTTTTATCAAAAGGAACAAGAAGAAAAAATAGAGCCAATCCAAGTAGCTTATCCAAATGTTAAATTTATTACTTATGATGAAAATTTGTGGAAAAGTATAGAAGAAAACAAAGAGTTACTAACAGGAGACTTTATTTCTATTCTAAATAGTGAAGATAGCGTATCCATTGATTATTATAGAACTATGGTAGCAACAGCGATAAAAGAGGATGCTGACATAGTTATGAGTAACAGCGTTTTACAATATGCAGATGGAGGAAGAGCTTATTTAAATTTAAGTGAAACATCGTTGAAAGATTTAGAAAAGGAAGCCATTTTAGAAGAATACTTAAAACAAGAAAAAAGCTCTTTTTTATGGAGTATTTATGGAAATAAACTATATACAAAAGAATTGTTTGAAAAAACATTACAAGAAGTTTGTCAAAAAGAAGATAAAATAGAAAAAACAGATTTTTTGAAAATAATGTTTGGTCATAGTCAAACATTAAGAACGATAAAAAATGAAGTGATTTTTCATTGTTTTGAAGAAACTGAATTAGAAAATGATAGAATAACCAAAATCAAAACAGCATGGAATGATAATTTAGAAAAATTAAAAAGAGAAATCATAAATTCCAAAACAAAGATAGTTAGTTTTGATATTTTTGATACTCTAATCATGAGGCCATTTTGGAACCCAATTGATTTATTTGTGTTTTTAAATCAATATTTTAGAGAAATTACAAAAATAGAAACAGGGATAGATTTTTCTAAAATAAGGGTAGAAGCGGAAAAAGAGACAAGAAGAAAAAATCCAGAGAAACAAGAAATAACATTAGATGAAATCTATGAAGAAATACAAAAAGAAACTAGATTAGAGAACGAAATCATAGAAAGAGTGAAACAAAAGGAACAAGAATTAGAAATAAAATTCTGTACCAAAAGAAAAACCGCAAAAGAAATCTATGAATTAGCAAAATATCTAGGTAAAACAGTAATTGCTACATCTGATATGTATCTTCCAATAGAAACCATAAAGAAAATGTTAGATAAAAATGACTATAAGATGGACAACATTTATTTATCAGCTCAAATAGGGGTAACTAAATTTTGCGGAGATTTGTATCAATACGTAATAAAAGATTTATCAATCAAACCAGAGGAAATGGTTCATATAGGAGATAACTATCATTCTGATTATGAAAAGGCGATTGAAAATGGAATTAATGGACAATTTTTACCAAAAGCAGTAGATGTTTTTTGTAATAAAAATATAACAAATGCTTTAGGAAGTTTGTTTAATCAAAATATACCAATATGGGAAAACAATAAAAATGGGATTAATTTTTTAGGAATACGTTGTATGCTTGCTTTAGTAGCTAACTCATACTTTGATAATCCATATCGAACATTTCATAATGAAACAGACTTTAATGCAGACCCTAACTTGATTGGATATTATGCTTTAGGAATGCATTTATTTGGAATAGCAGATGGGCTTTTAAAAGATACGATACAAAAAGATTATGAGAAAATTGTATTTTTTGCAAGAGATGGCTACTGGATGATGAAAGCTTATCAAATATTAAAAAAGGCCTATGATAAAGCACCAGAAGAAGAATATTTATATATTTCTAGACGTGCCTTAGTGCCAGCTACCTTAAATAATCCATTCGATTTTTATAAATTATCAGAGTTAATTGATATTTATAAATATACACCTAAGACGATATTAAAATATATAAAAAATATCGTATATCATTTAGAAAATTTAGAAGAAGAATGCCAAAAAATTGGAATGGATGTCAATCAAAAATTTGAAACTAAAAGTGATTTTAATCGATATATGAACTTGATAATAGACAAATTTTATGATGAAGATAAACACAAAGAAATACTAGAAAAGCTAAAAGGTTATTTTTCTAATATCTTTAGTGGAAATAGCTGTGCATTTGATATTGGATATAGTGCAAAACCAGAAATGTATTTATCGAAATTATGTGGAAAACCAATTGATGCTTATTTTGTAAATATTAGTAATGAGGAAGCTTTCGAGCATGCTAAAATAGGAGGAATGCAGTTACACACCTATTTTGATTATAGACCAGCTATTACAGGAGTAGTAAGAGAAATCTTAATATCAACTTCAGATCCATCTTGCATAGGGTATGAATTAGGAGAAAACAATCAAGTAATACCAGTATTTGAAGATAAAAAGGAAAAAGAGCAAGAAAGACTTATATTAGATGCTATGCAAAACAAAGCAATCCAATTTATCACTGACATAACCAATACTTTTGGAGAAGATATACAAAAATTATATTATCAAAGATATTACATTTCTTTGCCACATGAAATGTATATCAATTCGCCTAAAAAACTAGACCAAGAAATCTTTTATGGAATTGATTTAGAAGATGCGGTTGGATTAGGAGAGAAAATAACAGCCATTGATGAATGGAACCAAGAGATAAAAGATAAGAAACAAAAAAGAACAGGGGAATTGTTCAATACAGAATATACAAAAGAACTAAAAGAAGAAATAAAGTTAAGACAAGAGGAGAAAAACGATATAATGGAAAAATACAAAGCCAAAGAAGAGGAAATAAATAAGATATACAACAGCAAAAAATGGAAATATATTGAGAAAATGAGCCAATTGTTACGGAAGAAAAAAGTAAGAAGGAACTTGACAAGATAGCATAAAAAATATAAGATAGGAAAGAACAAGGAAGGTGTAAGAGATAATGAAGGAAAACAAGAAACTATCAATTATTGTACCAGTATATAATGCTGAAAAGTATATGGAAAAATGTTTAGATAGATTATTAGAACAATCTTATAAAAATATAGAAATTATCATAGTAAATGATTGCTCACAAGGAAACTGTGAAGAAATTGCAGAAAAATACCAAAAATTGGACAATCGAGTAAAATATATTAAACACGAAAAAAATAAAGGATTATTTCAAGCAAGAATTACAGGAGCAAGTATTGCAACAGGAGAATATATTTCATTTTTAGATAGTGATGATTATGTATCAATTGACTATTATCGAACGTTAATGAATAACATTCAAGAGAACAACTCAGACATTGCTATGGGAAATATGGTGCTTGAATATGATAATGGAAGAAAAGAAGTATATAATTTATTTGACGCAAAACCTCTTAATTTGACAGGAGAAGCGTGCCTAGAGAAATATTTTGAGCAAGAAGGATTATCTTTTGATTGGCATATTATATGGAATAAAATTTATAAAAGACAGATTTGGGATCAAGCCTTAAAACACTATAAAAAAATAACGACTCATTTATTAATGACGGAAGATTTTGCTTTTTCAACCGTGTTATTTTACTATGCCAAAAAACTAACTAAAGTAGAAAATGATTGTGTATATTATTGTAAACATGAAACAACATCTACATCTGTTACAGATTTGAAATTTAAAAAATTTCAAAAAAATATAACAGATATAACAACTTCTTTTAACTTTATAGAAGATTTCTTAAAAGAAGTTAACCAATATGAAAAATACAAAGAGAAATTTAATAAATGGAAATGTCTATATGCAAATCAACAAAAATCATATAAAGAAATATCAAAAATGACAAAAGAAGAAAAACAAAAAGCAGAAGAAATGATAAACGAATTTTATCCAAATGCTAAAAAAATACAAAATGCAGAATATTTTTATAGTGTAGTAACAAAGTGGAACGATGGATTAGAAAACTTAAAATTAGCAATTTGTGATAAAAACATAAAATATGTTAGTTTTGATATATTTGATACCTTAATCAAAAGACCATTTTTTCAACCAAAAGATTTATTTATCTTATTAAATAAATACTTTAGAGAATATACCAATGGTGCTTCTGGTATGGACTTTTCTAAAATAAGAGTTTATTGTGAACAATTAACAAGGGAAAGAAAAGAAAATAAAAAATGCCAAGAAATTACATTAGATGAAATCTATGATACCATAGAAACAGAATATAACATGGACAAGCAAATGCTTGAAAAAGTAAAACAAAAAGAAATCGAATATGAAATTCGTTTCTGTGAAAGAAGAAACGTTGGATATGAATTATATACCCTAGCATTAGCTATGGAGAAAAAGGTAGTACTTACTTCTGATATGTACTTAGACAAAGAAGTAATCCAAAAAATACTAGATAAAAATGGTTATAACAAACACGAAAAACTATATCTATCATCAGAAATAAAACTAACAAAGGCAAGAGGAAATCTGTATGAATATGTTTTAGAAGATTTAAAAATAGAAAATGTAGAACTATTACATATAGGAGACAATTATCAATCTGATGTAGAAATGCCAAGAAAACAAAAAATAAATACAAGACATTTACCAAAAGCAGTAGATGTAGCATTAGATGAAAATAAAGCAAATTATTTTGGAAAAATGTTTACCCAAAGTATGCCATTTTGGAGAGACAATGCCAATGCTACGAATTTCATAGGAATTAGAACAATGTTTGCAATGGCAGCCAATCAGTATTTTGATAACCCATATAGAAGTTTTAACAAAGATTCTGACTTTAATGCAGACCCTTATATTATAGGATACTATATATTAGGAATGTATACATTTGGAATTGCTAAATGGTTATTAGAACAAACAGCAGGACAAGATTATAAAAGTTTAGTATTTATGGCAAGAGATGGATACTTACCAATGGAAGCCTATAAAATTATGAAACATTTATATGAAAATATACCAGAGGAAAAATATCTATATGTATCAAGAAAATCTCTTATTCCAATTACAATTATGAATAAACTAGACTTTTACAAATTACCAGAGTGTATTAATGTAACCAACCATACACCAAGAGAAATCCTAAGATATTTAAAAAGTTGTATCAAAGAAGAGATTGATGCAGAAGAAGTATTAAAAAAGAACAACATAAAGATAGATAAGAAATTAAAAAACATTATGAACTTTAATCAATTTATCAAAATAGTAGTTGATAATTTATATGATGAACCAAAACACAAGAAAAATTTAGAAAGCTTAAAAACTTATTTTGATAAAATCTACGAAGGAAAATCTGCTAACTTTGATATTGGATATAGTGCAAGACCAGAATTGTTTTTATCTAATTTGTGTCAAAAACCAATCGATACCTATTTCTTAAATATCAATATGGATGAAGCTTTCCGTCATTCTGCTATGGCAGGCTTTCAATTAAAAACATTCTTTGATGGAAAACCATCTGCTACTGGATTTGCTTATGAATCAATGTTATCAGCGTTAGCACCATCTTGTATTGGCTATCAAATGAAAGAAAATGGGGTAGAACCTGTATTTGAAACTTATAATAAAACTTATCAAGAAGAGTTTATTATTAGCATTATGCAAAACGCAGCAATTGACTTTGTAAAAGATATGACCAATATTTTTGAAGACGAAATAAAAGAATTGTATTATGAAAGATATTATATCTCATTACCAATAATGGCTTATATCAATTCAGCCAAAGAAAGAGACCAATCTATTTTTAATGCTATTTATTTTGAAGATGATGTACGACTAAAAGAGCCAGTAAAAATGACAACAGAATGGAATAGAGAATTAGGATTTAAAAATCAAAGAACTATGGAAAAATTAATTTATGGTGGAGAGATAGTGAGTGCTAAAAATGGCTATTTAGATTATAATCCATATCCTGATTTAGAACATCATAGCAAGCCAGTTCGATTTATCTATTATTTATTATATGATAGACCAACTTTTAAAAGAAGAATGAAAGAAATACTTAAAAATCACAAAATCCTATTTGGGATAGGAAAAGGTACCTACTCTATAGGAAGAAAAGGCAAAAATGTAATATATAAAGGGGTTCATAAGATAAAAGGAGGACACAAATCGTGAAAAATAACGAAGAATATATGATAGAAGTACAAGATGTATATAAAACCTTTAATGTATATTTAGACAAAGCAAACAGTCTAAAAGAAAAAATGCTATTTTGGAAAAGAAATAGAAAAGAAGTTAGACAGGTATTAAGAGGGATTAATTTAAATATTAAAAAGGGAGAAGCAGTAGCTTTAATTGGAGTAAATGGAAGTGGAAAATCTACCCTATTAAAATTAATGACTAAAATAATTTATCCTAATAAAGGAAAGATTACGATAAAAGGAAAGTTAACTTCTTTACTAGAATTAGGAGCAGGATTTCATCCAGACTTTTCAGGAAGAGAAAATATCTATTTTAATGCATCAATATTTGGTTTGACGAAAAAACAAATCGATGATAGACTAGAACAAATTATAGAATTTTCCGAACTAAAAGATTATATTGATAACCCAGTAAGAACTTATTCTTCTGGTATGTTCATGAGATTAGCTTTTGCTGTTGCCATCAATGTAGATGCTGACATCTTATTGGTAGATGAAATTTTATCAGTAGGAGACCAACATTTCCAAGAAAAATGTATTAATAAAATGAAACAATTAAAACAAGAAGGAAAAACTATGGTATTTGTAACACATAGTTTAGAATCAGCAAAAGAATTGTGTGATAGAGCTGTATGGTTAAGCAATGGAGTTCTAAAGCTAGATGGAAAAACAAATGAAGTGATTGAACAATATATAAAAGAAACAGCATAAGAAGGGAGAAATAGATGAAATTTTTTAAATCATTATATGAATATAGAGAATTATTAAAAACAAGTATTAGTAAAGATGTTAGAGGAAAATACAAAAATTCTGTTTTAGGAATTATATGGTCATTCCTAAATCCACTTTTACAAATTGCTGTATATGCAATCGTATTTCCACTTATCATGAGAAGTAACTTACCAAATTATACCGTTTTTCTATGTTGTGGTTTAATACCTTGGAATTTCTTTTCATCTGCAATTTCAAGAACGTCTTTTACCATGATAGAGAATGGGAATATTATCAAAAAAGTATATTTTCCAAGACAGATATTACCACTGTCAGTTGTAACAAGTGAGGCAGTAAATTTTGTCATTTCAACCATTATCATTTTAGCCTTTGTTTTGGGATATGGAATGGGAATTAGTAAATTTATCATTTTCTATCCATTGGTATTACTTGTACAATACTTATTATTAATCGGAATTTCTTTTGTTGTATCTAGTATAACAGTGTATTTTAGAGATTTACAACATTTTATTGGAATTCTACTGCAATTGTTATTTTATGCAACACCTATTGTATATGCATCTAATACGATACCAGAAAACTTTCAATGGATATTAAAATTTAATCCAATGACATATGTAATTAATGGGTATCGTGATATCTTCTATTATCAACAAACACCAGACTTAGTATCAATAGCAATTGTCTTAGGAATAAGTATTGGAATGTGTTTAGTTGGTTATATGATATTTAATAAGTTGCAAAAAAGATTTGCGGAAGAAATTTAGTAAATTAGGAGAAATTGAATGAACGAATTTAATTTTGCAAGAGAACCAGGAATGAAAAAATATAATAACAGAGATTATGTGGAGAAAAATCCACAAATCTCTGTTATTGTACCTTATTATAATAGTGAAAAATATATTGAACAAACGATTACTAGTATTTTAAATCAAACTTTTCCTTATTATGAGATTTTAATTATAGATGATGGTTCAACTGAACAGAAATCTTTAGATAAATTAGAGGAAATACAAAAATTAGATAAGCGAATTAAAGTATTTCATAAGAAAAATGAAGGATTGGCAACAACCAGAGATTTTGGTGCTGGAAAATCTGCAGAAACCTGTAAATATCTAATGTTTCTAGATGATGACGATTTAATTGAGCCTACTTTTTTAGAATGTGCCTATTGGACCTTAGAAACCAACAAAGAGGCTAGTTGGGCTTATTCTGACTCAGTCGGCTTTGGAACCATGCAATATACTTGGAATAAATACTTTAATTCCGAAAAGTTAAAAAAAGAAAATGAACTAATTTCAGGAGCATTGGTAAGAAAAAGTGATTTTTATCTAGTAAATGGTTATGATTTAAAAGAAAAAGCAGTTAATGAAGATTGGAACTTTTGGCTAAAATTAATAGCAAAAGGAAAATTTCCTGTACATATGAGTTTTTATGGACAATGGTATCGAAGAAAAGAAACAGGAGAACTAAAAAAATCAATTGATAATCGAAAGAAAAGCTTAGAAATTATTAATCAAACAGCCAATCAAATAACCAAAGAAATAAAGGCAATACAATATCCGAGATATCAATACAATTATGATTTACTACCAGACACGATAGAAGGAATTGTTGTACCAGAATTAAAAAAGGAAGAAGATAAAATAAATTTACTATTTATTGTGCCATGGTTGATTACTGGGGGAGCTGACTTATTTAATTTAGATTTAGTAAAAAGATTAAGCCAAGAAAAATATACAATTACTGTTATTACAACTGAACCCAATCAAAATGTATTAAGACAGTATTTTGAAGAAAACGAAAATACCAAAGTTTATGACTTAACTTCTTTTCTAGACCACAAATACTGGATAGCATTTATCAATTATATCATACAAAAAGAAAAGATAAATGTTATTATGAATTCCAACAGCAAATTTGGTTATTCTATTTTATCTTATCTAAAAGGAAACTATCCACAAATTCCAATCATTGACTATGTACATATGGAAGAATGGTATAATAGAAATGGAGGATATTCTAGGTATTCTGCTATGTATAGTTCGATTTTAGATAAAACCTTAGTATGCAATGAAAATAGTAAAAAAATATTAAACAGCCACTTTGGAAGAAAAGAAGAAGAAGTGAAAACTGTTTACATTGGAGTAGATGAAAAGAAATTTAACCCAGATGATTATGACGAAAAGGAATTAAAACAGAAATATTTGGGAGGTACAACCAATAAAAAAATATTATCTTTTATTTGTAGAATTTCAGCGCAAAAACGTCCAATGCTATTATTAAAAATTGTGGAACAATTAAAAAAGACTAGACAAGACTTTAAAGTTTTAGTAGTAGGGGATGGTAATTTATTAGATAGAATGAAAGAAGAAGCAAACAAATTAGGACTAGCAGGAGATATTGACTTCTTAGGAAAGATTCAAAATACAGCGGAAATCTATAAAATAAGTGATGTAACGATAAATTGTTCTTTAAAAGAAGGATTAGCTTTAACATCTTATGAGTCTTTGAGTATGAATGTTCCAGTTGTTTCAAGTGATGTAGGGGGACAAAAAGAACTAATTACAGAAGATGTGGGGGCTATTATAGAATTGATGCAAGAGGAAAAAGAGATTTATTTAGAAGAATACAAAGAACAAGAAATAAACAGCTATGTAGAAGCAATTGATAAAATATTAAACAATTTAAATACTTACAAACAAAATTGTAGAAAAAGAATCTGTGAGCATTTTACGATTGATAAGATGATAGAAAATATGGGGCAAATCTTAGAAGATGTAAAACAAAATCCAAATCCAGAGAAAATAAGAAATGGACAAGGACTAGCTACTAATTTAGAAATTAGTAAGGAATTAATTACTGCTAACCTAAAAAGTGATGAAGCTGAGTATGCTTGGAATTGTATGGAATATGAGAAGAAAGTATATGGAAGGGCTTTTTCAACAGAAGGTATGAATTATAAAAAAGAATTGTTAAAAGAAAAGTTATGGAATATACCAATATGGAGAAACGCTATTAAGGTGTACCATAAGTTAATGAAATAAAGAACAGAAAGGAAATATTAAGAAATGAAGAAAGGAAATATAATAAGTGCAATTGAAAAACACATGATACCAATAAGCATGGTAGTAGCTCTATTAATAGCTTTTGGACTAAAGTTAGAATTTGTCCAAGAAGGGAATTTCTTAGGATATACGGATAGAGCAAATGATATGATTTATTTACTATTTACTATAGGAATAGGTGTATTTATCTATTATACAGCTAAAATTAAAGAAAAGAGGTTATGGATTATATCCATTTTAGTAGGTATTATTTTTGCAGTTTGCTATTATTTAGGAGATATTCAAAATCATTATATTCATACTTATGTACCAACTAGTAAGAAGTTTATTTTATATTCATTTATTAAGTTAATGACTTACTTTATCCTATTTACAAACTGTGTTGTAATGCTATTTCATAAGCTTCCAATGATGGCAAAAAAAATGGAAAGCAAAAAACAATGGTCATTTTTTACGAACAATAAAAAATCTTTCTGGGTGATAGCAGGGATTTTCTTTGTATCCTATTTACCATTTTTACTATATTACTTTCCAGGAAATATTAATACAGACAATATAGGAAGTTGGTATCAAATAACAGGATTAAAACCATATTCGAATTTTCAACCATTAATTTATACTTTTATATTTGGGGGAATTTGGAATTTAGGAAAAGCTATATTTGGAACTTCTACAGCAGGAGTTGCTCTTTATAGTATTTTTCAAATGATTTGTACGAGCCTTGTATTTTCAACTATTTTATACTATATGGCGAAGAGAGAAGTGGCATTTAAATGGAGAATAATAACCTTTTTATTCTTATTCTTAAACCCATTAAATGGATGGTTTGTGGTTAGAAGTGAAAAAGGGATGTTGTTCCATTTGAGTTTGATATTAGTTATAATAGGTTTAATTGATATCATACACGAAAAAGAAAAATTCTTTGAAAAACGATGGAAACCTATAACATTAGCAATAATTACTATTTTAATGATATTAATCAGAAATAATGGAATTTATGCTTTATTATTAGCTTTGCCATTTTTAATAATAGCTTGTAAAAGAATATGGAAAAAAACAGCAATTTTATTTGGTGTAATACTTGCCATTATTTTTACGATCCAAGGACCTATTTTTAAAATAGCAAAGGTAGGATATTCAAGTCCAGGAGAAGTTTTAAGTATTCCTATGCAACAATTTGCAAGAATTACGAAATATGCAGGGGATAGGCTTTCAAATGAAGACAAAGAAGTGATACAACAATATTTTCCAGTAGATAGTAGCAAGTTAGCAGAAGACTATGTACCTTGGAAGTCAGACAGTACGAAGGCGAATTTTAAACAAGATGAGTTTAAACAAGATAAAGTCACATTTATCAAGCAATATTTTAAAATGGCATTAAAATTCCCAGTACAAACGGTATCATCTGTAGTATTTAATACAGGAATTAACTATTCTCCTAACTTTAATGCTTGGGGACTGATAAGAAATTATGGAACAGAAACACAAGATGGTTATGAAACAGTTAGTCTAAAAGATGATAATGTTTTTAAAGAATTTATAACGAATTATCCAATTGAGAAAAAAGTGTTGGTGAATTTTGGGGTTTTAAATACTCTAAATGATGAATTAATAAAAGGAAATATACCAATTATATCAAATTTATTGGATAATATAGGTTTCTATTTTTGGATTTTAATTTTATGCTTTGCCTATTGTATTTACAAAAAGCAATATGAAAATATGGTTATGATGTTACCAATACTAGGCTTATGGGTAACAGCTATAGCAGGTCCAATGGTAGACTTAAGATATATTTACCCAATGTTTTTAACAGTACCATTATTTATCGGGATTATAATGAAAAAAGATAATAAAGTTAATAATTAATGTAGATAAGAGATTTCATATTATTGTATCGATGATATGGAATCTTTTTATTGATATAGCAACATAATTAGCATAATTTGTAATTGACTTATAAATAGTGTTATGATAAGATTATTTACAGATAAGGATAAGGAGGAAAATTATGAAAAAACTATTATCAATTATCATAATAGTATTAATTACAATTCAATTATGTATTCCTTACTGTTCCTATGCTCAATCAGAAATAAAAGATTTAATAGAAGACGAAGAAAAGATTACAAATAAAGTAGAAACAGAGGAAGAGGAAACTGATAAAAATAATGAAGATAACGAGAAAGAAAATAGTACAGATACTAACATAGACAATAAATTTGAAAAAGATGACATAGAAGAAAAGAAAGATAGCATAGAAAATAAAAATGAAAGTATAGAAAGTCCAAAAGAGTTACAAGATACAAAAAGTATAAGTACAGATGAAGGAATAAAAGATACTAGTATAGTAGAAAAGGCAAGAGATAATAACAAAAAAGAAGAAGTAAAATTAGAAGAAGGTATTTATAAAATAACATTAGCAACAGCACCAAAACAGAGCTTAACCGTAGATGGAGGAAGAACGAATGATGGTACTAATATTCATATTTGGGAATATATAGGAGCAAATCAACAAAAGTTTCAAATAAAATATGACCAAGAAGGTTATTGTGAAATCATTCCAATTCATTCAGGTAAAAGGCTAGATGTAGTGGGCTGGGGAAATGAAGCTAATGTAGACCAATGGTCAGCAAATGGAGGAAATGATAATCAAAAGTGGACAATTCAAAAAAGTGAAAAGGGAAATTATCATATTGTATCTAAAAGACAAAATTTATATTTAGATGCCTACCAATCAAAAACAAGCAATGGAACCAATATACAAGTATATGAAGCAAGTGGAGGAAATGGACAAGAATTTAAACTAGAAAAAGTAGGAAACAAAGAAGATGTACCCCAAAAAACAGTAGAAGAAGGAACTTATAAAATTGTAATGGCAACTAATGTAAATCAAAGTTTAACTGTAGATGGAGGAAGAATTAATAATGGTGCCAATGTGCATCTTTGGGAATATGTTAATAGCATACAACAACAGTTTAATTTAGTATATGACGGAAATGGTTATTATGAAATCATAGCAGTTAACTCAGGAAAAAGACTAGATGTGGTAGGCTGGGGAAACGAAGCCAATGTAGACCAATGGGAAAATAATGGTGGAGCTAATAATCAAAAATGGCAAATTAGAAAAAGTAAAACGGGAAATTATCATATTATATCACAAAGAGATAATAAATATTTAGATGTCTATCAATCTAACATAAGGAATGGAACTAACATACAAGTATATGAAGCAAGCGGAGGAAATGGGCAAGAATTTAAGTTAGAGAAAATAGCAACAAAGAGTGAAAGAGCTGTAGCAGATGGAAAATATAAAATAGCATCAACCGTCAATAACAATATCGTAATAGAAGCATCAGGCAGTAATTTAGACAACAATGGAAGAATACAGATATGGCAAAATTATAATGTTTCAGCACAAAAATTAAAATTGGAATATGTGGATGGTTATTATAAAATTTCGTTAGAACATAGTGGGAAATATTTAACAGTAAGAGATAACCAGTTAGTAAGTGGAGCAGAAGTTGTACAAAATGAATGGTATAATGGTGATAACCAAAAATGGATGATTAGAGAAAAGAGACCAAAGGCTTGGGTTATATCTTTAGTAAGACATCCAGAATTATCCATAACCATAGAAGGAAACATTCAAAATGGTTCCAAACTAATATTAAAGCCAACCAACAATGTAATAAATCAAACATTTTATATGGAATCAATAGCGAAATATATAGTTGTTGTAAATGCAGGACATGGAGGTAGTGAAACAGGTTGTGCACATGGATGGGCAACGATAGAAAAAAACGTAACATTACAAATAGCAAGAAGAATACGAGATAGATTATCTGCTTATCCACAAATACAAGTAATCCTAACACGTGATGGGGATTATAACATGGATATTAACACAAGGTCGATGATGGCTTGGAACAGTAGAGCAGATTTATATGTAAGCTTACATATTAATGATGAAGCATCACATAGAGCTACTGGTTCAGAAGTATTTGTACCTTGGTATGAAGGACCAAAACATTACAATAGTAATATGAGATATTTGGCAAGATTAATTCAAGATAATTTGTCTTACATTGGAATAAGAGCTAATCGATATGGAGGAACTGTAAAGAAAAATATAGATTGGGAACCAAAATATCAATATTTAGTAAATGGACAAGTAGAAAGAGCTGATTATTATCAAGATATTCGTGATGCAATGAAGGGTGATAGGGAAGGAAGAGGAACTGATTTGAGTTTAGGTATGGGAATTCCAACTGTATTAGTAGAACATTGTTATATGAATAGTTCAGACTATAATTTTTTAAATGCTTCTTGGAAAATAGACCAAATAGGAGATGCCGATGCGAATGCGATTATTCAATATTTTGGGCTTTAAAATTTAAATATTAAGTATAATAGGAGAAATTTATGAAAAAAATAATAGCAATTATAGGTATTATATTATTAATAGAACTTCAGCTATTTTTTCCTTACTGTTCTTATGCAGAAGAACAAAATGTAAGTATTAAAGATGATAATATAATAGTTAACAAAGAAAACTTAGATAATGAAGGAACTATAGAACAAGAAGAAAAGGAAGAATTTGAGAAAGAAAAAGAGGATGAGGTAAAAAACAGTGAAAAAAATGAAATAGAAGAAGTAGTAATTCATTCCGTAGAAAGTAATATAAATAAAAGCCATACCATCGAAGAAACCGTAAAGCTAGAAGAAGGAATTTATAAAATTGTAATGGCAACCGCACCAAAACAAAGTTTGACAGTAGATGGTGGAAGAACCAAAGATGGAGCTAATATCCATCTTTGGGCTTATCAAGGAGCCAATCAACAAAAATTTCAAATAAAATATGACCAAGAAGGCTATTGCGAGATTATTCCAATCCATTCAGGAAAAAGACTAGATGTGGTAGGATGGGGAAATGAAGCAAATGTTGATCAATGGTCAGCCAATGGTGGAAATAATAATCAAAAATGGGTTATAAAAAAGAGTAAAAGAGGAAACTATAATATTGTATCCAAAAGAGAAAATCGTTATTTAGATGCCTATCAATCCAAAACCGGAAATGGAACCAATATACAAGTATATGAAGAAAGTGGCGGGAATGGACAAGAATTTAAAATAGAAAAAATAGGAAACAAAGAAGAGATTCCTTCTAAAACAGTAGAAGAAGGAACTTATAAAATTGTAATGGCAACCAATAATAGGCAAAGTTTAACAGTAGATGGAGGAAGAACCAATAATGGAGCCAATGTTCATCTTTGGGAATATGTTAATAGCATGCAACAACAATTTAATTTAGTATATGACGGAAACGGTTACTATGAAATCATACCAGTCAATTCAGGTAAAAGATTGGATGTTGTAGGCTGGGGAAACGAAGCCAATGTAGACCAATGGAGTAACAATGGTGGAGGCGACAATCAAAAATGGCAAATTAAGAAAAGCAAAGCAGGAAACTATAACATTATATCCAAAAGAGAAAATCGCTATTTAGATGTGTATCAATCTAAACTAGTAAACGGAACGAACCTAGAAGTGTATGAAGCAAGTGGAGGAAATGGACAAGAATTCAAGTTAGAAAAGATACAAAATAAAAGTGAAAAGACAGTAGAAGAAAAAGACTATAAAATAGTACCGCAAGTAAATAAAAACCTTGTAATAGAAGCATCTGGAAGCAATTACGATAACGATGGAAAAATTCAGATATGGCAAGACTATGATGTACCAGCACAAAAATTTTCAATTGAATATAAAGATGGCTATTATAGAATAGCGTTGAAACATAGTGGTAAATATCTAACAGTAAAAAATAGAAACCTAGCAAGAGGAACAGAAATAGTGCAATATGAATGGAACTGGCGGAGACAATCAAAAATGGATTATAAGAGAAAATGAAGACGGAAGTTTAGGAATTCTGCCTTTATCCAATCCAAATTTAACCATTACAATAAGAGGCTCTATAGGCAATGGCTCTATACTGGAATTAAACAAAAATGAAAAAACAGTAAACCAAAGATTTGCTTTAAAAGAATCTTTTAATAAATATATAGAAGTAGGAACTTATGGATGGACTGGATTAAAAGTAAAAGGAAATGGTAATGGAGGAGAATACTTACCTTTTTATCGAATTGGAAATGGAAGCAAAAAACTTTTTCTTAATTTTTCCATTCATGGATTTGAAGATTCTTATAACTATGATGGAGCAGAATTGACCTATATAGCAGACCAATTTTATAGTTACTTAAAGGAAAATATAACAGAGGATTTAGTCAAAAAATGGACCATTTATGTATTACCAGTATCCAATCCAGACGGACAACATAATGGCTGGACTAACAATGGACCTGGTCGTACTACTGTATATAGTTGGGCACCAGAAAATAGAGGAATTGATATGAATCGCTGTTTTCCAGTTGGTTATAAATCTAATACAACCAATAGTAGAAATTATAATGGAACACAGCCGTTACAAGCCTTTGAAGCGGAGAGCTTGAGAAATTTTATTTTAAATCATACAGGGGTACAAAATATAGTAATCGATGTACATGGATGGTTGAATGAAACCATAGGTGATAATGGAATTGGTTGGTATTATAGAAATCAATTTGGAATATCAAATCATATTGCATCTTATGGTAGTGGTTATTTAATACAATGGGCAAGGAGTATTCCAAATACAAGATCTATGCTATTAGAATTACCAGAAGTAAAAAATCATACCGAGACAGTACAAAGAAATTATGCTAACAAATTTATCAATGCAACCATGCAATTATTAAGAGACTTTTAAGAAGAAAGAGGAGTAGAAATGAAAGTACTAATTATAATTCCAGCATATAATGAGGAATTAAATATTGTTAAAACAGTAGAAGATGTTAAAAAGAATACACAATATGACTATGTCATTGTAAATGACGGTTCAAAAGATAAAACAAAGGAAATTTGTGAAAAAAATGATTTTAATCTTATATCATTACCAATCAATTATGGCTTAACAAGTGCAGTACAAGTAGGAATGAAATATGCTTTAGAAAATAATTATGATGTAGCCATACAATTTGATGGAGATGGGCAACACCAAGCAAAAGAAGTAAGTAAATTAGTAAAAGAAATAGAAAAAGGGGAGGATATTGCAATTGGTTCTAGATTTGTAACAGAATCGAAACCTAGAAGCATGAGAATGCTAGGAAGTAATTTAATAACAGGTATTATTAAATTGACAACCAATAAAACAATAAAAGACCCAACCTCTGGTATGAGAGCCTATAACCAAGATACCATAAAAGAGCTAGTATCTAATTCGGGGCTTTCACCAGAACCAGATACTTTGGTATATATGTTAAAAAAGAAAAGGAAAATAAAAGAAGTACAAGTAGAAATGAAAGAAAGAGAATTTGGAGAAAGTTATTTAAAACCATTAAAAGCTATGAAATATATGATCAGTATGTTTTGTTCCATCCTCTTTATTCGCTCATTTACTAAGAAAAGATAAGGAGGAAAGAAAATGTCAATTACACTAAGAATTATATTAATTATCAGTTCAATTTTATCTTTTGTATTATGTGTAAGAAAGATAAAAAAATCAGAATTAAAAATTGAAAATTCCATTATTTGGCTTTTAGGAAGTATTATATTAATTTTAATGAGTGTATTTTCAAATGCTGTTACTTGGATTTCAACACAATTAGGATTTGAAGCACCTGTTAATTTTGTATGGATGTGTGCAATAGGATTTTTGTTAATTGAGCTATTTTTAGATAATATAAGAATTTCTAATTTAAATGAAAAGATTAAAAATTTAAATCATTACATAGCATTAAAAGAAAATGAAGAAAAGAAGGGAAACGAATAAAATGAAAATAGTAAGTATTATCATCTATTTACTTTGTTCTGTAGGGGGACTAATTTTAGTGAAATCAGAAGCAAATGCAACTACTTTGGCTATGCAAAATGGAGTTTTTAATGTATCAATGGGAGTAAAGGCTATTATAGGATTTATTTTATATATAGGAAGCTTTCTAATTTATACATTTTATATTATTAAGCAATTTGATTTAAGCTACATATTTCCAATTATTACAGGAATTACACAAATTTTAGTTATTTTAGCAAGTGTATTTGTTTTAAAAGAATCTATTAATATATATGGTATAGTAGGAATATTTACCATTATTGTTGGAATTACCTTGTTAAACATAAAATAATTTTGGAGATAAGGTTAGGAGGAAAGTATGAAAAGATTACTAGCAATCATAACAATTATATTATTATTGGGACAGTTTTTAATTCCTTATAGTTCGTTTGCTCAAACGGAAAAACAAGAGAATTTAACAGTAGAAACTACAACACCAGAAATAGAGGGAGAAGAAAATAAGGAAACAACAGAAAACGAAACAACAGAAAACGAAACAACACAAGATGAAAAAGAGGAAGAGAAGCCAGAAGACGAAACAGACAATAATATTGATAATAGTGTGGAAGAAGAGAAGAAGGAAGAAGATAAGGTTGATGAAGAGCCAATAAAGGAAAATACAGTAATACAAGAAACAACACCAATGGAGGTTCAAAAAGTAACACCAAAAGTGCAATTAGAAGAAGGAATTTATAAAATTGTAATGGCAACAAACAGCAAGCAAAGTTTGACAGTAGATGGTGGTAGAACTAATGATGGTGCGAATGTTCATCTTTGGGAATATCAAGGAGCTAAACAACAGAAATTTGAAATAAAATATGACAAAGAAGGCTATTGTGAAATTATTCCAATTCATTCAGAGAAAAGAATTGACGTAGTAGGCTGGGGAAATGAAGCTAATGTAGACCAATGGGCAGCAAATGGCGGAAATGATAACCAAAAATGGGTGATTCAAAAAAGTGAAAGAGGAAATTATCATATTGTATCCAAAAGGCAAAATTTATATTTAGATGTTTACCAATCTAAAATAACCAATGGAACTAACGTACAAGTTTACGAAGGAAGTGGAGGAAATGGACAAGAATTTAAACTAGAGAAGATAGGAAATAAAGAAGATATTCCTTCTAAAACAGTAGAAGAAGGAACCTATAAAATTGTAATGGCAACCAATAATAAGCAAAGTTTAACAGTAGATGGGGGAAGAACTAACAATGGAGCCAATGTTCATCTTTGGGAATATTTAGATACCATGCAACAACAATTTAACTTAGTGTATGATGGAAATGGTTACTATGAAATCATACCAATTAATTCAGGAAAGAGATTAGATGTTGTAGGCTGGGGAAATGAAGCCAATGTTGATCAATGGAGCAACAATGGTGGAGGAGATAACCAAAAATGGCAAATTAAGAAAAGCAAAGCAGGAAACTATAACATTGTATCCAAAAGAGAAAATCGCTATTTAGATGCTTATCAATCTAAAATAACAAATGGAACTAATATACAAGTATATGAACAAAGTGGAGGAAATGGGCAAGAATTTAAATTAGAGAAAATAGAAAATAGAAGTGAAAAAACAATCGAAGAAAGAGCTTACAAAATAGCGCCACAAGTAAATCATAATATTGTCGTAGAAGCTTCTGGAAGTAATAATGCTAATGATGGAAGAATACAAATTTGGAAAGACTATAATGTAAAGGCTCAAAAATTAAAGGTGGAATATGAAAATGGCTATTATAAAATAGCTTTGGCTCATAGTAAAAAATATTTAACCATAAAGTATAGAAATGTCGCAAGAGGAACAGAAATTGTACAATATGAATGGAATGGTGGAGAAAATCAAAAATGGATTATAAGAGATAATGGAGATGGAAGTGTAGGAATTTTACCGTTATCCAATCCAAATTTAACGATTACAATAAGAGGTTCTATAAGCAATGGTTCTATATTGGAATTAAACCAAAATGAAAAAACGGTAAATCAAAGATTTAGTTTTATTAAAACAAACTTAGGGGTAGAGATTGATGTCAATAAATATCCAGGAGTTGGAGAAGCCATTGATAAATTAGTGGAAAAACATCCAAATTGGCAGTTTGAGATTTTGTATACAGGGCTTGATTTTCATACAGCAGTTCAATCTGAATATGAATATGCTAATAAACAAGGAAATTTAGTATATACTCCTACTTACAATGGCGGATGGATTGCACCAGATCCTTATGTGAGTTATCCTTGGGCATCAGCTTCTTATCAAGGAATTGCCTATTTTATGGATACACGAAACTTTTTAAACGAAGTAGATACATTCCAATTTGTAGATTTAGGAAATTATGCAAGTAGTGGAGCAACCCTAGGCGCTATTCAGTATCAAGTAAATGGGACATTCTTACAAAATCATGCAGAAGATGTAAGAAGAGCATGTGAAAATACGAATATCAATCCTTACTATATTATTGCAAGACTATTCCAAGAACAGGGACAAAATGGTTCTGATACCATAAATATGGACGGAGGAGATGGAAAAAGATATTTTAATCCATTTAATATAGGAGCACAAGTAGGAAATGATGTAGCAACTGCATTAGAACGAGCTAAAAGAGAAGGTTGGGACACGATGCAAAAAGGAATAGAAGGTGGAATAAGAATTATAAAGAAAAACTATATTGATATCCAGCAAAACACCTTATATTTAAATAAATTTGATGTAAATCCAGCAAGTGGAGGCGGATTTTATAACCATCAATATATGCAAAATTTATCAGCAGCATATAGTGAAGCACGTATTTTTAGGAAATCTTATGAAAATACAGGAACTTTAGATAATGAAATTAAATTTATTGTACCAGTTTATGAAAATATGCCGACGTCACCTTGTACACAGCCAACAGGAGGAAAGGAAGGATCTTATAATGTAAAAGTAATTGGTGCAGAAGGAGGATTAGCTTTACGTACAGAGCCTTCTACATCAGGAAAGTTAATCGAAAGGATGCCAAATGGAACGATACTTCTTTCCATAGAAAGGGCGACTAATGGATGGCATAAGGTAGTAGCACCATCAGGGAATACAGGCTATTGTTCAAATGCTTATCTACAAATTATTGAATAAGATACAAATGAAAGAAAATGGTAAAATACATTAGGAAAGTAATTTACCATTTTTCTGATTTTAGAAAGGGATGAGATAAAAATGAAAAAAATGTTAAAATTAATACTATTAAATATGATTTTTGTATTGGCAATGGGAACTTATCAATTAGCTTATGAAGGAGATCGATTAGTTGATATTCCAGTGCCTCCTAACAGCTCTGGACATGCAGATTTTACTTCAGAAGAAGGAGAACAACAAGCAAAAGAATACGAAGAAAATAAGGAAAAGAATTTGGTAGAAAAGCAAGAGGAAATAGAAAATGACATTGAAAAAAAGGAGGAAAAGCAACAAGTAAGAAACAAAGTAGCAATAGCAGGAATTGTTGGAGTGCTTCTAATCTTTGGAGTTAGTATGGGGGTCAAAATTTATCGTAAAAAATCGAAAAAAAGTTGAATCATAAAATAAAAAATGATATGATAGAGAAAAAGAATGAGGGTAGGAAATGAAAAAATATTATAATAGCATAATAGTACTAATTGTAATAAGCATAATAGCAATTACCATTTTTATAATTACTAGAAAACCTGGACAAGAAGAAGTAAATTCTGAAAATAGAATAGAAAAGACAGAAAACCTTAACAATAATTTAGAGGACATAGAAATTATAAAAAAAGAAGTAAATGCAACAGCTAATGCTGATATTTATCAAGTAGAAGAAGAACTTGGTGGAAGAAAAATTCTTCAAGTAAAACCAGAAATTCAATTTGAAGTTGATTTGGCAGGGATTATCAAAAATGCAAAGCCAGATGAAAAAGAACTACAATCATTAGTGATGAAAGTGCCACAAAAAAATGGGGTATGGATTTCAGAACAATCAAGGAATAACTTTTTACAACTGTTAAAGAAAAATGAAATAGAAAGTTTTCGTATAACAGATGAAGGATATTTAGAAAAAAAAGAAGATAGCATTGGCCCATTAGCTAAAAGTTTAGAAGAGATGCTAAATGCTAATAAATTATATATTATCAATATGACAGGAATTGCTTATGAAAGAGACTATATTTCAGGAGAAATTACAGAATATCCATTCGAGGATATGGATCCAACACAAGTAATAGAACCATATCAAAAGGAAAATACAATAATATTAGAAATAACAAGTAATAAAAAACAAAAAATAACAGATAAAGAAATTTTAGAAACAATCGTTCAATATTAAAAAATAAAATAAATAGGAAAGGATGGATGGACTATGAATAATATTAAAATATTTGCTTGTCCAACAGCAGAAGAATTTACAAAGGAGATATGTGATTGTCTAGGAATTGAAATGGGAAAAATTAAACATCAAAAATTTTCCAATGATAACAATTTTGTACAAGTACTAGAAACCGTTAGACAAAAAGATGTCTATGTGGTACAAACTTGTCAGCCACCAGTGAATGAAAGAATTATGGAGTTATTAATTACCATTGACGCAATTAAAAGAGCATCTGCTAAAAATATCAATGTGGTAATTCCTTATTTTCCATATTCTAGGTCAGATAAAAAAGACCAACCTCGTATACCAATTACAGCCAAATTAATGGCACAGCTATTAGAAGCTGCTGGAGCAACCAGAGTTATTACCTGTGATTTACACAATCCAGCGATACAAGCATATTTTAATATTAATTGTGATAGACTAACAGCAGAATATTTATTAGAAGAATACTTTAAAGAGAAGAATTTAGAGGATATGGTAATTGTAGCAACAGATGCAGGAAGCTCTAAAAAAGCTTATAAATATTCAGAATTTTTTAATTGTCCAATTGCTTTAGTGGATAAAAGAAGAGATGCCAATGATGATAGGGCAATTGCAGGAACCATTATAGGAGATGTAAAGGATAAAAATGCTGTTATATTTGATGATGAAATAGCAACAGCAGGCTCTATGATGGAAACAGTAAGAGTATTGCAAAAATTTGGTGCTAAAAATATCTATGCTGGTGGTACACATGGGATTTTATCAGGACCAGCCATTGAAAGAATCAAAAATTCTGGAATTAAAGAAATGGTAGTAACCAATACCGTTCCTGTTCCAGAAGAAAAAAGAATTGATAATCTAACTGTATTATCCATAGCTCCATTATTTGCAGAAACAATACAACGTATTAACGAAGAAAGACCATTAGGGGAATTATTCGATATATAGAACATAAAAGGAGAGGAAATAGTAGCGTGAAAAAAATATCAATCGTACTTCCAATCTATAATGAAGAAGCAGTAATAGCGACTTCATATGCAAGAATAAAAAAAGTGATGGAAGAACTAGAAAACTATGATTATGAAATAATAGGAGTAAATGATGGTTCAAAAGATAAAACATTAGAGATATTGGAAGAGATAACAAAAAAAGATGAAAAACTAAAGATTTTATCGTTTGCTAGAAATTTTGGACATCAAGTAGCGGTTACAGCAGGATTACGTTATACAACAGGAGAGGCTGTTATTATAATTGATGCTGATCTTCAAGATCCTCCAGAATTATTACCAGAAATGATACAATTATGGGAACAAGGAAATGATGTAATTTATGGACAAAGAAAAATGCGAAAAGGGGAATCTGCTTTTAAATTACTAACAGCTAAAATGTTTTATAAAACTTTAAATAATTTATCGGATGTAGAAATTCCAAAGGATACTGGTGATTTTAGATTAGTTGATAGAAAAGTAGTAGATGTTGTAAACAGTCTACCAGAACACAATAAATTTTTAAGAGGTTTATTTAGTTGGGTAGGGTTTAAACAAAAAGCATATTTATATGATAGACAAGAAAGATATGCAGGGAAGACAAAGTATCCTTTTAAGAAAATGTGGAAATTGGCGACCGATGGAATTATTAGTTTTTCAACCAAACCTTTAAAATTAGTAGGAGGGTTAGGCTTTTTAACAATTCTATTATCGATAGGAATCTTGATTTATTCTGTTGTTTCTTATGTGTTTAAATTAAATAATTTAACACCAGGATGGACATCTATTATGGTTGCTATTACGCTATTTAGTGGAGTACAATTACTATCCATATGGATTATTTCTGAATATGTTGCAAGAATTTATGATGAAACCAGAAATAGACCAGAATATATTGTCGATAAAAAAATAAACATAGATAAGGAATAAAGGGAAGTTGATAGCTAATGGATAAATTTGATAAGAAACTATTTGAAAAGTATTTTTTCTATGGATTGGAAAATAGAGAAGTATTATTAGAAGGAATCATTTTCTATACTAATCATGACTTAAATATAAAATATTTAAATATTCCAAGTGATGCAGAACAACCATCCATAAAAGAAAAATTTAGAAACTTAATTGAAAAGACAAGTAGAAATTGGGAACAAATTTATAAATTTGCTGATTTAGTGAAACAGCCAGGAAACAGTAACACTGAAATTAGCCAAGAAGAAAAGGAACGAATAAGGCAAAAAGTTTTTGATAAAGTAAAACAACTAGATGAACAAGGTGTATTCCAAAAATTCAAAAGAGGGATTTTTTGTACAAGGGAATTTGAATATACTTATGCTTATCAAAATTATATAACAAGCCAAGAACCACCACATAAATGGACACAAGAAGTGTATAAAACAATACTACAGTTGAATTACTTGGAAGAAAATGAACCAAATGAGTATCATGATAAGTTTCTACAAGCTAAATTAAGTCGTGCAAAAAATACAGAAAGATATTCGAAAGAAGAATTAAAAAGATTACAAGAAATTTATGAACATTTTCAAGAAAGAAAAGTAGAAGAAAATGTAAAAGAAATGTAGAAAAAGTGAAAGTAAATAAGAAATAGCGAGTTAATCAAAGAGTAAATGTTGTGCTGGAAGTTGACAAGTTATTTCTTTTTTTGTATAATTTCTTCAATGGAGGTGAGAGAAGAAAATGGAAAACATTTTACAAGCTATTCTTGAAGAGGTTAGAGGAGTGAAAGTTGAATTACACACAGAAATGCAGGACATGAAGCAAGAGTTACATAGTGAGATGCAAGATGTGAAGCAAGAATTACGTGAAGAATTAGACAGAAAAATAAGTCAACAAAGCAAAGAAATAGCAGAAGAATTGCAACAAATTATAATTATGCAAGAAAGAAGAGACGAAAAATTTCAAAGCACATTAATAGAGATGCAAAAAGATATAAGAAAAATAAAAACACAGAGCAAAGAGCATGAATATAGAATTAGTAAATTAGAAGACACACAAGAAGAATTAGAAGAAAAGTTGTTAAAAGTAGGTTGATATATTTTCATATATCAACTTTTTCTATTATTTACAGTATACAAAAACGGAAAAATGTGGTAAAATAGAAAGCGTAGAGAAAACGGCTAAGAAAAAGGAGAGAAAAAAGAATGGAGAAAAGAAGAATTCTAACAGGAGATAGACCAACTGGGAAATTACATATTGGACATTATTTCGGTTCTTTAAAAAAGAGAGTAGAGCTACAAAATAGTGGAGAATATGAGCCATATATATTAATTGCAGATGTGCAAGCATTAACTGACAATTTTAATAATCCAGAAAAAGTACGAAAAAATGTAAGAGAAGTAGCTATTGACTATCTATCTGTTGGAATTGACCCTAAAAAAACTACTATTTATATCCAATCTATGATACCTGAAGTAGCAGAATTAACAGTATTCTATTCTAATCTAGTAACCATAGCAAGATTAGAAAGAAATCCAACTGTAAAAACAGAAATTGCGCAAAAAAGAGAAATATTTGGAGAAAGTGTAACTTATGGATTTTTAGGATATCCAGTAAGTCAGGCAGCAGACATTACAGCATTTGAAGGAAAATACATACCAGTAGGAGAAGACCAATTACCATTAATCGAACAATGTAGAGAAATTGTAAGAAAGTTTAATAGTATTTATGGTGAAGTATTAATAGAGCCAGAAGCAGTATTATCTAACCAAAAGAGAATTAAAGGATTAGATGGAAATGAAAAGATGGGAAAATCATTAGGAAATGCCATCTATCTATCAGACAGTGAAGAAGAAATCACCAAAAAAGTAATGAGTGCTGTAACAGACCCAAATCGTATAAAAAAAGACGATTTAGGAAATCCTGATATATGTATGGTAGCTTATTATCATAACTTATTTAGTAGTCAAGAAGAAATAAAAACAGTATGTGAAGAATGTAAAGCAGGAAAAAGAGGATGTGTAGCTTGTAAAAAACAATTAGCAAAAAACATTATAGAGGAATTGAGACCAATCAAAGAAAAAAGAGAATACTATGAAGCACATCTAGAAGAAGTTGATAAAATCTTAATGGAAGGAACGAAAAAAGCGCAAGAAGTAGCAAAACAAACCATGAAAAAAGTAAAACAAGCTATGAAATTAGATTACTTTGAATGATGTTTTTTGGGACGGGGTCAAAAAACATCGTTTTTAAGGAGAAATAGAGAAATGATAAATAAAAGAAAAAGCGATGTTTTTTGACCCCGTCCCAAAAAACATCAAAAGGAGAATAAGGTATGTTTACAGATTATACAAAAATAATAATTAAAGCAGGAGATGGAGGAAATGGAGCCGTAACCTTTCGTCGAGAAAAATACGTGGCAGCAGGAGGACCAGACGGAGGAGATGGAGGAAATGGTGGAAATATCTATTTTCAAGTAGATAAAGATAGAAATACTTTGATTGATTTTCGTTATAACAGAAAATTTAAAGCTATGAATGGAGAAAATGGAAGTGGAAGTCATTGCAATGGAAAATATGGAGAAGACTTATATATCAAAGTGCCAATTGGAACGGTAATTAAAGATGTAGAAACTGGAAAAGTAGTAGCAGACTTATCTGAACCAAACCAAACAGAGTTGGTTTTAAAAGGTGGACGTGGAGGAAGAGGAAATTCTCATTTTAAAACTTCTACCAGACAAGCGCCACGTTTTGCAGAAGATGGAGAAAAAGGGGAAGAAAAAGAGATTATATTAGAGTTAAAATTATTGGCAGATGTTGGGTTACTAGGATTTCCTAATGTTGGGAAATCTACATTTTTAAAAGCAGTTACAGATGCAAAACCTAAAATTGCTAACTATCATTTTACTACTTTAGAGCCAAATTTAGGAGTGATAAAAACAAAAGATGGTAATGGATTTGTCATAGCAGATATCCCAGGAATTATTGAGGGAGCAAGTGAAGGAGTAGGACTTGGAATTCAATTTTTAAGACATGTGGAAAGAACAAGACTATTGTTACACTTTTTAGATGTATCTGGACAAGAAGGAAGAAATCCAGTAGAGGATTTTTATGCCATCAATGAAGAATTGAAAAAATATAGTGAAAAATTATCCACAAGAAAGCAAGTTATTGTGGCTAATAAGCTAGATGTTGTGCAAGATGATACTTTATTAAAAGAAGTAGAAGAATTAGCTAAGAAGGAAAAAATAGAAATCTTTAAAATATCAGCAGCAACGGCACAAGGGGTAGAAGAATTAATTGATTACGTAGCAAATACCTTAAAGACATTACCAAAAGAAGAACTAATTGAAATCGAAGATAAGGTAGTATATACTTTAGAAGATAAGCAAGACCAATGGAGCATTAAAGAAGAAAATGGCGTATTTATTGTATCTGGAAGAGCAGTAGAAAGACTAATGGGAAGAGTTAATATTGAAGATAATGAATCTATGTACTACTTACAAAAAAGCTTAAAGAATATGGGAATTGAAGAAAAATTAAAAGAAATGGGTGTATGCGAAGGCGATACTGTAATTCTAGCAGATTGGGAATTAGAGTGGTACGAATAAGGAGGTGCAGTTGGGGACGTTTCCTTTTGCTCCTTTTGGCACAATTAGGGACACATCTTTAAGAATATAATAAAATGTTATTATTAATATTTTTTAATTACTTACTAATAACAATATTTTTTGTTAAATTCATATAAGATGTGTCCTTAATTGTGCCAAAAGGAGCAAAAGGAAACGTCCCCAACTGCACCTTCCTATTCACCCTCATTTTTTCATGATGAGTGCATTTTTATCTTGATAATAATTTTTTCGAATACCAATTGGCTTAAAACCGGAATTTTTTGTATAAATGAATGGCAGAATAGTTTTCTTCCATTACCTCTAACATAATAGTAGTTAGATTTTTTTTCTTAGTTAAAAGAATTAGATGTTCTAATAATAAACTACCAATTCCTTGATTTCGAGAATTTTTTCTAACTACAATATTCATAATATCAGCTTGGTCTACTAACATTTTTATCCCAGCAAATCCCACGATTTCTTTATTAAATCGAGCGACTAAATAGCTTGATTTTTCAGAGTTTAATTCATCTTTTAAGATATTATAATTCCAGAATTCATCAAAGTCAGAAACTAAGATGGAAGAAATTTCATTTAAATCCTTTTCTGTCATAGAGGTGATTTCGACATTTTTAAACTTTTCTTCTAATTGTCTTTGTGCTTGTGGTTTTTTCAAATACAAGGGTGAAACATCTTCTAACTTTTTTTCTTGAAATTTATGCAATCCTGCTAAACCAAGATAATAAGAATTTAAAGAATTATTTTCAGAAGTTGTAAAATTAAAATTCTTAAATGTATTTATTATTTGTTCTTGAAAAGCAACAGAACCATCTCCAACAAAAGTAATAGGTTGATTTGATTCAATTTTTTGTTGGCAAAGGTTTAGTGTATTCTCAATACTTTCTGCAGTAGGTGCAATTACTTCGATGTATTTACCATCTTTTAATTCATATAAAGTAAAATAACAATTATCATTTTTACAATCTAAAAGACTAACAATAAAACCGTCTTCTTGGATTGAATGGGCAAGAGTTTCTAAAGAATTAACACCAACGCAAGGGATTGATAAACTATCATGAAAGGCCTTTATAGTGGCAATTCCAATGCGAATACCTGTAAAAGAACCAGGCCCTTTATCACAAACGAGTAAATCGATATCTTTCAAAGATAAATTACATTCTTCAAAGGCTTGTTCAATCATTGGCATTAAATTTTCAGAGTGTGTTCTTCCAGTATCTTTGTCTAATTTACATATTAAATTGGTATCTTCTAAAATAGAAACACCACAGATTTGACTTGCTGTATCAATACTTAATATTTTCAAAATAATCCTCCCATCTTTTTAGAGTAGTATCTATATTTAAAATTCGAATTGTTTCATCAGTCATATCTTTGGAAAAGGTAATATGAAGATAATCTTTTGGTAAGGCATCTTCAATTAATTCGCCCCATTCAATGAGACAAATACCATTTTCAAAATATTCTTCTCCACCGATTTCATAAAATTCAGAAGAATCTTCTAAGCGATACACATCAAAATGATAAATACAAATATTATTTTTTTGATATTCATTTACAATTGTAAACGTTGGACTAGAAATTTCATTTTCTAATCCCCAATAGCTTAATATGCCTTCTGTAAATTTTGTCTTACCAGAACCTAAATCACCAGTAAGGACAATGACATCTTGTTTCTTTAGAACAGAAGCAAGCTGTTTGGCAAATTTTCTGGTATCTTCTTCACTTTTAGAAATGAACTGAAAATGGCTCATAATTACCTCCTAAGATTTTCTGGATATAAATGCTCATATTGTGCCTGTCCCAGATTAACCAGGGAACAATTATTATTATAATACAAAAAAATAAAAAATTCAATGAAAAGTCTTGATAAATTAGAAAGGTTGTAATATAATTGTAACGAATTTGTAATAAAAGGGAAAAACAAGAAGGGAAGATAGAAATGTTTAAATTTGGTTTGGGACAAGATATAGGAATTGATTTGGGAACAGCAACTGTGATTGCCTATGTAAAAGGAAAAGGAATTGTATTAAGAGAACCATCTGTTGTAGCAGTAGACAATAATACAGGAGAAGTTTTAGCAGTAGGTCAAGAAGCAAGAAGAATGCTAGGAAGAACACCAGGAAATATTGTAGCAACCAGACCGTTAAGAGATGGTGTTATATCAGATTATACGGTAACAGAAAAAATGTTAAAACATTTCATTAATAAAGTTTGCGGGAAATTTCTTTTTGCTCCTAGAATTATGATATGTATCCCTTCACAAGTAACAGAAGTAGAGAAAAAAGCTGTTATCGATGCAGCATCTCAAGCGGGAGCAAGAAAAGTGTATTTGATAGAAGAACCAATTGCAGCAGCAATTGGAGCAGGAATTGACATATCAAAACCATGTGGAAATATGGTAGTAGATATAGGAGGAGGAACAACTGATATTGCTGTTATATCTTTAGGTGGATCAGTTGTAAATACATCTTTAAAAGTAGCAGGAGATAAATTTGACGAATATATCGTAAAATATATCAAGAAGAAGCACAATATTATGATTGGAGAAAGAACAGCAGAAGACTTAAAAGTAAACATAGGTTGTGTATTTCCTAAAATTCAAGACACTGAAATGGATATTAGAGGAAGAGACCTAATAACAGGACTTCCAAAAACAATAACTGTACATTCAAGTGAAATGTTAGAAGCATTAATTGAACCAGCTATGATGATAGTAGATGCTGTTCATTCTGTATTAGAAAAAACACCACCAGAATTAGCAGCTGATATTAGTGATAAGGGAATTTACATGACAGGAGGAGGATGTTTAGTAGACGGATTAGACAAGCTATTACAAGAAAAAACAGGAATCAATGTTATGATAGCCCAAGACACTGTATCATGTGTAGCTTTAGGAACTGGAAAAGCACTAGATAATCTAGACGCTTTGGAAGGGCGCAAATAGGGACGTTTCTTTTTGCTCCTTTTGGAGCAATTGGGGACACATCTTAAATTAAAAATAAAAAAGTATTTGTTTAAAATGGAAAAGGGCATCTTTATAAGGTGCTCTTTTCTAAAAATATAGAAAATAATTACAATTTTGACGAAAGAAAGGAATAAAAGAAAAAATGAAAAAAGTAGCATTTATCACACTAGGATGTAAAGTAAATCAATACGAAACAAATAGCATGATACAAAAATTTATTCAAAAAGGCTATGAAATAATAGAAGCAACTGAAAAAGCAGATATATATGTTGTAAACACATGCACTGTAACTAACATGTCAGATAGAAAATCTAGGCAAATGTTAAGGAGAGTAAAAGAGCAAAATAAGGAGGCTATTGTAGTAGCTTGTGGTTGTTATGTACAAGTCGCTGAAGAAGAAGTCGAAAAAATACAAGAAATTGACTTAGCTGTAGGAAACAATGAAAAAAAGAGAATAGTAGAAATCATAGAAAAGTATGAACAAGAAAAAAATAAAATCAATCAAATAGAAGATGTGATGTATCAAAAGGAATATGTAGAACTTGGAGAAACAACCTACACAGAAAAAACAAGAGCAGTAATAAAAGTACAAGATGGATGTGACAGATTTTGTTCTTATTGTATTATTCCATATGCAAGAGGGAGGGTAAGAAGTAGAAAACCAGAAAATATTATTGAAGAAGTAGAAAAAATAGCACAAAAGGGGATGAAAGAAGTAGTTATTACTGGGATTCATATTGCTTCTTATGGAAAAGATTTTAAAGAAGAATATCGACTAATCGATTTGCTAGAAGAAATTAATCAAATAAAAGGGATTGAAAGAATTCGATTAGGTTCCATTGAACCACTTCTAATAACAGAAGAATTTATAAGAAGATTAGTGAAATTAGAAAAAATTTGTCATCATTTTCATTTATCACTGCAAAGTGGATGTGATGAAACCTTAGCAAGAATGAATCGAAGATATACCATAAAAGAATTCAAAGAAATTGTAGAAAGATTAAGGAACAATTATGAAGATGTCATGTTAACAACTGACATTATCGTAGGTTTCCCACGGAGAAAGTGAAGAAGAATTTGAAACAACCTATCAATTTTTAAAAGAAATTAAATTTTATAAAATGCATATATTCAAATATTCACCAAGAAAAGGAACCAAAGCTTCTCAAATGACGAATCAAATTGATGGAAAAATAAAAGAAGAAAGAAGTAGAAAATTAATAGAATTATCAAACATGAATGAAAAAAATTTCAATGAAAGCTACTTAGGGAAAGAAGTAGAAATATTGTGTGAAGAAGAAAAAAACGGATACTATCAAGGTCATACAAAAAATTATTTATTAGTTTGGATAAGAAGTCAAGAAGATTTGGAAAACAAAATTGTAAAAGTAACATGTAGCAAAGTAGAAAAGGACCATATCTTGGCAGAAAAGTAAAACTGTAACAAAACTGTAATAAATGCGTAACGAATATTTAATATAAAAATCCACTAAATTGCTTGCTAAATCAAAAATAATATAGTATAACTAAAACAGTAATATAATATATAATCACGAAGGAGGAAATAAAAATGGCAGATTTAGGTGAAGTAAACAAAGTATCAGGAGTATTTGGAGGTGCTGAGTTAGAAGGTTTTGAAAATGGAGAACAACAAGCACAAGAAAACGCTGGAACAATCAGACAAGCTGGAAGTAACTTACCAACCAAAGTAGGATTTTGGAATAAATTTAAAGCATTTTGGTTACAAGACATAGATTGGAACAAAGAAATAAAAGTAGAATTAACACCATATCAACAAAAAGTAGAAGATGAAATAAATGAATTTTTACACCAAGAAATTACTTGGGAAAAAGTACATGATTTCTTATTCCAAGAAGTTTCTTTTAGGCGCAAATAGGGACGTTTCCTTTTGCTCCTTTTGGAGCAATTAGGGACACATCTTTAAAAGTTGAATATTAAAATTGTAAATTTTTAGTGAATTAATAAAAAAGTATAGCAAATTGGAAATAATTATGCTATACTTTTTTTGTTTCTAGAATGGGGCATGAAACAAAAAATAAAAAATAACGAGAGGTGATAAAATGCCCCGAATGGCGAGAAAAAAATGCAACACAAAAGTATATCATGTAATATTGAGAGGAAATGCAAAACAAGATATATTTTTAGAAAAACAAGATTATAACAAATTTACGAAAGAAATTTATAATACAAAAGAAAAATATCAATATGAATTATATGCGTACTGTTTCATGACAAATCATGTTCATTTAATTATTTATGATAAAAATGATAAGCTATCCAAAATATTACAAAGTTTAACAGTAAGCTATTCCGCTTATTGGAATAAGAAATATGAAAGAGTAGGTCATTTATTTCAAAATAGATTTTTGAGTAAAAATGTAGAAGATGAAAAATATTTAAGAACTTTATGTCGTTATATCCATCAAAATCCATGTAAAAGTGGAATAGGAGAAATGGAAGAATATCCGTGGAGTAGTTATCAAGAATATTTAGAAGGAAGAGAAATTGTAGAGACAAAGCAAGTTTTGATGTTATTTGGAGAGAATAAAACAGAAGCAATCAGTAACTTTATAAACTTTCATAAAGTAAATCAGAAACGAGAAGATATAGGAGAACTGATAGAATATGAAATGGTTGAAAAGATAAATGATGAACAGGCAAAAAAATATATAGAAGAAATTTTAAAATTAGAAAATATTCAAGAAATACTACAATATAGTGTAAAAAAACGAAATGAATACCTAAAAAGACTAAAAGGAATACAAGGAATAAATAAAACGCAAATTGCAAGAGTAACAGGACTAACTAAAAAAATGATAGAAAAAGGAATGAAAGAAAAGGAGGAATAGGGCTCTTTAAGATGTGTCCCCAATTGCACCAAAAGGAGCAAAAGGAAACGTCCCAATTGTCCCCAATGTGAAATGGCGAAAAGTAAAACAATTTTTGTTTGTAATGAGTGTGGAAATGAGTCTAGCAAATGGCTAGGAAAGTGCCCAGCTTGTAATAGCTGGAATAGTTTTTTTGAACAAAAGATAGTGGAGAGCAAGAATAGTAGTTTAAAGCAAAAGGATTTAAAGAGTAATATTCCTCAAAAGCTAAGTTCTTATGAAGCAAAGGAGACAATAAGAACTTTGACTGGATTTGGAGAATTAGATAATGTTTTAGGGGGAGGACTAGTGAAAGGCTCTTTGGTTTTGCTTCGGAGGAGAACCTGGAATTGGAAAGTCTACTTTGATTCTTCAAATTTGTGATAAAGTACAAGGAGAAGGAAAAGTTTTATATGTTTCTGGCGAGGAGTCTGCAGAGCAAATTAAGATGAGAGCTGACCGATTGAATATCAATAATGAAGAGATTTTGTTTTTAGGTGAGACAGATATTGATATTGTAAATCAAGCAATTATAGAGATTAATCCAAAGTTAGTTATTATTGATTCGATTCAAACGATGTATTCAGAAGAGTTATCTGCAGCAGCAGGAAGTGTGAGTCAAGTAAGAGAGATTACTTCTCAAGTAATGAGAGTTTGTAAATCAAGAGCGATTACGACCATTATTATTGGTCATGTTACTAAAGAAGGAAATATCGCAGGACCAAGAGTGCTAGAACATATGGTAGATACAGTTTTGTATTTAGAAGGAGAAAGATATTTTTCTTACCGAATTTTAAGAGGCGTAAAAAATAGATTTGGTTCTACCAATGAGATTGGCATGTTTGAGATGAGAGAAGAAGGAATGTGTGAGATTACCAACCCATCCGATATTTTAATTTCAGAAAGAGAAGATAATCCATCTGGTTCTTGTATTGTGTCTAGCATGGAAGGGACAAGACCAATTTTAGTGGAATTACAAGCATTAACTTCACAAACAAATTATGGATATGCTAAAAGAACGGCCAATGGAATTGATTTTAATCGACTATCCTTATTAATTGCGGTATTGGAAAAAAAGGCAGGACTAATGTTAAACATGCAAGATGTGTACATGAATGTAGTTGGTGGATTAAGAATTAACGAACCATCCATTGATTTAGGAATTATCATGGCAACGGCTTCTAGTTTTAAAAATACCCCTATTCCAAAAGATATGGTAATTATAGGAGAAGTAGGACTAACAGGAGAAGTTAGAAGAATCAACTTAATTGAAAAAAGACTAAAAGAAGCAGAAAGACTAGGATTTAAATCTTGCATTATTCCAAAAAGTAATCAAAAAGACTTGAAAGATAAATATAAATTAGATATAATAGGCGTTGGAAATGTAAACGAAGCCATAAAAAAAGCGCTAGGCTAAAGAAGGGAGAATAATTTTGAGAAAAGGAAAAGAAGACAATATCACAGAAATTCTAAAATTAATTGCTCCAGGAACGCCTATTCGAGATGGATTAGAAAACATATTAAGAGCTAAAACAGGAGCTTTGCTATTAATAACAGATAACAATGAAATCTTAAAAGAAGTAGTAGATGGAGGATTTTATATCAACGAAGAATATACTTCAGCAAAACTATATGAATTAGCTAAAATGGATGGAGCTATTGTGTTAAGTGGAGACTTAAAGAAAATCTTATATGCCAATGCCCAATTAATACCATCCAGAGAAATTCTAACATTAGAAACAGGAACTAGACATAGAACAGCAGAAAGAATGGCAAAACAAACAGGAGAGTTAGTCATTAGTATATCACAAAGAAGAAGTATCATTACCGTATTTAAAGGAAATGACCGATATGTATTAGAAGATACCTATGCAGTATTAAACAAAGCAAACCAAGCAATTCAAACGCTAGAAAAATACAAAAAAGTATTTGACAACAAACTAAGCTTATTAAACGAATACGAATTTAATGACATTGTAACACTGGAAAATGTATTAGTATCCATCCAAAGAGCAGAAATGGTAATGCGAATTGTAGAAGAAATACAAAGACAGATATATGAACTAGGGGATGACGGAAGATTGGTTCGTATGCAACTAGAAGAATTAATAGGAGGGCTAGAAAAAGAAGAGCTCCTAATCATAAAGGACTATATGGTAGGAACCAAAAAGAAACAAACAGCTGAAAAAATATTAGAAAAACTAGAAGGACTAAATTATGAAGAGTTATCCAATGAAAATGTAATTGCCAAATTATTAGGCTATGAAAATTTTGATAATTATGATGAAGTAGGCGTTTATACCAAAGGATATCGTATCTTAAATAAAATACCAAGAATGCCATCTAACATTGTAGAAAACTTAATCGACTCCTTCAAATCTTTCCAACACATACTAGCAGCAGATATACAAAGCTTAGATGATGTAGAAGGAATTGGAGAAGTAAGAGCAAGAACAATTAAGCAATCATTAAAAAGAATGCAAGACCAATTTGTATTTTAGGGACGTTTCTTTTTGCTCCTTTTGGAGCAATTTGGGACATATCTTCTAATAAATAAATTAAAAAAAATAAAGGAGAAATGAAAAAAATGAAAACAAAAAATATTATATGGATAATTGCGTTAATTTTGGTAATAGTATTAATAGCAGGATTAGGATATGGCTATTACAAAAAAGCAACTATGGAGGTAAAAAATCCAATTGCAACCATGGAAGTAGAAAACTTTGGAACAATAAAAATCGAACTATACCCAGATTTAGCACCTGAGACAGTAGCAAATTTTGTGACACTAGCAAACAGAGGATTTTATGATGGGTTAACTTTTCACAGAATAGTAAAAGATTTTATGATACAAGGTGGAGATAAAGAAGGAACAGGGCAAGGTTCAGCAACAATAGCAGACTTAAAAGAAGGTGGAGAAGATAAAGCATATACCATAAAAGGTGAATTTATTGCTAATGGAACACAAAACAATAAATTAAAATTTGATGAGGGTGTTATTGGAATGGCAAGGAGTGATTATACTGCTTATTCACCAAACTTAGCAGAAGAATCTTATAATTCAGGAAGTTCACAATTTTTCATTATGACAAAAGCAAATACATCATTAAATGGATATTATACAGCTTTTGGAAAAGTAATCGAAGGATTAGATATTGTACACAAACTAGAAGAAGTTGAGGTAAAAGCACCAGAAAATAGTGAAGAAACAGGAAACACAGAAGTAAGTACACCAGTAAATCCTCCAAAAATCACATCTTTAAAAGTAGAAACAAATGGAGTAGACTATGGATTACCAGAAACATTGGAACCATTTGATTATATGACATGGATGTACAAACAATATGGATTAGACCCAAGTACATTAGGACAATAATGTAAAAATATTAAAAAAATATTAGAAAATAGTTGACAAATAGGGTGGAAATAAGGTAAAATATTTAATGTGTTCGTTACAGGTACGTACACACACAACAATGGTGGATGTAGCGTAGTTGGTTAACGCGCCAGTTTGTGGCACTGGAGACCGTGGGTTCGAGTCCCATCTTCCACCCCATTTATATAAAATTAAATAACATTGGGCTGTAGCCAAGCGGTAAGGCACCAGACTTTGACTCTGGCATGCGTGTGTTCGAATCCCACCAGCCCAGCCAGTAATATCAAGACTTTCAAGAAATTGAAGGTCTTATATTTTTGCTCAAAACTTATCTTTTTTAGAATTAGAAGAAAGAATATTACAAAAATTACAAAATTCGACAGAAGTTAGCAAAAAAACATGCTATACTGTTTTGGGTGATACAAATGATAATAGAAAAAGAATACAGAGGAATGGCATTTACAACAGAAGAGCAAGAAAAGGATTTAGGCTATTCTGTTATACTTAAATATTACAGAGAAAAAAGACGCTTAATTGATAGAAGTGAAGTATATGCGATGAATATAAAAATAAAAGTTTTTTATAAGGAAGATAAGGATTTTGTTAAAGAGTATGAAGAAAGTGCAATAATCTCTACGAACAAAGATGTTGCAAATCAAATAATAGAAATTTTTAGAATAAATCAAGTGTGTCCAGAGACCTTGCAGGAAGTATATGAAGATCTTTTTTCTTGCCAAAAAGAAGTTATTATGGTATAAATAACATAAAGCAAGAAAGGAGCAAAACATGGACAATCATAAACTAAATAAAAAAATGATCGTTAGTGATTATGACCAAACATTTTATATCAACGATGAAGACATTGCCAAAAACAAAGAAATGGTAACTAAATTTGAAAAAGTCGGAAACATATTTATAATTGCAACAGGAAGAAGTTATTTAGACTTTAAAAACAAAGCTAATGCATATAATATAAAATACAATTATGCTATACTAAATCATGGAGCAACCATAATAGATAAACAGGACATGATTATCCATGATTTTTCAATTGACGATTTAGTAATAAAAAAATTAGAAAATGAAATCTGTCTTTCAAAAGCTACTAGATTTTTTTGCTGTAGTGGATTAGAAAGTAGAGTGGATATAAATCACAAGAATTTGACCAAAATTCATATAAAATATGATACCAAAGAAGAAGCAATGAAAATAAATGAAACTTTAAATAGCAAGTATTCCAAGTTTATAAATTCTTACTATGTAGGAAATCATTCAATTGAAATAATATCAAATCAAACCAACAAATCAAAAGCAATTAAACTATTAATACAAAAATTTAAAATCAAAGAAGAAAATGTATATACGATTGGTGATGGATATAGTGACATTCAAATGATAAAAGATTTTAATGGGTATTGCATGGAAGAAGCAGTTGAAGAATTAAAAAAAGTTGCTAAAAAACAATATAAAAGCGTATCAGATTTAATAGGTGAAGTAATAAGCTAAACAAAGAGAAATAGAACTCAGTATGAGTTCTATTTTTTTAGGAAAATACATATAAATGAAACAAAAAGGAAAAAGGAGAAGAAGAAAAATGGAAAAAACAATGACAAATTTAGCTAAAGGAGTAGGAATATCATTACTTACTACAGTAATCCTATTACTCATTTTTGCAAGTCTATTAACTTATACAGAAATTAGTGAAACCATGATGAACCCCGTTATCATCGTAATAACGGCAATTAGTATTCTAATTGGAAGTTCAATTGGGAATACCAAAATTAAAAAGAATGGGTTGGGAAATGGAGCCCTAATTGGTGGAATTTATATTGCTGTTATCTATTTAATTTCTAGTATCATAAACTGGAAATTTAATTTAGAGATGCAAAGCATTATTATGATTGTAGTGGGAATGACATTCGGCATTTTAGGGGGAATTATAGGCGTGAATAAAAAGTGATTAATTAATATGATTTGTTCCTATATCACGATTCCAAAAGTCAATTAAATATTGCTTTTCGCTTTTGGGAACTAAATTAATACGAAAAGAAGAAATTGGTTTATCATGACGATAGAAACTTTCTTCACCATCTGAACAAGCTTTTAGCCAACCAATGTCTTTTATATAAGATTGATAAACAACAGAAAAATCAGAAGAGTCTTTTAGTTTAAATTGAGTACCAGAAATGCCATAAAGATATTGCTTTGCGACATCTTTAGGAATAGGGACATAAGGTTCAACACAAGTAGCGTTCACAGAATTTAAACCAACTCCACCAAGTTGAGAGAACACCTCTTTTCCCCAATAGATGATGTTTTCAGAAGAAAGATTTAACCATTTACTATATCCATAGGAATAGAAAAGATTAGAATATTGACAAACAGCCTTAGAACCTTCACCCCAATAAGTATAAACATAGCATTTTCCTTGTAAAGAGTTGGCTTTAGTAGTATCAGATAATTTGATGAAAATAGCTTCCGTTTTACAAATGGAATTAGAAGAAATGGTATTAGGGGCTGGAATTTTTCCGTTGTTAGTAAAACGATAAAGACTACAAGCATCATAAGTACCATATTCAAGAGAAATAGCGGTTGGATTTTGGATAGAAATCAATACTTCAGAAGAATTTTGGGCAAAATCTACAATTGGTAAAGAATAAGAAACAGGATTGGAAAATTCTTTGGTTAACCAAAATGGAGAACCATCCCAACCATCTAAAGGTCTAATTGGTTCAGTAGGAGAAAGCTCTGCTATGGATTTACCGTTAGAACCAGAAGTTTCCTCAAAAGTAGCACTAGGTGGAATGTTATCAATGGTAAAGTTAGGAGTGAGATTTATTTTTTCATTTACTAAACCACTTTTATCTTCGATGGTTCCTTCTGGGATAGTAAGAACTAGAGCGCCATTACCAATTGTGCCAGTAAAAGAAAATTCGTATATTTTTTCGGTAGAATTTTCAGTAAGTAAGAAAAAGCTTTTAAATTCAGGGGTAATATAATCTTTTTCTAAGATGTAATAACGATTGCCAACTGCTACTTTTAGTGTGGTTGGCGATAAGTCATTTCGAATTATATTTTTTTCTTTTATTTTAATATGACCAGTAATCAAATGTGTTTGATTGGCGTAAGTGGGATAAGCAGAATTCGAAGAATGAATGTCAAGTAGTTCAATTGTTGGTTTGGTTCTGTCAATATCAAGTTTGGCAATTATTTGGGTATCTTCTATTACATATTTAGAAAAACTGATTTGACAGAAAAATTGAATGAGAAAAATAAAAAATAAAATCATTAAAAATTTTGTTTTTTTATGTGGCAATAAAGATGCCTCCTTTCTAATAATAAATTGTTTTTTAGGGAAATTTAGAAAATAAAAAGATTGAAAATATATTTTATTATAAAAGGGAAAAAGAAAAAAGTCAAGAAAAAATAGTAAAAAAGTGGAAAATGAAAAACGGTCAAACACAGTTACGGCGCGGAAAATGTCGAAAATTGCGATGAAAAGTTCTTGACAAATTACAAAGAGGGAATTATAATGAGATTACATTTTCAAATTTTTATTATTTTTCAAAAAGAAAATCAAAAAAGATTTCAATCGAAAAGTTTTTATTCAAAATTGATCGAAAAATTATCAAAACAGAAAACAAAAAAGTAAAAAGAAAGGAGGAATGCTTATTGCGTAAAAACAAAAAAATAATTCTTGCAATTGCTATTTTATCTTGTATCGTATTAGCTTTTATAGGAGGACAAAGTTATTCAAAATATGTATCAGAAGTAAGAGGAGATGGAATGGCAGAAGTGGCAACATGGAGTTTTAAAGTAAATGGACAAAAAGAAGAAGTACAAACGATTCAGTTAGCTTCTACTTGCAATAACGAAACTTTGGTTAACAACAAAATAGCACCAGGGACTCAAGGGAGTTTCAATATTATAGTAGATGGCACAGGTTCTGATGTAGGAATTGATTACAAAATTAAAATACAAGATGAAGGAAATAAACCCAACAACCTAAAATTTATTTATAACAATCAATCTTATAGCTCTATTGCCGAATTAGAAGAAGTTATTGCAGGAACTATTCATGCCAATGATGAGGACAAGACAAGAACCGTTACAATTAATTGGAAATGGGATTATGAAACAGGAAGCAATGCAATTGAAATAGCAAATAATGATAAAATAGACACACAAAATGCAAAAGAGATTGCTGTATACAGTTTTGATGTTATTGTTTCTGGAACACAAGTAGCACCACAAGCATAAGAACAAATTAAAAAATAATAGAAAATTGAAAATGATAGTCTTGGTTAATAACAAAAACCTTTATTCTACTTTTATTATATTTATATTTTTATTTTATTGTCAATGTTTAAAGTAAGGACAAGAAGAAGCGCTTGTCCTTACTAAAAAATAAAGAAAGAGAGGAGCAATGAAAAAAGTAAAAATTCCATTAAAAAGCAAAAAAAGAGAGATGACACTTATTTTAGTGACAGTTATAGTAGTAGCATTATTTTTCTCAGGGTATAGTATGGGGAAAGAGTACAGCGATACCAAAATTCAAACCAATGCCAAAATAGCAGAACCCATATTAGTCGTAGAAAACAATCCAGTAATTGAAGTAAATGGGAAAAAAGAAAAAGAATATTATAATTTTAAAGTGAAAAACTACAAAGAAAATGGAGAAATCACACAAATTGATTTGCAATATAATATTGAAATTATAACAGAAATAGAAGAAAGTATTTCTTTTAAATTGTACAAAGGAGAACAAGAAATTTCATTAGCAAATAATAAAACAGAAAATGTAAAATTAACAAAAGATAAAATACAAGAAGATGAATATAGACTAGAAATTATTTATGATAAAAATAAAAGTAATAGCACAAAAGATATCTTGCAAGAGGTTCAAATAAAAGTGCATTCAGAGCAACTAAAAAGTTAAAGGAGGCACATAAGCTAGATGAAAAAAAGACAAAGAAAAGTAATAATAAGTATCTTACTTATTTTAAGTCTCATTATTTTTTTATCCCAAATTAAGAAAAAAACCAAAGAAACATTTCAAGATGAACTAATTTTCTTCAAATTATTTTCCTCAGGAGAAGAGAAAAAAACAGATATACTTGCATCAAAAAATCAAAATAATTTATTATCTTATGAATTTAAGGTATCTTATAAAAATGTTGATTTTAAGCAAATTAACTTAACAGATACAATTAATCCAAATACTTTAGTTCGTGAAAAAATAGCGCCACGGAACCGAAGGAAAGTTTGAAATCATCTTGCAATCCAACCAAAAAATAAATTATCGCATAAAATTTAAAAGTGAAAATGAAAAACCAGAAAATTTAAATTTTAAAATAGAAGGGAAAGAAAGAAAATATATTAGATTAGAAGATATGGAACCAGAATTAACGGGACCAATGATACAAAATAAAAAAATTACCATACACTGGGAATGGAAATACCAAAAAGATAACATACAAGATAGACAAGACACGAAAGATGGTGAAAAAATCAAACAATATCATTTTATGATTTATGCGATAGGAGAGTGAAAAATTATACATTTTTTGTTATAAAATAAAAAATGTATAATTTTTTTATGGAAGGGAGTGAATGATACTAAGAAAATTGCGTAAATTAATAAAAAGAGTTGATATTTTTTTTATTTTAAGATAAAATTTAAAAAGACCAAAATAGGGAGGCAAGATAAAATGATAACATTACAAGATGTCATTCAAAACGAAGAGGTAGAAGCCTTAATTCAAGGAACACAAAAACAACTAGATGGACTTCGGTTATACAGAACACAGTCACAGACATATATCAATTGTTTCTAAAAGAGCAGGAGAAATTTTGGAAACATTAGGATATCCAGAAAGAACAGTAGAATTAGCTAGAATTGCAGGATATTTACATGATATTGGCAACTGTATTAATCGTACTGACCATGCTCATAGTGGAGCCATGTTAGCTTACAATATTTTAAAAGATATGGGAATGCCAGTAGAAGAAAGAACAGAAATTATGATAGCGATTGGAAATCATGATGAACAAACAGGAACAGCGGTAAGTGATATATCAGCAGCTCTTATTTTAGCAGACAAGTCAGATGTGCATAGAAACAGAGTATCTAATACCAATTTATCAACCTTTAATATTCATGATAGAGTAAACTATGCAGTATCGAATGCTGAATTAGAAATTGACAATAAAGAAAGAAAAGTTATTTTAAACTTAACAATTGATACTAACATATGTCCTGTTTTAGATTATTTTGAAATTTTTATGGATCGAACTATGATGAGTAAATATGCAGCAAAATATCTAAAAATATGGTTTGAGTTAGTCATTAATGATACAAAATTATTATAAGTGGAGGAAAAGAAAAATGAAGAAAGTAAAAATAATAACGATTGCATTAGCCATTGTAGCAGTTACTATGATAGCCTTTGTAGGAATTTATACGCAAACACAAAATAGAATGGAAAACCGAATGAAAGATTATAGCTTTGCCATGGACTTAAAAGGGAGTAGAAATGTTAGATTAAAAGTAAATACAAGTAATAAAACCATAATAAAAGATGCAGAAGGAAAAGTGGTAGAAGAAGAAAACTTGACAGATGAGCAAATAGCAGAAAAAGGATATGTAAAAGAAGAAATACCAAATAACGTAGAAGAAGTGAAAACACTTGAAAACTATAAGATTTCTCAAGCAATAATTGAGCAAAGATTAAAAAAGATAGGCGTTAGTAATTACAATATAAAACTAGAAGAAACGACAGGAGATATTCTAGTAGAATTACCAGAAAATGATACAACAGACCAAACCATTAGCAATATTAGTACAGTAGGAAAATTTGAACTAGTTGACAGTCAAACCAATGAAATATTAATGAATAATCAAGATATCAAACAAGTAAAAGTAATGTATGGAGCAGGAACTGAAGAAACCAATAGTGGAACAGCAGTTTATTTAGACATTGAATTTACGAAAGAGGGCGCGAAAAAGCTAGAAGATATTAGTAATCAATATGTAAAAATAGAAAATACAGATACAACGGAAAATGAAACAGAAGAACAAACAACAACAGCTGAAAAGAAAGTAAGTTTAAAAATAGACGATGCTGAAATCATGTCAACTAGTTTCGAAAAGCCAGTAAGAACTGGAAAATTACAATTATCAGTTGGAAGCACAGCTACTGACAAAAAAACATTGCAAGACTATGTAACACAAGCTTCTAATATGGCTACTGTATTAGACACAGGGAATGTACCAGTAAAATATGATTTAGAAGAAAATCAATATATCTTATCTGATATAACAGATACAACTTTAGCCATCATCATTTACACATTACTAGCTTTTGTGATTATTGGATTTATTGTACTTATGATAAAATACAAAAAATTAGGAATATTAGGTGTAATTTCTCAAGTAGGATTTATCTCTTTACTTATGATAATAGTAAGATATACTAATGTAGTAATTTCATTAGAAGGAATCTTGGGAATGGTATTTGCCTTTTTATTAGACTATATTTTAGTAAACAAATTATTAGCCAAAGCAAATGAGAGAAGACAAGCATACAAAGACTTTTTTATCAAAATGGTACCAATTATGATTATGATAGTAACATTCTGCTTTATAGGATGGACACCAATTAGCAGTTTTGGAATGACAATGTTCTGGGGATTTGTTTTAATGGCGATTTATAATGTTATTATAACCAATAGTTTATTAAAAATAGGAAAAGAGGAAATGTAAAATGAAGAAAATGAGCAAAAAAATAAAAATACTAGCACTTTTGATAGCTCTTGTAATCATAGCAGGAACGATTGTTACTTTTACAATTGGATTTAATTTCGATTTGAAATATCAAGAGGCTAAAAAGATACAATTATATTTAGAAAAAGAATTTGAAATAGCAGACATCAAACAAATAACAAATGAAGTATTACCAAACCAAGATGTTGTAATTCAAAAAGTAGAAGTGTATGAAGATTCTGTAAATATTTTAGCAAAAGATATAACAGAAGAACAAAAAACAGAAATAGTAAATAAAATTAATGAAAAATATGGAACAGAATTAGTGGCGGATAATATTGAAATAACTAATATTCCACATACAAGAGCAAGGGATATAGTAAAACCATATATTATGCCATTTGGAATAGCGACAATTATTGTATTAGCATATATGGCAGTTCGCTATTATCAATTAGGAATGTTTTTAACAATTACTAAAACATTAGGAATTTTAGTAATAACACAAATCGTTTTATTAAGTGTGATAGCAATTACACGTATTCCATTAGGAAGAATAACACTTCCATTGATATTAGCAGTTTATATGTTATCTTTATTAGGGTTAACATCTCATACAGAAAAGAAACTGTCTGAGAAAAAAGAAGAGGAAAAATAAGAGAATAGCTTAGTACTTTGTGAGAAAGTATTAAGCTTTTTTTAAATTTTATGTTAAAAATAGTACAGAAGAAATGGAAAAAAAGTTGAAAATTATGTAAAATGATGATACAATTAGAGCGTATCAAAGTAAATCTCTGTTTAATGTTATAAGGAGGAAGAAAACATGACAAAAGGGAAATTTTATGTAACATTAATGATTGCTTCTGTATTAGTATTTGCTGGTTGGTTTGTAGCACGGGTAAACGCAGCAATTAAATTCGAAGAAGAAGTCGGGGGATACCTTGACAACTATGTAGAGGCAGGAAACACGCAAACGGCCATAGAAAATCTGGATATGGCAATTAAGGCATTAGAGGCGAAAGGGCTGACAGAAGGACAGATTTCTATTTTCTGGGAGAACCCCAATAATAATGTTGGGATATGGTATCAGAACCTATTAGAAAGCAAAAAGGTTCTGGAAGAATCTTTAAAAGAAGGAAAGAGAGACCAGGTCATTGTCTTAGAAAAACAAAGAAATGGATTAAAAGGTTCGGAAAGCAACTTATCTGTTAGGACACCAGAAGGAATCAGCATCTATCCTTTAAACAAAGCATATTTTGGCTGGTGCATTTTATCAATAGTAGCTTTCATTTGTTTTTTGATAAAAATTGGCTGTCTAGTCGATGCTTACGAATTTAATGATCCGCTTTTTCCAGAGAAAGACAACAAAGCAACTGCAGGAGCATAAGAGAAAAAATAAGATACAAATGTATCAAACAAAACAAATGGGACCTAAGGAAGGTCCTATTTGTTTGTTTTTTTTTCTAAAAAACTATACAAAATCAAGAAAGTAATGATATAATAAAAACCAAAGACAAATAGAAAAAAAGGAAGGTTAAAAATGGGAAACATCGTATTATTAGACGAATTAACGATCAACCAAATAGCTGCTGGAGAAGTAATTGAAAGACCAGCATCTGTTATCAAAGAAATGGTAGAAAACTCTATTGATGCAGGAGCAACCAATATAACTGTAGAAATCAAAAATGGAGGAATTTCATATATAAAAGTAACAGACAATGGAAAAGGAATTGCACAAGACGATTTAGAAATCGCTTTTGAAAGACATGCTACTAGCAAAATTAGAAGCGCAGATGATTTAAGTACTGTTACCTCTATGGGATTTAGAGGAGAGGCATTAGCAAGTATTGCGGCAATTAGTAAGGTAGAAATGATATCCAAAACAAAGGAACAAGAAACTGGTTACAAAGTGGTAGTAGAAGGAGGAGATATTCTAGAAAAAGAAGAAACAGGATGTCAAACGGGAACCTCTATTACGGTTCAAAATTTATTTTACAATACACCAGTAAGATACAAATTCTTAAAAAAAGATTACACAGAAGCAGGATACATCGAAGATGCAATCACCAGAATTGCTTTAGTAAATCCAAACATAGCAATCAAATTAATTAATACAGGAAAAACCATAATCCAAACTAATGGAAGAGGAGACTTAAAAAGCGTGGTTTATAGTATCTATGGAAAAGATGTAGCCAATGGAATTACTGAAGTAAATTATCAATATGAAACCATTACCATTTCAGGAGTGATTGGAAAACCAGAAATTGCTAGGTCAAATCGTTCCAACCAATTATTCTTCGTCAATAAAAGATACATCAAAGATAAAATTTTAACATCTGCAACAGAACAAGCCTATAAAGGATTAATCCCAATTGGAAAATTTGGTTTTGTGATTCTAAATATGGAAATGAACCCAGCAAAAGTAGATGTGAATGTCCATCCAGCTAAATTGGAAGTTCGTTTCGAAGAGGAAAATAAAGTATTTCAAGCTATTTACCATGCTATTAAAGATACCTTGTTAAAAAGTGAATTAGTAGTAAATACAAGTGAAAGTCCAAGAGAAGTTAGCTTTGAAGAAAGATTAAAAAATATTAGAGAAGCCAAAAAAGAAAGTCAAAGCAATGGATTATTTGGTTTTAGAAAGCAAAATGAAAAACAAATAGAAGAATATACAGAGCAAGAAAGTAACATCAAAACGAATGGAATGGAAGAAACAAAAGTAGAAACAGAAGCAGAAGCAGGAAAACCAATGGATACGACAGATGTATTAGAACAACTAAAAGAAATGAGGAAAAAAATAGAAAAAGAGCTAGAAGAAAAAGAAATAAAACCAGTCATGTTAAATGACATAAAAACAGAATATAAATTAGAAACAGAAGAAGCTGAACAAAAGGAAACAAGGGAGAAGACGGAAGAGCCAGAAATAAAAGAGGAATTTAAAGAAATTAAACAAAAAATAGAAGATTTAAATAACAATCCGCAAGTAGTATCCAATGATTTTAATGAAATGTATAATAAATTATTTGGAACTACGCCAGTAGAGACAAAGCAAACCGAAGAAAAGATTGATATGATAAAAGATAATGTATCAGTATTTGAGGAGACAGAAGAATTTCAAAAACCAACTTATAAATTTGTAGGAATTGTATTTAACACTTATATTATATTAGAGATTGATAAAGAAATGTATATCTTGGACCAACATGCAGCACATGAAAGAATTATGTATGAAAAAGTAAAGAAAAATTACTATAGTGAAAAAAGTAAAGATTCACAAATGCTACTATTACCAGATGTTATAACTTTATCTCACAAAGAAATGGAAATTGCAAAAGAGAACTTAAAAATGTTTGAACAAGCAGGATTTAGCTTAGAAGAATTTGGCGAAAATACGATAAAGTTAATGGGAGTTCCAACTGTATGTATAGACTTAGATACCAAAGAACTATTTTTAGAAACATTAGACGAAATCAATACAGTAGCTAGAACAGCAAAACAAGAAAAAGAAGAAAAATTCATTGCAACCGTTGCTTGTAAAGCATCAGTAAAAGCTAATATGGCATTAGATAAAAAAGAAGTAGAGGCATTAATGGACAAATTATTAGAATTGCCAAATCCATTTACTTGCCCACATGGAAGACCAACTGTAATCAAAATGACCAAATATGATATTGAAAGGAAGTTTGCTAGAAAATGATATTTATTATAATGATAGCACTTGTTATTTACTTTGTTTTAATTGCCTGGACTTGGCAAAGTTTAGGATTTATTGAAAAAAACAAAAAGGTAGTTTTTATCATAGTAGGAATAATTATCATGTATGCAATAACATGGATAATTTATCAAATAACAAAAGTGGGAGTAGAATATCCAAATGAAGAAATGAAAAATAGTATCCAAAATATACTAGTAGCTATTTTTACAGGAATTAATGGAATGATTATTATGCCACAAATTGGAAAAATGCTAGATAAAATAAACGAAGACGAGATGAAAAAACAAGAATTTACGAAAAAACTAATCATATTAATGATAGTTTTTGTAATAAGTATCATGATTGAAATCGGGTATATGAAAGATACACAACAAGGAATTGTAAAGATATATCATACTATGCAATAAAAATTGGCAAATAAGGAGGCAAATATGGAAAAAGTAATCGTAATATGTGGACCAACAGCTTCTGGGAAAACTGGCTTATCAATTGAATTGGCAAAAAGAATAAAGGGGGAAGTCATATCAGCAGATTCGATGCAAATCTATCAAGAGATGGATATTGGAACAGCTAAGCCAAACAAAGAAGAACAACAAGGTGTTAAACATTATTTAATGGATTTTGTTTCACCAGAGGAAAGATATAGTGTAGCAGATTACAAACGAGATGCCAAACAAGCTATTAAAGAAATATTGAAAAAAGGAAAGACCCCTATTGTAGTAGGAGGAACAGGTTTATATGTGGATAGCTTGATTTATGAAATCGAATATCCAAATATCGAATTTGATGAAGCATATCGAACGGAATTAGAGCAAAGAGTGAAAGCAGAAGGCTTGGAAAAATTGTATGAAGAGGCAGAAAAAATAGATCCAGAAGCCACTAAAAAGATTAGCGAAAATGATGAAAAAAGAATTCTTAGAATATTAGAGATTTATCATGCAACAGGGAAGACAAAGACGCAACAGGAAGTGGAATCTAGAAAGAATCCTGTTGAATATGACTATCAAGTATATGCTTTAAAATGGGATAGAGAATTACTATATGAAAGAATTAATAAAAGAGTGGATTTAATGTTAGAACAAGGATTGGTTGAAGAAGTACAGGGAATTATAAAAAGACATCAAAAATTTCCAACCGCTATGCAAGGATTAGGATATAAAGAAGTAGTAGAATTTCTAAAGGGAAATACAACCCAAGAAGAAATGATTGAAAAAATAAAAATGGAAACAAGAAGATATGCAAAAAGACAAATGACATGGTTTCGAAAAAATAAACAAACAATATGGCTAGATGGACAAGCTAGCATACCAGAAAATATTGAAATTATTTTGGAGGGATTTTAATTGAAACAAGTATCATCTTCAAAAAAGAAGAAAATAATTATATATGCTACATTAGTTGCTATTTCAATTTATGTTGCTTATGCTATTTACTTATTAGTTAAACAGCCGACTGATACTTTTACGATAGAAGAGGGAAAACTATATCAAGAAGAAACTGATATTGGTTATGTGATTCGAAATGAAAAAGTTGTAAAAGGACAAAATTACAAAAACGGAATGATGCCAATCAAATCAGAAGGAGAAAGAGCGGCAAAGAATGAAAATATTTTTCGATATTATAGTAGCAATGAAGAAAATTTAAAAAAGAAGATAGAAGATCTAGATAATAAAATACAAGAAGTAATGTTAAATGATACCAGTTTATTTACTTCTGATATGAAATTATTAGAAAATCAGATTGATGAGAAAGTAGAAGATATTAATAAAATACAAGATAGCACGAAATTAGCAGAATATAAAAAACAAATTAATTCTTATGTAACTAAAAAAGCACAAATTGCAGGAGATTTAAGCCCAAAAGGTTCTTATTTAAATCAACTAATAGAAGAAAGAAAAGGTTATGAAAGCCAATTAAATGCAGGGGCAGAATATGTAAAAGCACCAATGAGTGGAATTGTATCTTATAAAGTGGATGGCTTAGAAGAAACGCTAACACCAGAAAACTTTAGTTCATTAAGTAAAGAATACTTAGAAAGCTTAGAATTAAAGACAGGGAAGCTAGTGGCAACTAGTGAAGAAAGTGGAAAAGTGATTGATAATTTTTGTTGCTATATCGTAACTATTTCTTCGTCTGAAGAAGCGAAAAAAGCAGAAGTTGGACAAAAAATAAAAATCAGATTATCCAATAATATTGAGATACCAGCAGAAATAACCAATATTATTAAAGAAAATGATACAGAAGTTGCTATGATATTAAAAATAGAAAAACAAATACAAGAATTAATTAATTATAGAAAAATATCATTTGATTTAATTTGGTGGGATGATTCAGGATTAAAAGTGCCAAATCAAGCGATTGTAAAAGAAGACAACTTGAATTATGTGGTAAGAAACCGAGCACGGATATTTGAGTAAAATATTAGTAAAGATAAAAAAAGAAGGAGAAAAATATTCTATTGTAGAAACTTACTCAACAGAAGAACTGAAAGAATTGGGATTTTCAAATGAACAAATTGTAAGGTATAAAAAAATATCACTGTATGATGAAATAATGTTAAATCCAAATTTAGAAAATCTGGACTAAATATTACGAAAATATTACAAAAATATTAAAAAACAATAACATTCATGAAAAATATTGACAATTTTGTAAAAAAAGTAGATACTTAAGAAAACAAAACAAAGGAAGTATTTTAGGAGGTTTTTTTATGTCAGGAGCATTAATGGACAAAGTATGGGGTCTATTTGGAATGGACACAGCAGAGGAAGAAGAATACGAAGAAGAAAACGTATATGATTATGAAGATGAGGAAGAAGAAATAGAAGATAAAAAATTATTTGGAAGAAGAAATAAAGTGGTAGCTATGCCACAAGCACAAACCAATGCTATAAAAATGGTAATATCACAACCAACGACATTTGAACAATCAGATGAAATTTGTAGTTTCTTAAAAGAGAAAAAATCTGTTATTGTTAATTTGGAATATGTAAATAAAGATGTTGCAAGAAGAATTGTGGACTTTATTAGTGGTGGAGTATATGCATTAGATGGATACATCCAAAAAGTATCAAATTCTATCTTTTTAGTAGCACCATCTAACTATGAGATTACAAATGAAATGGCAAGAGAAGAAATGAAAAGTAAACTATCTGTTTCATGGTTAAAAAACAACGGAGTAAATTAGTCCGTCTATTTAAGGAGGAAAATAATGATAACACCATTAGATATCGAAAACAAGAAATTTTCAAAACAAATGATGAATGGATATAGTGTAGAAGAAGTAGACGATTTCTTAGATGATTTGACGGAAGATTATTCCAAAAATTATAAAGAAGCAACTGAATTAAAAGCAAAAGTAGAAGAATTAACACGGAAGTTTACAACACTACAAAGCAATTGAGGAAACATTGCAAAGTACTTTGCTAATGGCACAAACAACAGCAGAAGATGTAAAAAAAGTAGCAGGACAACAAGCTGAACAAATTATCAAGGAAGCAAAAGTTACTGCACAAAAACAAGTCAATGATTTAGATAATGAAATTGTCGCAAAGAGAAAAGAATTGGAAGATGTAAAAAAACAGTTTGATATCTATAAGGCAAAAATGGAATCATTATTAATATCTCAATTAGAATTATTAAAAGATATCAACAAACAGGATATCTAAATAGAAGAAAAACACAAAAGAAACTATCTATGGAAATAGATGGTTTTTTGTACATTTTGAGGAAAAATGTTACAAAATAGGGGGTATGTTACAGAACTGTTAAATGTATGTTACATTTCTATGAATACTCTTGACATTACAGGAAAAAAGGATAAAATAATGATATGAGAATTATAGGTGGAAAAGCAAAAGGAACAAAATTATATACGCTAGAAGGAAAGAATACAAGACCAACTTTAGATAGGGTAAGAGAGTCTCTATTCAATATTCTTCAACAAGAAATACGAGATAGTATCTTTTTAGACTTGTTTTCAGGAAGTGGAGCTTGTGGAATTGAAGCAGTCAGTAGAGGCGCTAAAAAAGCTATTTTATGTGATAATTCTAAACAAGCAATTCAAATTATAAAGAAGAATATAGAAAAGACACATACCAAAGAAAAAATAGAATTGTATCAAATGGATTTTAAGGAAGTATTAAAAACACAAATAAGAGAAAGTGTGGATATTATTTTTATTGATCCACCTTATCAAACTAATTTTGCTTATGAAGCTGTTAAATTATTAATACATAACAATTTATTAAAAGAAGAAAGTATCATTATAATAGAAACAGATCAAGAAGAAATAGTAAAAGAACAGTTAGAAAGTTTAAACATAAAAATCATAGATGAGAGAAAATATGGAAGAGCATATCTTATCTTTTTAAGCCAAAAGGGAAAGGGGTAAACCATGGAATTATTTACATTGTTAGAAACATTAGAGGAAATATTAGAGACGAGTAGAAATCTACCATTTTCTTCAAAAGGGATAGTAGATAAGGAAGAAATGCTAGACTTAATAAAAGAGGTTAGATTAAAACTTCCAGATGAATTAAAACAAGCTAAATGGATTAAAGAAGAAAGACAACGTATTTTAGTAGAAGCACAAAAAGAAGCTGAAGGTATTGTGAAAGAAGCTGAAAATAGAATTATTGCTATGGTAGATGAGCATGAAATAACTAGAAAAGCTTATGATCAAAAAACAGAAATTATCGAAACAGCCAATGAAATGTCAAGAGAAATATCAAAAGGAACCAAAGAATATGCAGATAGTATTTTATCTAGTACACAAGATGTATTAGCAGGAACTTTAGAAAAACTAGGAAGTAATATGACAGAAGCATTAAACTTAATGCAAATATCGTTAGAAGATACAATAAAAACGATACAAAATAGTAGAAATGAATTAAAATAAGGGGACAATTGGGGACGTTTCTCTTTGCTCCTTTTGGTGCAATTAGGGACACATCTTTTGAGACAGTGGGGACACCCCTTTTCTGTCTCATTTAATTTTTTATTGTAACAAATATTTTACTAATTTAAAATGAGACAGAAAAGGGGTGTCCCCACTGTCTCAAAAGATGTGTCCCTAATTGCACCAAAAGGAGCAAAGAGAAACGTCCCCATTGCCCAAATAAGGATGGTGTGAAAAATGGCAAAAAAAAGAAGATATAAAAAGAAAAAAAATAGAGCAAGTAAAGCAGATGTAACAGTAGTAACTTTAATTATATTAAGCATTCTTTTGGCAGTTTTAATCTATACTAAATCTGGTGTAGTAGGAGTAAAACTAAATGAAATATTAGGTGGATTAATAGGAATTGTACAATATATATTACCAATTGGAATTTTTGTGATAGCCATTAAGCTAGCTTCAGAGGGAAGTGAAGAATTAAATCCAAAATTAATTCAATATGGAATTTTATTAGTAAGCTTGTGTATTGTATGTAGTGTTTTTCAAATTTCAGCAGGTGAATTACCAACTAATAAAGAATTATCAGAAGTAGTAAAAGATGCCTATTTTTTAGGTTCGCAAAATAAAGGTGGAGGAGCATTGGGAGCTTGTGGAGCAGTTCCACTTACCAAGTTATTAGGAAATATAGGAGCGATTATTCTTTGTTTAGGAATTGCCACGATATTAATTGTATTTACTTTTAGAATTAATTTGTCAGAAATTATTAATGGAATGTTAGAAAGAGCAGAAGAAAGAAAAGAAGAACGATTAGCTAATAGAGCAGAACTGCGTAAACAAAGAGAAAAGGAAGGTAGAGAAACACCACAAGAACGTAGAAAAAGACAAAGAGAAGAACGATTAGCGCAAAAAGAATTGGAAAAACAAGAAAGAAATGAAATGGGAGAGCAAATAAAAATCAACTTTGGTGGAAGAATTGTGGATAACACAGATGAAAAAGTAGGATTAAAGAAATATGACCACAGTGAAGACGACTTAGAACCATTAACAAAACAGACAAAATCAAAATTATTGGCAAAGCAAGAACAAAAGCAAGAGGCAGAGCCAGATGTTATTGAAAGTAATTTATTTAAAGATGTAGAAGAACAAAAGGAAGAGAAGAAAAGGGCAGTTCTTCAATTAGAACATGCAATGACAGTAGAAGATGAACATTATGAATATCCACCACTAGAAATTTTAAGTAAGCCAAACAAAAAAGGACTAAAAGGTGGTGCGAAAGCTTTAACAGATACAGCAACGAAATTACAAAAAACATTATATAGTTTTGGTGTATCAGCCAAAGTAGAAAATGTATCAGTTGGACCTGCGATTACTAGATATGAATTGAAACCAGCAGAAGGAGTTCGTGTTAGCAAAATTGCTAATTTAGCAGATGATATCGCCCTTAACTTAGCAGCAGAAACTATTAGAATTGAAGCACCAATTCCAGGAAAACAAGCAGTAGGAATTGAAGTACCTAATACCGCAAGAGAAGCTGTACATCTAAGAGAAGTATTAGATAGTGATGTATTTAAAGAAAATGATTCTAAGTTAGCCATAGCCTTAGGAAAAGATGTAGCTGGAGATGTTCAATTAGCTGATATTAGTAAAATGCCACATGTTTTAATTGCTGGTTCTACTGGCTCAGGGAAAAGTGTATGTATTAATACTATAATTACTAGTATTATTTATCATGCTAAACCAAGTGAAGTGAAATTTGTTATGGTAGACCCCAAAGTAGTAGAATTATCTGTATATAATGGAATACCACATCTTTTAATTCCAGTTGTAACAGATCCTAGAAAGGCTGCAGGTGCCTTAGCATGGGCGGTGCAGGAAATGGATAATCGATACAATCTATTTGCCGAAAAAGGAGTAAGAGATTTAAAAGGGTATAACAAAGCCATTGAAAAAGAAGATGATGTAGGAAAATTACCACAAATTGTAATTATTGTAGACGAGTTAGCAGACTTAATGATGGTAGCCAAAAATGATGTTGAAGATGCTATTTGTCGATTGGCACAAAAAGCAAGAGCTGCAGGAATGCACTTAGTAATTGCAACCCAAAGACCATCTGTTGACGTTATAACAGGTCTAATTAAAGCTAATGTACCATCTAGAATAGCTTTTGCGGTATCTTCACAAGTAGACTCTAGAACTATATTAGATAGCGTAGGAGCTGAGAAGCTATTGGGAAAAGGAGATATGTTATATTTTCCAGCAGGAGCACCAAAACCATCTAGAGTGCAAGGCGCTTTTGTAACAGATGACGAAGTAGAAAAAATAGTAGATTTTGTAAAATCAAATGGAACAGCAACCTATAGTGAAGATATATTAGAAAGCATTGAAAATAGTAACAAAACAGATAAAGAACTAGCGACAGAAGCAAGTGAAGAGGATGACACAGATCCATTTTTAATGGATGCTATTCAAACAGTAGTAGAAACAGGACAAGCGTCAACATCTTTTATCCAAAGAAGATTTAAAGTAGGATATGCAAGAGCTGGAAGAATTATAGATCAAATGGAAGAAAGAGGTGTTATCTCTGGTTACCAGGGAAGTAAGCCAAGAGAAGTTCTTATGACTTTAGACAGATGGAATGAGCTAAAAATGGGAACAAGTGAACAAAGCTCAGGAGATGACACTTAAAATTCCTGTTTCAGGAATAGAGGGGAAGCTAATAAGATGAGATATTCTAAAATCCCCTTTGAAAGGAGAAAAGTTTTGCAAAAGAAAACAGATAAGCTTTTAGATAAAATTGTAAAAAGAGATTACAATAATGAGCTAGAAAAAGTCTTGGAGAAGAAGACTTTTGATGAAAATACAAAAAGTATGTTACTCAGTATCTTATATAAAATTGAAACAGCTTATAAAGATTACGAAAAAGTAAAACCAGATGTAGAAGAAAAAGAAGATTTTATTCAATCCATTATTAGTAATATAAAAGATAATTGTGAAGAGATAAAAATTGTAAAATTAAATTCAAAAGAAAGTGAAATGCTAGGAAATAAGACCTTTTTAGTAGAAAAAAATAAAAAAAGAATTATTTGTTATCCAATTGAGAGAAAATTACTATATTGTATTGCTAAAATTAATAGGAATGAGAAAATCGTTAAAAACAAATATTATATAATAGATAGAACTTTGTCTGATGTAATTAATGTAGGAAAAAATATTGATACAGTCGAGCCAATTCGTGATTTTAATGGCTACTCTTGGACAACTATTCCAAGAGAAATAGAAAGTATTCATCATAATTTGGTATATCAAAATATAAGGATATTGGTAGGAAACAAATTTTTAAATAGATGGGTCCAAAATAGAGAATTTATTATTGATTACCTAGAAAGTTTTAAAGATAAGTTGCAAGAATTATATGGGCAAGAAAAACAAGAAGAGTTGACAGAACTTTTAAATATAATATCTGTATTATTAACGGTTAGATATAATAAAAAAATAAAAGTAAAGCTAGAAAAAGAAAAAAAAGAAGTAGAAACTAAGCTAGAAAGAATAAAAGACAATCAAAAATTTGTGCAAGAAATAACAAAAGAAAAACGCAAATTAACAAAAGAAATTAAACGAATGGATGAAACGCTAAATAATAAAATGATGTTACAAGAAGAATATGAAAAGAGAAATGAGTTTTTACCACTAGAAGAAAAAATTTTTAGTGTTAGGATTTTATCTCAAATGATGGCAGAAGAAAGAGAAAAAAATTTAGAAAAATTAGAAAAACTAAATCTTTTGTTAAATCCACAAAAGTTTATGGAATTAAAAAAGGAACTAGAAATTAGACAATCTTATTTAAAACTAATTGATAGTGAAGATATAGAGCAGGAAATGAAACAGAAGATTTTAGAACTCCAAAAAATATTCTTTGATTGCTATCAAATCAAGGTAAGAAAAGCAGAAACGAAACAAGAATTGCTGAAACTTATTTATGAATTCAGATATTATTGCGTATTACTAATCAATGATAAAAAAGCAATTTATCAAGTACCAGAAATAGAAGAAAAAAGAGAAAAAGTACAAAGGATGTTGCTTACAAAAGCACACGAATTTAAATTAATTGATATTTTTTCAAAAGAAAAAGAAATAGACTATCAAATTTTAAAAAATATATTTTTTGTTAGAGTTATTAATTTGGAAGATTTATATATCAAATTAATAAAAGAAAAAGAGGCTTATTATGTACAATTATTTGATGAAAATGTATTTGAAGAAAAGATAGGACTAGAAGGAATAGGAAATATAAAGAAAGAAGACTTGACATTTAAAATTAATAAAAAGGTGAAAATTTTTGATTAAGGGAGGATAAAAATGAAAATTACATTTTTAGGAGCAACTAGAACTGTTACTGGATCCAATTTTTTAGTAGAAGCATGTGGGAAAAAGTTTTTAGTAGATTGTGGAATGTGGCAAGGAAAGGCAGAATATGAAAATCAAAATGCAGAAGAGTTTGAGTTCAACCCAACTGATATTGATTTTATGCTGTTAACACATGCTCATATAGATCATTCTGGAAGGATACCAAAACTTTATAACGAAGGATTTAAAAATAAGATTTATGCTCATAAAGCGACTTGCGATTTGTGTGCTTTAATGTTACCAGACAGTGGGCACATTCAAGAAATGGAAAATGAATGGAAAAATAAAAAAAGAAAGAGAAAAGGAGAAACAGAAAGAGCTCCTTTATATACAGCAGAAGAAGCGGCTAGATCGCTGGAAATATTTGAACCAGTACAATATGACCAAATTATAGAAATTACAGAAGACATTCATGTAAGATTTAATGATGCAGGACATATGCTTGGTTCGAGTATCATTGAATTGTGGACAAAAGAAGATGGAAAAGAGACAAAAACGGTATTTACAGGAGATTTAGGAAACAATGATATTCCCTTATTAGACTCACCAACCATGATAGAAAGTGCTGACTATTTAGTGATGGAATCTACCTATGGTAGTAGATTTCATTTAAGAAATGACGAAAAAGCAGAAATGTTTTTAGATATTGTATCAGAAACATTAGACAAAGGGGGAAGTGTTGTAATACCATCTTTTGCAGTACGGAAGAACACAAGAAATCTTATATGAAATTAACAAATTAAAAGAAGTAAAAGATGATGATGAATTTAGAAGAAAATACAAAACATTGATGAAATCTAATGTATATGTAGACAGTCCTTTAGCTATATCTGCAACAGAAGTATTCAGAGAAAATACAAATTTATTTGAAGAACAAATTCAAGAAGAAATTATGCAAGGAGATAATCCTCTTGAATTCCCAGGATTAAAATTTACGCAAACAGCAGATGAATCAAAAGCATTAAATGAAGACCCAACACCAAGTATCATTATATCAGCAAGTGGAATGTGTGAAGTAGGAAGAATTAAGCATCACCTAAAACACAATCTGTGGAATCCAAAATCAACTATTTTGTTTGTTGGCTATCAAGCAGTAGGGACACTGGGATATAGCATTGTAAATGGAGCAAAAAAAGTAAAAATTTTTGGAGAAGAAATTGCGGTAAATGCTAGAATTGAATATATCGAAGGCTATTCTGGACATGCTGACCAAGAAGGGTTAATGAACTTTATTTACTCATTTATCAACAAACCAAAACACATCTTCTTAGTACATGGAGAAGAGGAATCTCAAACGATATTAGAAGAAAAAATAAAGCAAGAAACAGGTATTCCTACAACGGTGCCAGAATTTGGAGAAACCTATGAAATAGGAATTGACCAAGAAAATGAAGAAAAAGTTGAAATGACTCATAGGATAGAAAGAAGAATTACATCAACGATAAGAAGAGAAGTAATCGACAGATTACAAAAGCTAAAAGACGAAATTAAAGATATGGATACTTATGTAAGGCAAGATTTAGATGATAACAAGCTAAAAGATGAAGATATCTTTAGAATTAATGAAAAAATAAAAGATTTGGAAAAACAAATCATAAATGTAATAGAAGGATAATAACTTTGAGACGGTTTGCCCCCCTTTTGAGACGGTTGGGGACACCCCTTTTGTGTCTCATTTAGAATTAAATAAAATATTGGCTATAACAAGAAAAACTAAATGAGACACAAAAGGGGTGTCCCCAACCGTCTCAAAAGGGGGGCAATCGTTTCAAAAGTCAAAATTATCGAGAGGAGAAAAAATGGAAAATAAGTATTTTAATGAAGCAATAATAGGAAATAAGAATATGTTAGTAACTTTTACTGGAAAAGGAGAAATGCAACGAATATATTTTCCAAGTAAAGATAATAAGCAATATTTAGATTACTTCCATACAGGAGTAAAAATAAATAATTCGGATTTGATTTATTTACATGACGATATTAACAATGTTTACAAACAATATTATGATACTGATACAAATATTTTGAATACAGAGGTAACAAATACTTATTTTAATCTAAAGATTCTTCAAACTGATTATGTTATGATAAAAGAAAATGTATTAGTGAAAAAATATACATTTTTAAATGATGGAAAGATTGATTTAGATACAAGTTTTTATATTCATTCCCAGTTATTATCTGATTATAATAACCATGTAAGTTGTAAAATAGTAGATGGTGGTATGATGCAATATGCCCATGACTTTACTTTTTCTACTTTTGCAAAAGGGCACAAACTTGCCAAACATCAAATCAATGGTAGTAAAGAAACGATAAAAAGAGGAGAAATTCATGATAAAGATTACATTGGAATGTCAAAAGATACTAGTATCTGCTATGAATTAGGAGTTATTAAACCACAAGAAAAGAAAACCCTAGAAATTTGTATTGCTATAGGAGAAAATAGAAATATATCAGAAATTGAAGACGAAATAGAAAGAATAAAAAAAATAGATTTAAACAAAGAACTTACAAACACAAAAGCTTATTGGAGAAAATATGTAAAAACGCATAATGGGTTAAACCTAAAAGAACCAGAAAATAGCTATGAAGAAAAAATTTATGATATCTATAAAAGAAGTATTTTATTATTTCCGTTATTAACAAATTCAGAAACAGGAGGCATTATTGCTTCAGCAGAAGTAGATGAAAATTTTACACAATGTGGAAGATATGCTTACTGCTGGACAAGAGATGCAGTATTTGTAACCAAAGCGATGGACATTTTAAAAATGGAAAAAGAAACCGAAAAATTCTATAAAAACTTTTGTAAAAAAACACAAAGTAAAAATGGAATGTGGGAACAAAGATTTTTCACCGATGGAAAATTAGCTCCAGCATGGGGCTATCAAATTGATGAAACAGCAAGTGTTGTATATGGGGTATATGAGCACTATCAATATACCAAATCAGAAAAATTCTTAAAAGATAATTTGCAAATGTGTGAACGAGCAGTAGAATTTCTAAAACGCTATGTGAAAGACTGGTTAAACATTGATAGTAAATCAGAACACGATAAAGATAAAGTACAAGAAGAAATCGAAGCAAGTGTGAATCGACAAGGACATAGATATCATGTGAGTTATGACCTATGGGAAATGTGCGAAGGAATCCATTTATATTCGTTAGCAAGTATCTATTCTGCATTTGAATGCATCATGAGAATGTATCGTGTATTGGGAGATAAAACATCAGAATTTGAGAACAATCGACTAAAAGATGAAAAGATCTTAAAAAGTGAAAGAGAATTAGAGAAGTTACAAACAGAAATTAAAAAATATATTAATCAAAATATGTATGATGAAGAAAAGAAGACATACTTAAGAAATACAGAAGACAAAAAGATGGACATTAGTATAATAGGAGCAGTTACACCATTCAATCTTTTCAAAGCCAAAGAAAGGAAAGTCATAAACACAGTAGAAAGAATTAACTTATCCTTAAGAACCTATACAGGAGGATATCAAAGATTTGAAGGAGACCATTATCGAAATGGCAATCCATGGCCAATTGCTAACCTATGGATGACCTTATATTACTTAGAAACAGGAGAAAAGAAAAAGGCAAAAGAAACCTTCGACTTTGTTATAAAAACAGCAGGAAAACACAGCTTTTTAGGAGAACAAGTAGATAATAGCACCTTACAACCAAACTGGGTGTTGGGACTAGGGTGGTCACATGCCATGTTTATCATCGTCCTAAGTCGTGTTTTGGGACAGGCACACAACTAGCCACTTTGTCGTAAAATGGGACAGGCACCTAGCTAGCCATTATGTCGTATTTAGGGACAGATTGGTATGTAAAAAAATGTAAAAAGTTAAAAAGAGTATAGCCAAATAGCCAAAAATGTGTTATACTCTTTTTACTATTTAAAAAATTATGATAAGAAGGAGGCTAAATAAGGTTGCCAAGGCAAGCTAGAAAGAAAAGCCATAGTAATATATATCATTGTATGTTGCGTGGTGTTAACAAACAAGATATTTTTTTCGAAGATAAAGATTATTTAGAATTTCAAGATATTATTAGAAGAACCAAAAAGAAATTTTTATATCAAGTATATTCATATGTTTTAATGCCAAATCATATTCATTTAGAAATTAAAGATGAAAATCATAAATTATCTCAAATTATCCATAGTGTAGGAACTAGCTATGCAAACTATTTTAACAAGAAATATAAAAGAGTAGGGCATTTGTTTGAGAATAGGTTTCAAAGTAGAAATGTTGAAAATGTATATTATATATTAAACTTAGCTAGATATATTCATCAAAATCCCTTAAAAGCCCAAATTAGTTCAATGGAAGAATATAAATGGAGTAGTTATCCAGAATATTTCTCAAAAAAGAATTTCAATCATGTAGACTCAATAGTAGATACAGAGAAGCTGTTAGAAATATTCTCTCCAGAAAATAAAGACAATAGAGAAGAGTTTTTACAGTTTAATGCAAAAGGTTTTAACTTTCAGGAAAGTACAGAATTGCTAGAATATGAGATGAAAAATAAGCTGACAGATGAGGAAGTGATATATTTCATAAAAAAAGAATTGGGAATTGATAATATTCAAGAAATACAAAGATATAATAAAATTCATAGGAATGATGTTATTCAAAAGATTAGAAAAATAAAAGGGATTACACAACAGCAAATAGCAAGAGTACTAGGAATTAATGTTAGAACTGTACAAAGGGCATATAAAAAGAAAAATGTGATATGAGTAACTTTTCGAGAACCTGACCCTAATTTGTGACACAATGTCGGGTTTGGTGCCTGTCCCAAAACTAGACAAAACTAGCTACAACACAAAAAACAAAAAAGTACTTGCAAAGTATGGTTTTTTGGTATAGAATTGAATTGCCTAAGTAAAATAGGTAATACTATAGTAAAGAGTAGATGCTAATATAAAAAAGCATCGAGAAGGAGGAAATGTTATGTCAGTAAAAATTGGTATTAATGGATTTGGAAGAATTGGAAATTTATCATTCCAAGCAGCATTAAAGAAAGATGAAGTAGAGGTTGTAGCGATAAATGACCCATTTATAACGGCAGATTATATGGCTTATATGACAAAATACGATACGGTTCACGGAAAGTTTGAAGGAACAGTAGAAGGAAAAGATGATGCATTAACGGTAAATGGAAAAGAGATTAAAGTGTTTAATGAGATGGATCCACACAATATTCCTTGGGGAGAATTAGGTGTTGATTATGTTTTAGAATGTTCAGGAGTGTTTACAACACTTGAAAAGGCACAAGCACATATAGATAGCGGGGCTAAAAAAGTAATTATTAGTGCACCTTCAAAAGATGCTCCAATGTTTGTTATGGGTGTTAACCATGAGGAATATGATCCAAGTATGAACATTGTATCAAATGCATCTTGTACAACTAACTGTTTAGCACCACTTGCTAAAGTTATTAATGATAATTTTGGAATTAAAGATGGATTAATGACAACAGTTCATGCTATGACAGCTACACAAAAAACAGTAGATGGAGCTTCTAAAAAGGATTGGAGAGGCGGTAGAGCTGCAGCTAGCAATATTATACCATCTTCAACAGGAGCTGCTAAAGCAGTTGGTAAAGTTATTCCAAGTTTAAATGGAAAATTGACAGGTATGGCATTTAGAGTTCCAACAGCTGATGTTTCTGTAGTTGATTTGACTTGTAACTTAGAAAAATCAGCAACTTATGAAGAAATTTGTGAGGCTATGAAAAAGGCTTCTGAAAATGAAATGAAGGGAATTGTGGAATATGTAACAGACCCAGTTGTTTCTTCTGATTTTACAACAGACCCACATACTTCTATTTTTGATAGTACAGCAGGTATTATGCTTACTGATACTTTTGTAAAATTAGTTGCTTGGTATGATAATGAATGGGGATATTCTAATAAATTAGTTGATTTAGCTTGCTATATTGCGAGTAAGGAATAATTGATAAAAGTTTAGATATTAAGTGTAAAAGCTTAATATCTTTTTTATTAAAAATAAAATATATGCAAAAAGCATAAAAAGATTTTGCAAAAGTATTGTAAAAATAAAATGCCTATAGTACAACTTATATATATATTATTAGCTGTTTTTATAAATAGGAAAGAACCTTGAAAAAAGTGCTTTGGGAGAGTTAAAAAATGGCTATATGCTCAAAGAAGAGAGATGAAATTTTGAGAAATACTTGTATTTTTTGAAGACTTATGTCATAATTAATTGTAAGTGACAAAATAAAAATATGTACTAGCAGAAGATAAAATTAATGTGGGGGGAATCCTATTATGAACAGTAATAAAATATATAAATTATTGGTAATGATTGCAATGATTGTACTTACTCTTATTGTGCATTCTACTTGTTATGCAGATAATGAAAACATAACAAAAGATTTTGAATTAAATTCATGTGTAGTATCTAATAACGAAATTATATATGGATGTAATATAGAAAAGGATGGCGAACTTAAATCATTATCAATTAATGCGACAGAATTTAATTTACCATCAAATCTATATGATTGTAAAGATTATATTCGTATGAGAGTAACATATTCTGAAGATGATTTTAAAGTATATGATTGCAAAGTGATTAATTATAAAACAGGTGAATTAATCGAAGATTTATCTGAGGAAAATATAAATAAATTATTTAGCATTGAATATGGAAAAAACATTACTGAAAAAACATGGAGTGACAAAATAAAGCTATCTGAAATAAATGAAAATGTAATTTATAAATATACCGCCAGTTCTACAACTCAATTTCCTGAAATAGAAAATGATATAGGAAAAAATTGCATTATTTATATTAAAGAAAAAGATGATAAAACATATGATAAAAAAATAAATATGTTTAAACAAATTTCAGGAAATGGAGTATCATTTTCATTTAATGAATATAATTCAGGAGAAGCCTTCTGCATTATGTATAAATCACTTAAAAATAGTGAGTTACTTGATTTAATTGGAAAAGATGAAATCATTTATTTAAGTAAATATAAAGATGGGGATAAATTAGAATATCAATTTGAAAAATATATTTATAATGATACAGACAAAGATATAACTGTTAATACTAAAAATACAGTTTTGGGCAATGAAAATTCTAATTCAGTTGTAATAGGAAAAGGCGAAATTTATGGATTTGATTGGAAGATTGATTCAGCTACTATTAGCTATTCACAAACTAATAATGATGCAAACAATCAAAGCCAACAACAGGCAGAGGATAATTCTAAAAAAACAGAAAAGAGTAAAGACAATACAGTTGTACAATCTTATAAATTACCTAAAGCAGGAGCTTCCCACATTATGATTATTATGCTTCTAAGTTCTACTATTATAATGATTATAATTGGAGTAAAATCCAGAAAATTTAAAGATATAAAATAAATAGAAAAATCACTAATTCTTTAGTGATTTTTCTATTTTCAGTTAGACAGCAAAGGTGCAAAAGACATAATAATAGGTGTAGAACTCAAAGAATAAAACTAAAATTGTTTTTACAATAAAAAGAACCAACAAAAGTCCTAAAAAACTCTTGAACTCAAAGTCGAAAATTGTTATAATAAATAAGATATAGAAAAATTAACCAACATAAAAACAACAAAAAAGAAAGGATGCGAAAAAATGAAAGAAATGTTAAGAAAAACAAATTTCATAAAAAAAGCAAACGTTTTCTTAATCGTTGTTTTATTTTTGTTTGCATTTTAAATAAGGATTTATAGTCCTTATTTTTTTGTTTTAAAATAAAAAAGAAAGGGAGTATTGTATGAAAGAGTTTAACAAAAAAATCGTATTAGAAGACGGAGAAGAATACTATGGATATGGATTTGGAGCAGACAAAGAAGCCATATGTGAAATCGTATTTAACACATCTATGGTAGGATACCAAGAAATCGTATCAGACCCATCTTACACCTATCAAATGGTAGTAATGACCTATCCGCTAATTGGAAACTATGGAATTACAGATGACGACTATGAAACCAAGCAACCAACCATAGGAGGAATGATAGTAAGAGAATACAATGACTTACCAAGCAACTTCCGTTACACAAAAACGTTATCCGAATACCTAGAAGAAAATGATATACCAGGAATTGCAGGAATTGATACCAGAAAATTAACAAGAAGTATTCGTGAAAAAGGAAGTAGAAAAGTAATTATAACAGACAGTAATACCAGTAAGCAAAAAGCATTAAAGAAATTAAAAGAAACAGAAATACCAAAAGATGCGGTGGCAAAAGTAAGTTGTAAGAAAAAATGGTATTCCAGAACAGCAAATCATAAATATAATATCGTGGCAGTTGATTGTGGTATTAAATTAAATATTGTAAGAAGCTTAAACAAAAGAGGATGTAACGTAACAGTAGTTCCTTATCATACAACAGCAAAAGAGATTATAGACTTAAAACCAGATGGGGTATTCTTATCTAATGGACCAGGAGACCCAGAAGATGTAAAAGAAGTAATCAAATTAGTAAAGCAATTGCGTGGAAAATATCCAATCTTTGGAATATGTTTGGGTCACCAAATGATAAGTTTAGCTTATGGTGCTAAAACTTACAAATTAAAATTTGGACATAGAGGTGGAAATCATCCAGTATTAAATTTAGAAAATGATAAAATAGAAATCACTAGTCAAAATCATAGTTATGCCGTAGATGAAAAATCATTAGCAAAAACAGATTTAACAGTAACACATAAAAATATTTTAGATGATACAGTAGAAGGCGTAGAATGTAAAAAAGACAAAGTATTTAGTGTACAATATCATCCAGAAAGTGCACCAGGACCACAAGATAGTGGGTACCTATTTGACAAATTTATTAATTTATTAGAAAAATAAAAACATTACAAAGTTAAATATATTTTTAATAAATAAGAAAGGTGAGGAAAAAATGCCAAAAAGAAAAGATATAAAAAGTGTATTAGTAATAGGATCAGGACCAATCGTAATAGGACAAGCAGCAGAATTTGATTATGCAGGAACACAAGCCTGTCTAGCCTTAAAAGAAGAAGGATATAGAGTTATATTAGTAAATTCCAATCCAGCAACCATTATGACAGACACAACTATTGCAGACAAAGTATATATGGAGCCACTAACTATGGAATATGTAGCAAAAATTATTCGTTATGAAAGACCAGATGCTATTCTTCCAGGAATTGGAGGACAAACAGGATTAAACATAGCCATGCAGTTATACAAAAAAGGAGTTTTACAAGAATGCCAAGTAGAACTTTTAGGAACTAGCAGTGAAAGTATTGAAAGGGCAGAAGATAGAGAAAAGTTTAAAGCACTATGTGAAGAATTAGGAGAACCAGTATTAGACTCTATTATAGCAACTACCATAGAAGAAGGAATGGAAGCAGCTAACAAAATAGGATATCCAGTTGTTTTAAGACCAGCATTTACACTAGGAGGAACTGGAGGAGGTTTTGCCGATAATGAAGAAGAACTAAAAGAAATTATAAAACATGCTCTAAAATTATCTCCAGTTGGACAAGTATTAGTAGAAAAAAGTATTAAAGGTTATAAAGAAATCGAATACGAAGTAATTCGAGATAGTAATGATACCGCTATTACAGTATGTAATATGGAAAACTTAGACCCAGTAGGAGTTCATACAGGAGATTCTATTGTAGTAGCACCAAGTCAAACCTTAACCAATAAAGAATACCAATTATTAAGAGACAGTGCCTTGAAAATCATTCGAACTTTGAAAATAGAAGGTGGATGTAATGTTCAATTTGCTTTAGACCCACATTCCTTTAACTATTATTTAATAGAAGTAAATCCTAGAGTATCACGTTCTTCCGCATTAGCTTCAAAAGCAAGCGGTTATCCAATTGCTAGAGTATCTGCTAAAATTGCAGTTGGTATGAGACTAGATGAAATCATGTTAGCAAACACACCAGCAAGTTTCGAACCAGCTTTAGACTACGTGGTGTCAAAAGTAGCAAGATTTCCATTTGATAAATTTACACTTGCGTCTAACAAATTAAGTACACAAATGAAAGCAACAGGGGAAGTAATGAGTGTAGGAAGAAGTGTAGAAGAGAGTTTATTAAAAGCCATTCGTTCTCTAGAAATTGGTGTATGCCACATACAAATGGATAAATTTAATCAAGCAGAAACAGAAAAATTAATGGAATACATTCAAGAAGGAAGAGATGATAGAATTTATGCCATAGCAGAATTAATTCGAAGAGATATAGATTTGGGGCTAATTTATAATACTACTAAAATTGATATGTTCTTCCTAGAAAAAATTAAAAATATTGTAAAAATGGAAGAAGTAGTAAAACAAAATAAAGAAAACATAGAAGTATTAAAGCAAGCCAAAAAGATGGGATTTAGTGATAAATATATTGCAAAGATATGGAAAAAAACAGAAGAAGAAATTTATAGTCTAAGAAAGCAAGAAAAAATTTATCCTGTTTATAAAATGATAGACACTTGTAGCAGTGAGTTTGAAAGTTATGTACCATATTTCTATTCAACTTATGAAGAAGAAAATGAGTCTATCATAAGTGAGAAAAAGAAAATAATTGTATTAGGAGCAGGACCAATCCGAATTGGACAAGGTGTAGAATTTGATTATTCAACAGTACATGCCATTCAAACTATTAAGGAAGCAGGATATGAAGCAATTATTATTAATAACAATCCAGAGACAGTATCAACAGATTATACAACAAGCGATAAATTATATTTTGAACCATTAACCGTAGAAGATGTTATGAACATTATTGATTTAGAAAAGCCAGAAGGAGTGATTTCCGCATTAGGAGGACAAACTGCTATTAACTTAGCAGAACCACTTGACAGATTAGGTGTAAAAATTATTGGAACAGATGTCAATGCCATTGAAAAAGCGGAAAACAGAGATGCTTTTGAAAAAGTAATGAAAAAATTAGAACTGTTACAACCACGAGGAGAAGCGGTGACGAATATAGAAGATGGTATTAAAGTAGCAGAAGAAATTGGCTATCCTGTATTAGTAAGACCAAGTTATGTGTTAGGTGGAAGAGCCATGCAAATTGTATCTAATAAAGAAGCCTTAGAAAAATACTTAAAAACAGCAGTAGAAGTTAATAAAAAACAACCTGTATTAGTGGATAAATATATTATAGGAAAAGAGTTAGAAGTAGATGCAGTATGTGATGGAACAGATGTATTTGTACCTGGAATTATGGAGCATGTTGAAAAAACAGGTATTCACTCAGGAGATAGTATCAGTATTTATCCAACCTTTAGTGTAAGTGAAGAAGCAAAGCAAAAAATATTAGATTATACAGTAAAATTAGGATTAGGAATTGGTATTGTGGGATTATATAACATTCAATTTATCGTGGATAAAAATGAAGATGTTTATGTTATTGAAGTGAACCCAAGGTCATCCAGAACGGTACCATTTATCTCAAAAGCAACTGGTTACTCTTTGGCAGATATAGGAACTTTAGTTATGCTTGGAAAAACGCTAAAGCAACAAGGAATAACAGAAGTATATCCAAAAGAAAAAGAAAAATGGTATGTTAAAGCGCCAGCATTCTCATTTTCTAAATTAAATGGGCTAGATGCTTATTTATCACCAGAAATGAAATCAACAGGAGAAGCAATTGGATATGACAAAAAGTTGACAAGAGCTTTATATAAAGCACTACAATCATCTGGAATGAAATTAGCTAACTATGGGACTATTTTCTTAACAATAGCAAATGAAGATAAAGAAGATGCATTACCATTAATTAGAAGATTTTATAACTTAGGATTTAATATAGAAGCTACCAAAGGAACAGCAGAATTCTTGAAGCAACATGGGATTCGTACTAGAATTAAAAAGAAAATCAGTGAAGGAAGTAGCGAAATATTAGATTCTATGCGAAAAGGATATGTAAATTACGTAATTAATACAAGAAATATTAACTCGATAAAAGAAGAAACAGATGGAGCGCAAATTAGAAGATGTGCAGTTGAAAATAACATACCAATTTTTACAGCACTTGATACTGTAAGAGTATTATTAGATGTCTTAGAAGAAATTACATTAGGAATTTCAACGATAGATGAATAATAAAGTAGGGATTTTAGGGGGAACTTCTAAATCCCTCTTTTTGTAAATTTTGATTTCGAATAAAATTTTTTCTGGAAAAATTTCCAAAAATAAGAAAAAGAGAGATAAATTATCAAAAGAATAAAAGAATATAAGTACAAATGCGAATTTACTATAAAATAAAAATTGACTTGATAATAAAGACGAGCTATAATTAGGGAAGGATGTGAAGTATGCAAAATAAAAGGAGAGATTGAAAATGGTAGAAAAAGAATTAATACAATTTTTACAAGAACAAAAAGAAGAAACAGTACTAGTATATTTACAAGGAATTATTGAAACTAAAATAGTAATAGAACAAATGCATATAAAGAAACAAAATAATAAACTGATATTAGAAAATAAAATAGAAAAGGAAGAGAATATAGGGTTTAATCTAAGTCAACTTATGAAGATTACTCAAATACATGAAAATGAAGTTTTATTAGAATTTGATCCATCCCAAAAGGTAATTATAAAAACAAAAGATAAAATAAAAGAAGCTATTACTATAAAAAGCAATAGCTAGGATTTTTTTAAACTATTTGCGACATTTTGGCATAGACTAAAGTATAGAGCGTGGTTTTTTTCAGGAATTGTTTTTAAAATCTCATCAAAAATCGTATTTAAATTGTTTAATCTCATACCAAAAATTAAATAATCTAAACTTACATCTAAAGTTTGAGCTATTTTGGAAATAGTAGCTAAACTACAGACACTACAACCTCTTTCAATTCCACTTACATAAGAAGGGGAAACATCAATTAATTCCGATAGTTTTTCTTGCGTCAACTTCAATTCTTTTCTTCTAATTTTAATTCTTTCTCCAATTTTTATATAATTTAAATTCTCCATTTACTACACCTCATTATGGTATTATTCTATACTGAATAGAGAACAAACAGAACAAACTAAAAGTGTTAAACTACAACTTAAAGTGTAGAAAAACGAAAGAAAGAAAACACTTGAAAAGTATTCTTTTTTGGTATAGAATGGTATTGCCTAAAGAAAAAAAGGCAATACTAAAAGAAGAAAGAAAAAAATACATTTAGGAGGAAGAAGAATGAACAAAAAAACAATTAAAGATATTGATGTAAAAGGAAAAAAGGTATTAGTACGTTGTGATTTTAACGTACCAATGGATGAAAACCAAAACATAAGAGATAACAAAAGAATAGTAGGAGCTTTACCAACGATTCAATACTTATTAGAAAATAATTGTGCTATTATTTTGTGTTCTCACTTAGGAAGACCAAAAGGAGAATTTAAACTAGAATATTCATTGAAGCCAGTAGCCAAAGAATTAGAAAAATTATTAGGAAAAGAAGTTATAGTGGCAAATGATGTAATTGGAGAAGATGCAAAAGCAAAAGCAAAAGAATTACAAAAAGGGCAAATCTTATTATTAGAAAACGTAAGATTTCACAAAGAAGAAACAGACAACGACAAAGAATTTGCCAAAGAGCTAGCTAGTATGGCAGAAATTTATGTAAGTGATGCTTTTGGAACTACCCATAGAGCACATGCTTCTACAGCAGGAGTAGCAGAATTTTTACCAGCAGTAGCAGGATTTTTAATTGAAAAGGAACTAAAATTCTTAGGGAATGCCATTGAAAATCCAGAAAGACCATTTGTAGCAATATTAGGAGGAGCTAAAGTATCCGATAAAATAGGTGTTATTGATAATTTATTGGAAAAAGTAGATACACTAATAATTGGTGGAGGAATGGCATATACATTCTTTAAAGCACAAGGATATGAAGTAGGAGCTTCTATTTGTGAAGTAGATAAATTAGATTTAGCAAAAGCATTAATGAAAAAAGCAGAAGAAAAAAATGTAAAATTAATGTTGCCAGTTGATACCAAAATAGGAAATCCAGATAATCCAGAAGGAGAAAGCAAAACAGTAAAATATAATGAAATTCCAGAAGGATGGGAAGGATTTGATATAGGAGAAGAAACCATAAATTTATTTATAGAGGAATTAAAACATGCAAAAACTGTATTTTGGAATGGGCCACTAGGATTATTTGAAGTGGAACAATTTGCTAAAGGAACAAATGGTATAGCAAAAGCACTAGCAGACATTGAATGCATTACCATTGTTGGAGGGGGAGACTCTTCAGCAGCACTAAAAAAAGCGGGAGTAGAAGATAAAATGACGCATATCTCAACTGGAGGAGGAGCATCCTTAGAATTTTTAGAAGGGAAAGCCTTACCAGGAATTGAATGCCTATTAAGTTAGGAAAAGGAAGGAGAAAAAAGATGAGAAAAAAAGTAATAGCAGGAAATTGGAAAATGAACATGCTTCCCAATGAAGCCATTCAATTTATTGAAGAATTAGCACCAGTTGTAAAAAATACAAAACATGAAGTAATCTTATGTGTACCATATACAGATTTATTTTATGCATTATTAACAGCACAAGGTACCAATATAAAAATTGGAGCACAAAATATGCATTTTGAAGAAAGTGGAGCATATACAGGAGAAATATCTGCCAAAATGTTAAAATCCATTAATGTAGAGTATGTTATTATCGGTCATTCCGAAAGAAGACAATACTTTAATGAAACAGATGAAACGGTTAACAAAAAAGTAAAAACAGCTTTTCAAAATGGATTAAAACCAATTGTATGTGTAGGAGAAACTTTAGAACAAAGAGAAGCAGATCAAACAGAAGAAATCATAACCAACCAAACAAAATTTGCATTAGAAGGATTAACAGAAGAACAAATAAAAAATACAATTATAGCTTATGAACCAATATGGGCAATTGGCACAGGAAAAACAGCAACAAGTGAAGATGCCAACAATAGCATTAAAGCAATTAGAAATAAAATCGCTGAAATCTATGGACAAATAGTGGCAGATGGAGTTATAATACAATATGGTGGAAGTGTAAAGAGCACAAATGCCAAAGAATTATTTGAAATGTCTGATATAGATGGAGGCCTAGTGGGAGGTGCCAGTCTTAAAGCAGACGAATTTAGTAAAATTGTAAATTTCGAAAATTAGAAAGTTGCCGATGAGGTTGCCAATGGTTCCAGGTTTAAATGGCAACTTATAGAGAAATAGTTATTTTAAATAAAAATATGATTCAATATTAAAAGTTGCCATTTAAACCTGGAACCATTGGCAACTCGAACCATTGGCAAACTAAAAAAGAAAAGGTGGTAAACAATGAAAGACAAACTAACAATGCTAATGATATTAGATGGTTTTGGAGACAACCCAAATAACGATGGAAATGCTATTAAATTAGGGAAGACTCCTAATATAGACAAAATAATGAAAAAATATACTCATACAGAAATTCATACAAGTGGTCTAGCAGTAGGATTGCCAGAAGGACAAATGGGAAACTCAGAAGTAGGGCATACAAATATTGGAGCAGGAAGAGTGGTATATCAAGAATTAACAAGAATCACAAAATCAATTGAAGATGGAGACTTTTTTAGTAATCCAGAATTTATATCAGCTATCGAAAATTGTAAAAAGCACAATTCAAAATTACACATTTTAGGATTAGTATCTGATGGTGGGGTACATAGTCATAATCGTCATTTATATGGCTTGTTGGAGATGGCAAAAAGAAGAGATTTTGAAGATGTATATGTACATTGTTTCTTAGATGGAAGAGATACACCACCTGCATCAGCAGAAGGATATATTATGAAATTGCAAGAAAAAATGAATGAAAAGCAAATTGGGAAAATTGCTAGCATATCAGGAAGATTTTATGCAATGGATAGAGACAAGAGATGGGAGAGAGTTAAAAAATGTTATGATGCTCTTGTAAAAGGAGAAGGAAACAAAGCAGGAAGTAGCATAAAAGCGATAGAAGACTCCTACCAAAAAGAAGTATTTGATGAATTTGTAGAGCCAACTTTAATCTGCAATGGCGAAGAACCAATTGCAACGATTGGAAAAAATGATTCTGTTATTTTCTTTAATTTTAGACCAGATAGAGCAAGAGAAATTACAAGAGCATTGGTAGATCCAGAATTTGATGGATTTGAAAACAAAAAAGATTTAAATTTATATTATGTATGTTTCACAAATTATGATGAAACTATGCCAAATGTGCATATTGCATTCAAAAAAGAGACATTGCATAATACGTTTGGAGAATATGTAAGTGAAAAAGGATATAGCCAGTTACGTATTGCAGAAACTGAGAAATATGCTCATGTAACATTTTTCTTCAATGGAGGAGAAGAAAAACAATACGAAGGTGAAGAGAGAATATTGGTACCATCTCCAAAGGTAGAAACTTATGACCAAAAGCCAGAAATGAGTGCCTATGAAGTAACAGAAAAAGTACTAGAAGCAATTGAAAATGATAAATATGATTGTATTATATTGAACTACGCAAACACAGACATGGTAGGACATACGGGAAGTTTAGAAGCTGCTAAGAAAGCAGTAGAAACAGTAGATGAATGTGTTGGAAAAGTAGTAGAATTAGTAGAAAAGAAACAAGGAAACTTATTGATTACAGCAGATCACGGAAATGCAGAACAAATGATAGATTATAGTACAGGAGAACCACACACAGCTCATACAACTAATCCAGTACCACTAATCTTAGTAACTGCTGACAACACCTTAAAACTAAAATCAGGAGGAAAATTAGCCGATTTAGCACCAACTATGCTAGACTTAATGAATCTTGAAAAACCAGAAGAGATGACGGGAAATAGTTTGTTAGATAAGGAATAAAAAATATGTTAAACCATACGAAAAAAATAAAAGAAATATATGAAGATATACAAAGAAAACTATTTTATATGATACCAGAAAAATGGGATAAATTATATTTATATAGTTCAATCTTAGATATTCCTGACAAAGAAGGAAAAACAGGAGAATTATTCTTCTATTATATTCCAAAAGGAATTCTAAAGAAAAAGCCAGTTAATGTTTATGAAATACCAGCAAAATTTAATTTAGATGAAAATCAATATCTTAGATTAGTCCAATTACTATATGCCAAAATAAAAGAATTGAGACAAGAATTTCGCAAATCAGAAAGAAATGAAATATGGACGAATATAACGATGTCCATACAAAACCTGAAATTCAAGGTAGAGTATGATTATACAGATTTAAATCATAGTGACTTTTCGAGCTACGAAAGACATGTGATTTGGAGATATGAAGTATTAGGAATTGGAGAAGAACAAGTAAGTAAAGAAGATAAAGAAATTTTGAAACGATATTTGTTAGGTGCCAAAACATTAACTAAAAAAGAACATTATGACTCTGGTATTTACATTCGTGACATCGAAAATGTGATTGCTTATAGTAATGAAAATGCAAGAACACCAGATGTCGAACAAGTAGTGGAAAAGACAGAAAAAAGACATAAAAATCAATTATTATTATCAAAAGAAGAAATTGAGAAAATGAAGAAACAATAAAAAGTTATTAATTTTTTATATATGCTTTTAGATTTCTATAATTCAATGTCAATATATAGTAAAAGCATATATAAAGTCAAAAAATAAATGGAGAAATGAAAGGAGTAATTAAAATGATTTATTCAAAAGAATTAGAAGAAATGTGCGAAGTACGCAAAGGAGTAGACCATGGACCAGCACCAATTCCAGAAGAAGGAAAATGGGTAAAAGCAAAAGAAATTAGTGATATTTCAGGATTAACACATGGTATTGGATGGTGTGCACCTCAACAGGGAGCATGTAAATTAACTTTAAATGTAAAAGATGGAATCATTCAAGAAGCGTTAATTGAAACAATTGGATGTTCTGGAATGACACATTCAGCTGCTATGGCAGGAGAAATTTTAACAGGAAAAACTTTATTAGAAGCTTTAAATACAGATTTAGTATGTGATGCTATCAATACAGCAATGAGAGAATTATTCTTACAAATTGTATATGGTAGAACACAAACTGCATTCTCAGAAGGAGGATTACCAGTAGGAGCAGGACTAGAAGATTTAGGAAAAGGACATACTTCACAAGTTGGAACCATTTATTCAAGTACATTAAAAGGACCTAGATACTTAAATCTAGCAGAAGGATACATAGTTGAAATTGGATTAGATAAAGATGACCAAATCATCGGTTATAAATATGTTCATTTAGGAAAAATGATGGATAACATCAAAGCTGGAATTGAAGCAGCAGAAGCAATTGAAAAAGCTTCAGGAACTTATGGAAGATTTGATGAGGCTGTTAAGAAAATTGACCCAAGAAAACAATAGGAGGAAATTTATGATAAATGACTTATGCGAAAAGGCATATAAAATAGCTAAAGAACATGGTTTTTGGAACGAAGAAAGAAACTTTGGAGAAGTTATAACATTAATGCATTGTGAATTATCAGAGGCTTTCGAAGAATATAGAAACGGGAAAGAAATAAATGAGACTTACTATGAGAACGGAACCAAACCATGTGGAATACCATCAGAGTTAGCAGATGTCGTTATAAGAATATTTGATTTCTGTGGGGGAAATGGAATAGATTTAGAAAAAATAATCCTAGAAAAAATGGAATATAATGAAACCAGACCATATAAAAATGGAAAGAAATGTTAAAGGAGGAATAAAAATGGCAGTAACATTTGAAAGTTATGAAAGAAGAATAGATCAAATTAAACCAGTAATGGAAAAATACGGAATTGAAAGTTTCGAACAAGCACTAGAAATATGTAAAGAAAAAGGATTTAATCCTTATGAAATCGTAAAAGGAGTACAACCAATTTGTTTTGAAAATGCAGCATGGGCATACACTTTAGGAGCAGCAATTGCTATCAAAAAAGGATGTACAAAAGCAGCAGATGCAGCAAAAGCAATTGGAGAAGGACTACAAGCATTTTGTATTCCAGGTTCAGTTGCTGACGACAGAAAAGTTGGATTAGGACATGGAAACTTAGCTTCTATGCTATTATCAGAAGATACAAAATGTTTTGCTTTCTTAGCAGGACATGAATCTTTTGCAGCAGCAGAAGGAGCAATCGGAATTGCAAAATCAGCAAATAAAGTAAGAAAAGAGCCATTAAGAGTTATCTTAAACGGACTTGGAAAAGATGCAGCACAAGTTATCTCAAGAATTAATGGATTTACCTATGTAAAAACAGATTTTGATTTCTTCACAGGAAAAGTAAAAGTTGTGGAAGAAATTGCTTACTCAGATGGAGAAAGAAGCAAAGTAAGATGCTATGGAGCAAATGATGTTAGAGAAGGTGTTGCTATCATGTGGATGGAAGATGTTGATGTATCTATCACAGGAAACTCAACTAACCCAACAAGATTCCAACATCCAGTAGCAGGTACATACAAAAAAGAAAGATTAGCAGAAAATAGAAAATATTTCTCAGTTGCATCAGGGGGAGGAACAGGAAGAACACTTCACCCAGACAATATGGCAGCAGGACCAGCTTCTTATGGTATGACAGATACAATGGGAAGAATGCATTCAGACGCACAATTTGCAGGTTCATCATCTGTACCAGCACACGTTGAAATGATGGGATTAATCGGAATGGGTAACAACCCTATGGTAGGTGCATCAGTAGCTGTAGCTGTAGCAGTAGAAGAAGCTATGAAATAATCATGATTTTTGAGACAGAGGGGACAGACCTTTTCTGTCTCATTTTAGTTGAAAATAATACAAGCCATATGGTATAATAACCACGCAAAGTAAAAGGAGGAGAAGTCATGATAATATTAAATAATTGGGTGCTACTAGTAATTATGTACTTAGTATTAGCAACTTTATTTACACAATTTTATAAAATAGCAACCAAAACCATGCAAAAGACAGGTGCATTAACTGTACTATTACAAGTGATGGCAGGGGTAACAGCGTTGTTGCTATGTCCATTTTTTGAATTCAAATTTCCAACTGACATTAGAATTTATATTATGCTTGGAATATCCATCATATTTTATACGGTATCAGACAGAGTAAATACTACAGTGAGAAGTGGAATAGAGGCATCTACTTTTAATATATTACAACAATTATCAACAACATTTATGATTTTTGCAGGACTAGCATTTTTTAAAGAAGAATTTGTTTTAATAAAATTTATAGGAGCGATGCTAATCATATTTAGTAATATTTTAATTTTTTATAAAAAGGGAAAATTTGAATTTAATAAATATATTGCTTTAGGTATTTTGTCGAATGTATCTTATACCATTGCCTTGTTTTTAGATGTAAATAATACAGAACATTTTAATTTACCATTCTATGTGGCAACTACACTAATAATACCATCTATAATTGTTATGATTTTTGATAGAGTTAAACCGTCAGAAATAAAGAATGAATTAGTCAAAGGAAATAAAAAGGCAATTATTATCACAGCATTATCTTGGGGAACTATGATAATAAGCCAATTAAGAGCTTATGAATTACAAAAAGTTAGCATTGTAGCACCATTATGTGCTTTAACAGTAATTTTGAACGTAATAGTAGGATATCTGTTCTTGAAAGAAAAAGATAGCATGATAAAAAAGATGATAGCAGCTTTTTTAATTATTATTAGCATAATATTAATTAAAATTTAGTAAAAAATTAGAAGAAATTACCTGTAAAAAAAATAAAAAAATAACAAATACTATCAAAAGAAAAGGAGATAGTAAAATATGGAGTATAATAATTTACAGGACAATATTAGAAAAGATGAATACAATGATAGAACACAAGGCATATTACAATGGATAAAAGAAAATAGAACAAAGGAAGAATGGGCAAAAGATCCTAATGCCTTTGAATTGACAAATGTATTTTTATTAGGTGCAAAATATAGGCAAGAAGGAGAAACAGTTGATATTGAAACATTAGAAGAAATGTGGGAGTTACGTTCTAAAGATTTTGAACATGCAGGAGTATCTAGTCAAAGTTTTGTTTATAAAATTTGTGAAGATGCTTATCAGGCACTTCAAAAAGGAAAAGCATTAGTCAATGACGAAGCTTCTCATCATGCTTTAAGAAAAATGGCAGGAATTGGTTTGTATTGTAGTCAACAGAAAAGAGATAATGGAACAATTGAATATAATAATCCAAACGAATTGTTAGAATTGATAGAAGCTTCTAGAACACTGAAAGGAGTACATCCGGATTTATATGAAAAATATCAATTTCAAATGAATTTAGAGAAACTATGTGAGATACAACCAGAAAATAACCTTCAAAGTAGAATACAAGAGGGGATGAATAATTTAGAACATAAGATGGAAAGAAGCAAGGAAATAGAAACAGAAGAGATAGAAAAATAAAAAGGCAGGGACGATAAATTCGTTTCTGCCTTTTAGAATTTTATTTCTTATCTGTTTTTTTATCTGTTAAAACTTCTTTCATAGCACCTAATGAGCTTAAAGCACTGGTTGCTTCAAAAGGAATAAAAATTTTGTTAGCGTCACCTTTAGCAACTTCTTCTAAAGCTTCTAGAGATTTTAATTGAACTAACTTGTCATTTGGATCAGCTTTTTTCATAGCATCATAGATCATTTGAATTTCTTTTGCTTTCGCGTCAGCTACTTCTCTAATGGCTTGTGCTTCACCAGCAGCTCTACGAATTCTAGCTTCTTTATCAGCTTCAGCTTCTAAGATAGCTGCTTGTTTTTTACCTTCTGCAATGGTAATAGCAGATTGTCTTTGTGCTTCGGATTCTAGAATTAAAGCTCTTTTATTTCTTTCAGCGTTCATTTCTTTTTCCATGGCATCTCTAATATCAGCAGGAGGAGTAATATCTTTGATTTCTACTCGATCAATTTTACATCCCCATCTATCTGTTGCTTCATCTAAAACAACACGTAATTGATTGTTAATACCATCTCTTGAACTAAAGGTTTCGTCTAAGTCCATTTTACCAATAATATCACGAATTGTTGTAATAGCTAAGTATTCGATACCTTTCTTTAAGCTTTGAATTTCATATACTGCTTTAGCAGGATCTGTTATTTGATAGAATACAACGGTATCAATTGTAATCGTAACATTATCTTTTGTAATAACACCTTGAGGTGGAACATCCATGGTTTGTTGTTTTAAGCTAACAACACTTCTTACATGATCAAAAAATGGAATGATAATGGTAAGACCAGCATCAGCTACCTTATAAAATTTTCCTAATCTTTCGATGATGTATACCTCAGATTGTTTAACGATTTTAATAGACATTGCTGCTATTATTAAAATAATAACAAGTAAAACTAATAAAAACCACATAATTTTTCCTCCTTTATAAAAATTATATATATGATTATTTAGTTATCTGTAGAGCTTGTTTTAGGCAAACAGCTAACTTAAATTAAAAACTATTTTTGAATGGGAGCAACAATCGCTTTAACTCCTTTTATTTCTTTGATTTCGACTTCGGTACCTTGTGGGATATCCATATCATCTAATCCCATAGCTGACCATACTTCACCATTTACTTTAATTTGTCCGTGTTGCCTGAATGGAATTGATGTCTTTAATTACTAATCCTGTTTTTCCAATACTAGAATAAACGTTGGTTTTTACACCTTCTTTTTTATCTACAAATTTTTGGATAAATGGTTTAGTGGCAAAGATTAAAACTGTGGATGATAGGACAAATACAGTGGTTTGAATGATTAGGTTACTGGTAAATAGGCTAACAAGCATAGCAAGTAAAGCTCCTATTGCAAACCAGAAGATTAAAAATCCTACTGTCATAATTTCTAAAATAAGACAAATTCCTGCTATAATTAACCACATTTGCCACATGTTAATTTCCTCCTTTGATACCAACTATTACTATTATATCATATGTTTATGAAAAAAGAAATAGTTTTATGTTGATTTTGAAAACAAATTTATTTATATAAGTAACGGTAAAAATGTAGATGTGAATTTGAATAAAATTCTAAAAAATGCACATAACAATAAAAAGGAGTGTGCATTTTTTATGGAAGAAAAAAGCAAAAAGAAAGAAAAACAAGTAGAATACGGAATAGCAGAAGTAGGGGAAGATGCCACAAAATACGGAGAATTCATATCTTCTTACTTTGCATGGGTATCCCTACCAGAGCAAAAAGAAAAGGTAGAAGAGTTAGAAGAAATCACAAAAGAGAAAAAAACAGAAAAATAATGAAAAAGTAAGAAAAAAGAAGAAAATATAATAAAAACGAAATAGAAAACAAGAAAAAGGTCAAAGAAGGTCAAAAAAACAGCTTGAAAAAATAAAAAGAGAGAGTATAATAATATCGTAGGTCAAAGAAAGTCAAAGACAAAAATAACAAATAAAGAATGGAGAGGAAAAGAAATGAGAATGTCGGATATCATAGAAGAATTTATCAAAGAACTATTTGAAGAAGAAAACAGTATTGAAATACAAAGAAACGAGTTAGCAGAACAATTCAACTGTGTACCATCACAAATCAACTATGTCATAGCAACCAGATTTAAACCCTCACAAGGATACTATGTAGAAAGTAGAAGAGGTGGAGGTGGGCACATCACCATAAAAAAAGTAAACAACACAAAATCAGACTACATCATGCATATCATAAATAATATAGGAAGTGAAATAACAGCTAACGAAGTAGACATACTAATTAGTGATTTTCTAACCTATAGCATCATAGAGGCAAAAGAAGCAAAACTAATAAAAGTAGCAACCAGTGACAACGTTTTGCAATTAGACAAAACAGAAAAAGATCAAGTAAGAGCAAGAATATTAAAAAATATGCTATTAAATGTAGAATGATGTTTTTTGGGACGGGGTCAAAAAACATCATTATGAAAAGAGAAAATAAAAAATAAAAATATTAAAAACAAAACGATGTTTTTTGACCCCGTCCCAAAAAACATCGGGAGGAGGAAGTAAAATGTTATGTGATAATTGCGGCAAAAGAGATGCTAATGTAAGATATTCAGAAAATATAAATGGAAGAAAAAAGGAATTAAACTTATGTGAGGAATGTAGTAGAAAGTTAGGAATCAGTAATATGGATTTTAGTATGCCAATTGATTTTTCTAGTTTTTTTGGAGAATTTTTGGAGGATTTTGCAACACCAGAATTAATGTCCATACCAGCATTTAATGAAATAAAGCAATTGAAGTGTGACAATTGTGGCTATACATTTGAAGATATAGCTAATTATGGAAAATTAGGATGTGGCAATTGCTATGAAGTATTTGAGGAAAGGTTAAATCCTATTATTAGAAAAATACAGGGAGCAAACCAACATGTGGGCAGAGTAGGAAAAATAATAGACAGCAAAATAGAGCAAAAAATGGAAAAACAGCCAAATGAAAAGACAGAGCAGAAGCAAAATAAAAGTGAATTAGAAAAACTACAAGAGGATTTGAAACAAGCTGTTAAAGAAGAAAGATATGAAGAGGCTGCCAAGATAAGAGACGAAATTAAAAAAATAGAGAAGAAGGATTAAAAATATTGCTTCCAATATCCCCATTTAAACCCGGAATGAATGGGGATATTGGACCAAAAAGGAGGATAAAAAGTGAATTGGTATTTGCAAAGTAATGAAAATTCTGATGTAGCAAAGAGTACAAGAATACGATTGAGCAGAAATTTACCTGATTTTAGATTTAATCTAAGTCAAAAAGACGAATTAGAAGCTTTTGAAAATAAAGTAAAGGAAAGTGTGTATGCAATTGGTTATGGCTTGAAATTTTTTAAGCTAAAAGATATGGATGATATTACGAAAATGAGTTTAGTGGAAAAAAATTTGATTAGCCCAGAGTTTGTTTTAAAGAAAAACGAAACGGGTAGTATTTTAATCAATGATGAAGAAAATATCTGTATCATGCTAGGAAATGAAGACCATTTAGAGATACAAGTTTTTAATTGTGGATTGGATTTGGAAAATACACTTAATTTAGCTATTGAGATTGACCAAAAAATAGAGGAAATATTGGGATATGCCGTTAGTAAAAAATATGGTTATCTAACATCTTGCCCTAACAATGTAGGGACCGGACTAAGAGCTTCTGTTATGGTTCATTTGCCAGCACTTTCTAAAACCAAAAATACGAAAAAGGTATTAGATGCTATCTATAATTTTGGAATTAATATTAGAGGAGTTTATGGTGAGAATACAGAAAGTACAGGAGATATGTATCAAATTTCGAACAAACAAACATTAGGAGTGACAGAACAAGAAATTGTGAAAAACTTAAATGTGATTGTTGATAAAATTATGAAACAGGAAAGACAAGCAAGAAAGATATTAACAAAAGATGACATAGCTTTTGAAGATTTAATTTATAGAAGTTATGGAATTTTAAAATATTGTAAAAAGATTTCATCAGAAGAAACTAGAACTTTATTATCAAATATTAAATTGGGAACTGATTTGGGAATTTTAAAAGAATTAACGGATTTAAAGGTACAAAAATTATATTTATATACGAAGCCAGCTAATTTGCAAAAGTTTTTAGGAGAACAGTATGAGGCATTAGAAAGGGATATCAAAAGGGCAGAGGTTATCAAACAGATTTTAGAGGAAAAATAAAAAGCCCCATAGGGAGGGGCTAAACATCGGCATCATCAAGTAGAAGAATGAACAGGGTCATGCCGAAACCAAATAAGAGTGCCATACACACATCTTGGGTGACAACTAATGCTAAAGCAGAGCTACCGCAAGCAACTAATAAATGTGTTTTAAATTTGTTCATAAATTTCCCTCCTATGGGTTACCACTAAAAAGTGGGCTAAGAGGCAATGCCTCCATTAACAGTTACAAATAGTAATAAACTATACTTATATTATACTGCAATTGACATAAAAATGCAAATCGCTTAAAAGAATGGTAGAAAAGACCGTCCAAATCGGACAAGAAAGGAGAAAAATAAAATGACTTATAAATTTACAAATAGAGCCAAAAAGGCAATTGAATTAGCCAATGAAGTAGCCATTGAATTAGGGCATAACTACATTGGAACCGAACATATTTTATATGGACTAACCAAAGAAGGAAGTGGAGTAGCTTCCAAAGTATTAAGAAATCAAGATGTCATACCAGATGGTGTTATCGATAAAATTGTAGAGCTAATAGGACAAGAAACACCTATTGCAGAAACATTAGGGTTTACCCCAAGAACCAAAAGAGTAATTGAAAATGCTTTCATCGAAGCAAGAAAATTAGGATATAATTATATTGGAACAGAACATATATTAATTGGAATTTTAAGAGAAGGGGATTGCATAGCTGCTAGAATTTTATTAGAGTTAAATGTTAATATTCCAAGATTATATAATGAAATTGTAAAAATAATAAATGAAGGAGAAGATTTACAAGGAGAAGAAAAAAGTGGAAAACAAGAAAGAAAAACAGGAAGTTATAATCAAACTACAACACTAAACCAATTTGGAGAAGACTTAACAAAAAAAGCAACAGAAGGAAAATTAGACCCAATTATAGGAAGAAAAGAAGAAATTGAAAGAGTGATTCAAATTTTATCTAGAAGAACCAAAAATAATCCCTGTTTAATAGGAGAGCCAGGTGTTGGTAAAACAGCAGTAGTAGAAGGATTAGCCCAAAAGATAGTAGCAGGAGATGTGCCAGAAATGTTAAAAGACAAAAGAGTTGTTAGCATGGATATTTCAGGTATGGTAGCAGGGGCAAAATATAGAGGAGACTTCGAAGAAAGAATTAAAAAAGCTTTAGCAGAAGTAAAAAAAGCAGGAGACATCATCTTATTTATTGATGAAATGCATACCATTGTTGGAGCAGGCGCAGCAGAAGGAGCCATTGATGCAGCCAATATCTTAAAACCATTATTAGCCAGGGGAGAAATTCAATTAGTAGGAGCAACAACATTAAATGAATACCGAAAATACATTGAAAAAGATACAGCTTTAGAAAGAAGATTTAGTCCTGTTAATGTAAATGAACCAAGTGAAAAAGATACTATAAAGATATTAAAAGGAATTCGTGATAAATACGAGGCACATCATGGGGTAAAAATTACAGACGAAGCAATTGAATCAGCAGTAACCATGTCTGTTCGTTACATCAATGATAGATTTTTACCAGATAAAGCCATTGATTTAATTGATGAAGCAGCGTCTAGAGCAAAATTAAAAACCTATACAGAGCCTGACAATTTAAAAGAATTAGAAGAACAAATTGAAGAGACCAAAAAAGATAAAGAAGAAGCTGTTAGAACGCAAAAATTTGAAAAAGCAGCAAGCCTAAGAGATAAAGAAAAGGAGCTAAAAGAAAAGTATGAGAAAGAGCAAAAAAAATGGAAAAACAAAAATAATAAACAAGTAACTGACATTGCGGAAGAAAATATTGCAGAAGTAATCAGCAATTGGACAGGAATACCAGCTAAGAAAATAACAGAAGATGAAAATATTCGATTAAAAAATCTAGAAAAGAATCTTCATCAAAGGGTGATTGGACAAAATGAAGCAGTAGAAGCAGTTGCAAAAGCAATTCGTAGAGGAAGAGTGGGATTAAAAAATCCCAAAAGACCAATTGGTTCTTTCTTATTCTTAGGACCAACTGGCGTGGGAAAGACAGAATTATCAAAAGCTTTAGCAGAGAGCCTGTTTGGTGACGAAAATGCAATGATAAGAGTCGATATGTCAGAATTTATGGAGCCTCATTCAATTGCTAAATTAATTGGTTCTCCTCCAGGTTATGTGGGATTTGAGGAAGGAGGACAGCTAACAGAAAAAATTAGAAGAAAGCCATATTCTGTTATTTTATTTGACGAAATCGAAAAAGCACATCCAGATGTTATGAACATGTTATTACAAATTTTAGAAGATGGGCGTTTAACAGATAGTCAAGGAAGAACCGTAAACTTTAAAAATACAGTTATTATTATGACTTCTAACATTGGTGCTAGGCTGATTACTGATAAAAAATCATTAGGATTTAGTCAAAATAAAGCAGGAGAAGAAAACAATCAAAAAGAATATGAAGAGACCAAAAAAGCAGTCATGGAAACATTAAAAAGAGAATTAAGACCAGAATTCATTAATCGTATTGATGAAATTATTGTATTCCATAAACTAACAGATGAAGAAATAGGTCAAATTATTGATATTATGCTAGAGGAAGTTGCTAAGAGATTAGCTTTACAAAAAATAAAAATTGAAATAGAGCCAGAAGTAAAAGCTTTGATTGCAGGAAAAGGAATTGATAAGAATTTTGGAGCAAGACCTCTTAGAAGAACCATACAAAATGTATTAGAAGATAAATTAGCAGAAGAAATTTTAGAAGGAAATTTAAAGAAAAATAAATTAACTAAAATTGGAGTAGAAGAAGAAAAAATTGTAGTAAAAAAATAATTTTTAGCAAGACAAGTAGAAAGAAAAAAGATAAAGTCGAAAAAGAAGTTTTTTTGCGATGAAAAGAAAGAAATAAGTCTTGCAATTTCAAACAAAATATATTAAAATGCAAATACTTTAAATCGTATTTGCATTTTTTATATTTTATTTTTTCAATTTAGCTTAAATATTATAATATTTATCATCTGTAAAACCAGCAAGCCAAGAAGGAGATACCTGAAAAAAGTTTGCAATTTTAGCAATACCACTTGGACCAATTTTTACAATCTTACCATTTTTATATTTGAAGATAGTACTTTTAGCTCGAAAGCCTAATCCATGTGCAATTTTTTCATAACTTAAATCTGATTCTTCTATTAATATTTTTAATCTTTCTATAAAAATTTGATCCAATCTTATTACCTCCCTGAAAATATCTTAATGAAATTATAGCATTTTCTTGTATTTTTGTAAATAAAAAAAGCAAATATTGTGAACAAGGTAGCACTAATAGTGCAATAAAAATTTTTAAATAATTGACAAAATAAGAAAAATATTGTATCATGTTCACTAATAGGAAACGAAAGAGAGGAGAAATATATGGAGCCAGAAGTAGTAGGAAAAAGAGTTAAAAAATTATTGGAAAAGAATAGAATAGAAATAGAAGAATTCGCACAGAAAATGGGAATTGGTGTAGAGGTATTGCAAAAGAAATTAAAAGGAGAAGAAGAATTTTATTTAGACGAAATGATAAAAATTAAAGTTATTTTTCAATTAGATACAAAAAGTTGTGATGAATTATTTTTTTAGCTTAAAACAGTTTCGTAAAAGAAAAGGAGGGTTTCGTAAAAAAAACGGAATAAATGTAAACTTATATATTAGTATTTGGAAGGGAGGAAAATATGAAAGAAAGAAATAGGTTACCTGTTAGTGTTCAATTAATATTAGAAAAAGAGGATAAAATATTATTAATGAAACGAAAAAATACAGGATACGAAGATGGCAAATATGCATTGCCAGGAGGACATGTAGAAGCAAATGAAGAAATTAGAAAAGCTATGATAAGAGAAGCAAAAGAGGAAATTGGCATACATCTAAACTTACAAGATATACAGCTCTATAAAGTAATGAATAGAAAAGTAAGTGAAGACCAAGAATATATTGATTTCATATTTAAGGCCAATCAATGGACAGGAGATATCACAAATGAAGAAGAAGATAAATGTGAAGAAATAAAATGGGTAGACATGAATGAAATTCCAGAAAACACACTAAATTATATACCAAAAATGTTAAAAAGTCAGGAAGCAATGTATTTACCTTTTAATTGGGAGGAAATGTAAGATGAAAAAAACAACAACAGCAATAATTACCTATGATACAGAAGAAGATACCTATGATATTAAACTAAAAAACCCATTATCTGTGTGTTGGCAAATTACAACCAAATGCAATCTAAATTGCAAATACTGTTTATCTGCTTCAGGAGCAGGAGGAAATTACGGATTAAACACAAAAGAAGCCATTGAAATTATTAATCAACTAGGAAAATTGGGAATTAATAGATTGGATTTTACAGGAGGAGAACCATTAGTAAGAAGTGATTTGGAAAAATTAATTCAATGTGCTAAATACAATCATATTAATACCATTGTTACCACCAATACGACATTATTAAATGATAAAAATATAGAAGCATTGAAATTAGCAGACTTAGTACAAATTAGTGTAGACGGGCCAAAAGAAATTCACAATGAACAAAAACAAAGCGATGTATTTGACCAAACAATTGAAAATATTAAAAAATTAAAACAAGCAGGATGCAAAATAAGATTAAATAGTTTTATTTACAATTCAAATAAACAATATGTGGATTATCTAATTAATTTATCAAAAGAATTAGATTTATTTTCTCATTTATTTATTATTTTTACACCACAAGGAAGAGGAAAAGAACACCTAGAAGAGATTATACCAGAAAAAGAAGTGGAAAAAATAAAAGAAAAAATACTAAATTATAGAAAAAAGGAACACAGAAATATTAGGCTATATGACTATAATGAATATCTTCATTCTTGTGTTTTATTAACACCAATGGGAGATGTTATATCACAAGGATTTTACGAAGAAGACTCAGTAAAAGTTGGAAATATAGTAGAACAACCATTAGAAGAAATTTTTGCAAATGAGATATTTGATCATCCAACTCATGTATTGCATTATTTACAAAGGAGGGCAAAATAATGTTAGACACTATACTTGACAGAACAGATAATACAATGTTGTCTAATGGTATCGTAATCAATAACAAATTTTTCCCTAAAAAGAATTTACAATCAGGAACACTTAGAATTGTTTTGACAACAGAATGTAACTATAAATGTAAATATTGTTTTGCAGAAGGAGAACAAAATAAAGAAAGTAGAATTATACCATTAGAAAAACTAAAACCAGTTTTAAAAACTGCCAAGGAATTTGGAATTAATAAAATTAAATTAACAGGAGGAGAACCTCTTTTATACCCTGAAATGGAAGAATTACTAGAATATATTAGAGAAATACAAATACCATATGTTGATTTAACAACTAACATTTCTTTATTAAATGAAAAAAATATCGAATTATTAAATCGATACGATGTAAATGCTCTAACATTAAGTTTAAATACCTTAAACAAAGAAAAATATGAAGAATTAAGTGGTTTTCACAATTTCGATTTAGTAAAACGAAATCTACAAAAAACAATTGAAACTTTCGAAGGAAAAATTAGAATTAACTGTATTATTTTTGATGAAAATTATAAAGAAAAAGATTATCAAGAAATAATTCAACTATGCCAAGAATATAAGTTAGGAATGAGATTAATAGAACCATCAAAAGTAGATGGATTTCCGATTACTTATACAAAAGAAAAGTTTGAAAAATTTACCAAACAATTAAAAAAGAAAGCAGATAAAGTAATTTCTTCTGATTGCAATTCGGTAGAATACCTATTTTTTGCGGATTGGTATCTAACCATTATGCACAGTCTATGTGATAATAAAATCTGCGAAGCTTGCCCAAAATATATGTATATTCGAATTACTTCCGATTTAAAATTAAAACCATGTTTATCTAGAAGAGATACAGAAATACCGATCGATTTAGAATGTGAACAAACCATAGAAAAATCATTTATACAAGCTATTAATTATATGGGAGTGGGGTTAAAGTGAAAGTATCTAAAATAAAAGGACTAAAAATGCTGCAGATGTTAGATTTTCCAACGATAAAACAAATTGATCCCAATCTTTTGGACCAAAACAGTCAAATATTGAAACAAGGATTGAGTGTAAGAACATCACCTAAAAAAGATAGAGAGAATAATGTGTACTTACCATCTATTCATAATTGTACCAATCTAAATGAGCTAAGAGGATTTATTAATCAGTATCAAAATCAGTATCATATTATTGTACATCCAACTGTAAAGCCTGAGCAAATAGGTTCTATTTCTAAATATCAAGCAGGGGAAGATAAAGTAGTAATTGAAATTTTCAAAGATTTTGAAACACGAAAAAAAGGAATTATAGAAAATAGAGCAACGATACCAGTTATGGGAAATAGATTTGCAATTAGCCAACTAGAAATGCAGGAGAAAAAGGAAGAAGAATTTAAGATATTTGGAAAAGTAATAAGAGAAGTCAGTCAGATGCCTTTTGAAAGCTATGATGCGGAATTTGTTGTTGAAAATGGACAAGTACTTTTTACAGATTTGACAATACAAGGAAGAAGTGATGAAGCCTATGCAAAAGAACTAGAAAAGCAAGCAGAACAAAGAGAAATAGATAAGGAAAAACAAAGATGGCGATAATACCATCTTTTTTTGTTGTATAGTTAGGATACAATAAAAATACATTCAAGAAAAAGTTGGCAAAACCTAAATAACATGATATAATAGGTTAACTCAATAATAAGATAGCAAGAAATAAATATTTAAAATAAAAGGTGATAAAAATGATAGAAAACATAAACTCTCCAGAAGATATCAAAAAATTAAACACCAAAGAAAAAAAGGAACTAGCAAAAGAAATCAGAAAATACATTTTAGAAATCGTATCAGAAAACGGAGGACATTTAGCCTCTAATTTAGGTGTTGTGGAATTAACCATAGCATTACACAGTATATTTAATTTACCAAAAGATAAGATTGTATGGGATGTTGGTCATCAAACTTATGTACATAAAATCATAACAGGAAGAAGAGAACAATTAAAAACTTTACGAAAATTAAAGGGAATAGCAGGTTTTCCAAAAAGCAAAGAGTCTGATACAGATAGCTTCAATACTGGACATAGTAGTACCTCAATTTCAGTAGCATTAGGGATGGCAAGAGCAAGAGACATAAAAGGAGAAGATAATTCCGTAATAGCGGTAATAGGTGATGGAGCTTTAACAGGGGGAATGGCATTAGAAGCGTTAAATGATGCTGGTTGGAGTAAGACTAGAATGACAGTTATATTAAATGACAACGAAATGAGCATATCTAAAAATATTGGTGGAATTAATATGCTACTTAGTAAATTAAGAACGAAAAAGACTTACAGTAAATCCAGCGAAGCAGTGAAAAAAATGGTTTTAAAAATGCCAGCGATAGGAAAGCCAATTGTAAAGGCAGTTGTAAGAATTAAAAGAAGTATTAAACAACTGATAATACCAAAAATGTTTTTTGAAGATATTGGATTTCGTTATTTAGGACCAGTAGATGGACATGATATAGAAGCATTAGAAAGAATGTTAAAAATCAGCAAGCAATTAGAAGGTCCAGTATTAATTCACGTATTAACGAAAAAAGGAAAAGGATATGAAATTGCTGAAAAAAATCCAGATAAATTTCATGCAACAGGTCCGTTTGACTTAGAAACAGGAAAAAGTAAAAAAGAAAAGAAAAAAGATTATTCGAAAGTATTTGGCGAAAAATTAGTAGAATTAGCCAAAAAGAATGAAAAGATTGTAGCCATTACAGCATCTATGAAAGATGGGACAGGACTTACCGAATTTGCAAAAGAATTTCCAGAAAGATTTTTCGATATTGGGATAGCAGAGCAACATGCAATAGGACTAGCAGCAGGTATGGCGAAAGAGGGAACAATTCCAGTTGTACCAATTTATTCCTCTTTTTATCAAAGAGCTTATGACCAAGTAATACATGATGTAGCGATACAAAATTTACCAGTTATTATGTGTGTTGATAGAGCTGGAGTAGTAGGTGCAGATGGGGAAACTCATCAAGGAACACTAGATATGGCATTCTTTCGATTAATTCCTAATTTAACTGTTATGGCACCGAAAAATTTTAAAGAATTAGAAGAAATGTTAGAGTTTGCAGTTGATTTAGGAAAGCCAGTTGTCATTCGTTACCCAAGAGGTGGAGAGAGCAAAAATAAAATAGAAAAGCAAGGAAGAATAGAATTCGGAAAAGCAGAAATACTAAAAGAAGGAAATGATTTGAGTATCATAGCAATTGGTAAAACAGTAGCAAGAGCTATGGAAATAGCAGAAGAAATTGAAAAAGAGCAAAAAGAAATAACAGTAGAAGTAATCAATGCCAGATTTTTAAAACCAATTGATAAACAAACAATAAAACAATCTTTACAAAAAACAAAAAGAGCAATAACGATAGAAGATGGGACTATTATAAATGGTCTAGCAACTGCTGTTCAAGAAATAATCATGCAAGAAAATTTAAAAGAAGTCAAATTGAAAAATTATGCCTACCCAGATCAATATATTGAACATGGAGAAGTAGATGAGCTAGAAAAAATTTATGGTGTAGATGCTAAAACAGTAAAAGAGGATTGGGAAGCGGAATTTAAAAATTTCTTAGCTGTATAGGAAATTAATCAAAACAGAAAGGAAATAAAATGGACAAACAACAATTATTAAAGGATTACAAAAAACAAGAAGATAAGATATGTTTATCACAAATATTAGATAAAATAGAATTTTCAAGAACAAGAGAAAAAATAGAATATACAGATTTTTTAGATATGTATCAAGTAGCTCTAGTAGAGAATTTTTTAAGAAAAATTAAATTTCAAAATTATCAATTATATGGAGGATACGATGAAGCAGAAAGAAGAATATTAGTTGTGTATCCAGAAAAATATAATGAAAAGATGTTAGAAAAAAATTATAATAAGATGGTAAAAATAGTAAGAGTACAATTACCACAAGAAGAAAAGGGAAAGTATTCACATAGAAATTATTTAGGTGGAATTGTTAAACTTGGTTTAAAAAGAGAGAAAGTAGGAGATATTATAGTTCAAGAACAAGGGGCAGATATTATTACAATACAAGATTTTGCAGACATTTTAAAGCAACAATTACCTTCTTTAACTCGATTTGAAAATAGCCAAATAACAATAGAAGAGATAGAAAATATGCAAAAAAGAGAGGTAAAAATAGAACAAGTAAAAATTATTGTTCCTTCTTTAAGATTAGATAATTTTGTATCTGATTTAGCTAGAACATCTAGAAGTAAGGCGGTTCAAATCATAGACCAAGAAAGAGTTTTTGTAAATGGACAAAATGAAACGAAGGCTTCTAAACAATTAAAATTGAATGATATTATTACTATTCGAGGAAAAGGAAGATTTGTTATTAAAGAGTTTTCGGGGACTACTAGAAGTGGAAGAACAGTGGTTTTAATAGAAAAATATGTATAAATAAAAGAAGAATTCCAATAAAAGGAGAATTCTTCTTATTTTTGCCTAATTTTTCAGATAAAAGTTTCTTGACAAGTATCAAATTAGTCTATATAATCCTGACATAGCTGTAAATGATTTTTGAAATAAAAGAGAAAGGAGGACGAAAATGGAACAACAAAATAATGAGATATTAGATAAAGTATCAGCCATATTATCAGTTCAAGATAAAATATTAGAAGTACAACAGCAAATGCAAGAAAAGCAAGAAGAAATGATAGCCTCACAACAGCAAATGCAAGAAAAGCAAGAAGAAATGATAGCCTCACAACAACAAATGCAAGAAAAGCAAAAAGAAATGATGAAAGAACAACAAGAGATGAAAAAAGAACAACAAGAGATGAAAAAAGAACAGCAAGAAATGAAAAAAGAACAGCAAGAAATGAAAAAAGAAC
>CAMNWO010000003.1 GCA_946565805.1 uncultured Clostridium sp.
TATTACTAAAAATATAAAAAAATGAGACATTCAAGACCTGTCCCCACTGTCTCAAGACCTGTCCCTTTTGTCTCAAAAAATAAGGAAGAGCCATTAAATTGGCTCTTCCTTTGCAATTCCTAGTGGGTTTGAGGAAACTGACATTACAAAAGTTTTGTTTCCTGGAGGTAATCAAGCTTATCCAACATGGTAAAAGCTTCTTTTTCCTCTGCCCGAGCAGCTACCAGTGCACCTTTTGCCTTTTTAACATGTTCCCGTGCTTCTGGGAGTTGTTCAGCAATTTTTCCGTACTCCAAGAAAACTTCAGCGGTTGATATAACAACTGCCGGATCTGGTTCAACTGTGCGACCGAACTTTTTGAGCTGTTTGCACGCGTTTGAAAACTGTGATAAAGATGATGCAGATGCCTGTACCAAATCTTTTAAATGATCTTCGTGCTCATCCAAGACCTGCTCACACTTCTCTGTGTTTTCGAGTGCTTCTTTCTTATTTGCCTCTGCTGCTGCGATTATCCGTTTGATTTCCTCTGCGTACTCTGTTCTAATATTGATCATAATGATCTCCTTTCTGTGAATTGCGTTTATGTGTAACTGTATTAATCTTACCATAAATTAACATAAAAGTCAACAGAAAATAAAAAAGAAAAGATAAATACCTTAAAACTAGGGGATTAGATGGGTTAATAAAAGGAACAATAAGTTTACAAAATATGCAAAAAGTCACCTCTTGTCAATTTGAAAGATATCAAGTATAATGTGGGTATGAAAAAGGAGGAAAAGAAAAATGAATTATTTAGAAGAATACCAAAAATGGTGTGAAAGTCCAGAATTTGATGAAGAAACAAAAAAAGAATTATTAGCCATAAAAGAAAACAAAGAAGAAATTGAAGATAGATTTTATAAAGAATTAGAATTTGGAACAGCAGGATTAAGAGGAATTATTGGAGCAGGAACCAATCGAATGAACCAATATACAGTAGGAAAAGCAACGCAGGGATTAGCCAATTACATTATAGAACAAGGAACTCAAAATAAGGGAGTAGCTATTAGTTATGATTCTAGAAAAATGTCAAAAGAATTTAGTTTACAAACAGCACTTATCTTATGTGCAAATGGAATTAAAGCTTATTTATTTGAAAACTTGAGGCCAGTACCAGAACTATCTTTTGCAGTACGAGAATTAGGGTGTACATCAGGAGTTATGATTACAGCTAGTCACAATCCACCAAAATACAATGGTTATAAAGTATACTGGGATGATGGCGCACAAATTGTTGCTCCAAGAGATAAAGACATCATAGCAAAAGTAAGAGCAGTAGAAAATTTTAGTGAAATCAAACAGATTTCAAAAGAAGAAGCAATTAGAAAAGGACTACTAAATATTGTAGGAACAGAAATGGATGATAAATATTTAAACGTTTTAAAAAATACCATCTTAAATCCAGAAATTATGAAAGAACAAGGAAAAAAATTAAAAGTTGTTTATACGCCATTACATGGGACAGGGAACACAATAGCAGAAAGACTTTTAAAAGAGCTAGGATTAGAAAATGTATATGTAGTACCAGAACAAAGTGAGCCAGATGGAAATTTTCCAACCGTAGACTATCCTAATCCAGAAGATCCAAAAGCATTTAAATTAGCATTGGAACTAGCCAAAAAAGTAGATGCTGATGTTGTTTTAGCAACTGACCCAGATGCTGACCGATTAGGAATTTTTGCAAAAGATGAAAAAACAGGGGAATACATGACTTATACAGGTAATATGTCAGCTTTATTAATAGCAGAATACAGAATATCTCAAATGCAAGAAAAAGGAATTTTACCAGACAATGGAATGCTAATTACAACAATTGTATCATCTAATTTGGCTAAAGCAATTGCGAAACACTATCATTTAGACTGCCCAGAGGTATTAACAGGTTTTAAAAATATAGGAGCTGTTATGAAAAAAGCAGAAGAAAACCATGATAAGACATATGTATTTGGTTATGAAGAAAGTTATGGATGTCTAATTGGAGATTATGCAAGAGACAAAGATGGAATTTCAGCGGTTATGGCACTATGTGAAGCAGCATGTTACTATCAATCTAAAAATAAGACTTTATGGGATGCTATGAATGATATTTATGAAAAATATGGATATTATAAAGAAGCACAACCATCTATTGTTAGGGAAGGACCACAAGGAGCGCAAGAAATCAAAGACATGATGACAAAAATGAGAAATACTAAAATTGATAAAATAGGAGATTATAAAGTATTAACCTTTAAAGATGTAGAAAAAGATATTGTAGAAGACAGAGAAACAGGAGAAATAAGCAAAACAGGATTACCAAAGTCAAATGTGTTATATTATGAACTAGAAGATGATGCATGGTGTTGTGTTAGACCATCTGGAACAGAACCTAAAATCAAACTATATATGGGAGTCAAAGGCAAGACAGAGGAAGATGCTAATAGTAAGCTAGAAGATCTAAAAGAGGCAATGTTGAAAAAATTACGTTAATATGATATAATAATTGTATATTATAAATATAGGAGGAAGGAAAATGGAAACACGGACAATAATAAGAAGAGGGATATTGTTGGGGATATTAATGATAGTAGCTATGACAGGACTAAACATTTTGCTCAGCATAATAAAGAGTTTTGCAAAAGCTGTAGAAAGTATTACTCCAGTAATGGGGATAATTGGTACACAAGATCAAATATCCATTGAAACAATAGTAAATGTCGCTATATGGTGCTCATATGGAATATGGACAATAATGATGATATTGGTAATATTAGCAATATTTCCTATTAAAAAGCAGTGAAATTTTCCAAAAAGAGAGCTTCGGTTATAGAAGCTCTTTTATTATTTAGGGCAAGAAATGAGATAAGGGGGACAGGTCTTGAATGTCTCATTTTTTTATATTTTTAGTAATAATTATTTTATATAAAAAATGAGACATTCAAGACCTGTCCCCTTTGTCTCAAAAGACCTTTCTTCTATCTCATTTCCAATCTTCCAGATTTCTTCTAATAGCACCAAATAAATTAGCACGAATCATAGGAATATCTTTCGTTAAAGAAACAATTAATTGTTTCATATCTTCTCTTTTAGAAGTACCATCCATTGGGCACACTTTTTGCATGACTGAAAAATCATTTTTTCGAATAAATCTTCGAATATCTTTTTCAGGTGTGTAGACTAAAGGTCTAATTAGTGTGATTTTAGAGCGATCCATATAACTAACAGGAGAAAAAGTGCCGATATTTCCAGTATATAATAAATTTAGTAAAAAAGTTTCTAAAACATCATCTTGATTATGACCTAAAGCGATTTTATTACACCCTTCTCGAATTGCAATTGAATTGATAACTCCTCTACGTAAATTAGCACATAAAGAACAAGGATTTTTTTCTTTTCGAATGTCAAACACAATTTCTTTAGCATTACTTTTTTCTATAAATAAAGGAATTTCAACGTCGTCACAAATTTTTTGCAAAAAGTTTATATCAAAAAATTCAAATCCTGGATTAACACTAATGGCTATCAGTTCAAATTTTTTAGGGTAAAATCTTTGGAGTGCTTTTAAGGCATGTAACATGGTAATAGAGTCTTTACCACCAGATAAGCAAACCGCAATTTTATCTCCTTCTTCTATCATTTTATATTCTTCTATTGCTTTTCTCATATGACTTAATATTCTTTGCATTTTTATCACCATTTTTATTATAACAGACATTGTCAAGTTTTCTTTTAGTTTTTCCATTTACAAAAAATAGAAAAACTGTTATAATGTTTTAGAAAATGAATTATGTGCTTATAGCTCAACAGGATAGAGCACCCGCCTCCTAAGCGGGCGATAGAGGTTCGAGTCCCCTTAGGCACACCAAGAAATTATATATTGTATTAAGTAAAAAATGATTAAATTAATAAAAAATTAATTTAATCATTTTTTTTATTTCTAGGTATTAAATCTTTCAAATTTGCAATAATTATGTAAATATGGTAATATATTCTTATAGCGATAAAATCTATAAGGAGAGAAAATATATGGAAAAAGAAAAACAAAGTAAAAGATTTACTATTATTATTCCTATGCACAATGCACAAGAATTTATATTAAAAGCATTAGAAAGTGTAAAGAACCAAAACTTTCAAGATTATGAATGTATGATAATAGATGACCATTCTCAGGATAATAGTAAAGAATTAGTAAAAAGATACATAACGTGCAATCCAAACATTGACTTTCAATTATATGAAACACCAGAAGAAAAATGGGGGCCAGGAGTAGCAAGAAATATTGGATTAGATAAAGGCACTGGAGAATATGTATTATTTTTAGATGCAGATGATGAATTAAATGATGAAAATTCTTTGGGTAATATTAGTGATGCGATTGATAAAAATGAATTAGTAGAAGTTTTAATATTAGGATTTCAGCGAAAATGGAGAGATAGACATGATAAGGTATTATTGAGTACTACCTTTAGACCAAGTGAAAAGCATACAGATAAACATTATCAAATAGGAAGAAATAATGAAGGAACTATATGGTCTGGTTGTTGGAAAAAAAGTTTATTTGATAACAATGGAATAAGATTTCCAGAAAATACAGTATGGGAAGATTTAATACCTAAACTGAGATTATTCAATAGTGCCAAATCTGAAAAAATAAAGATTTGCGGTTATGCTACTCATAAATATAATGTTAGACCAGGAAAAAGTATAGGAACGACACCTACAATTGATAAGTTAAAATCAATGATTGAATTACATAGAAAATGTTCTCAATTAGTTTCAGAAGGAAAAATTGATCCACAATATGAAAAAGATATAAAAACAAGAGTAAGAAACAGTCCAGCCCTAGTCGCATGGATGGCAGGGATGGCTTTGTATACAAAGGTGTTAAAAGACATACCAGAAAGAGTGGAAAAAATAAAAAATAAATTTTTAAATCAAGAAGCAATAGTTGAAGAGGATGAAAGGTAGTTTATATATTTCAATTTAGTTGTCAAGTGTAATAAAATATGCTAAAATACAACTAGAAAAAGAAAAAGGAAAAAATCATGCAAGAAAAAGAAAAATTTATGAAAGAAGCCCTAAAAGAGGCTCAAAAAGCAGTACAAAAATTAGAAGTACCAGTAGGATGTGTTATCGTAAAAGATGGAAAAATCATAGCTAGAGCACATAATCAAAAAGAAACCAAAACTGACACAACAAAACATGCTGAAATAATAGCTATTCAAAAAGCTAGTAAGAAATTAGAAGCTTGGCGATTGCTAGATTGTGAAATGTATGTTACTTTAGAGCCATGTTCTATGTGTGCAGGAGCTATGATACAAGCCAGAATTAAAAAGGTATATATAGGAGCAACAGATGCTAAAACAGGGGCATGTGGTTCTGTTTTAAACTTATTACAAGATTATCCGTTTAATCATAAAGTAGAAGTAGAAACAGGAATCAGACAAGAAGAATGTGAAAACATACTAAAAGAATTTTTCAAGAAACTAAGAGAAATAAAAAGTCGTAATTAAAAGATGAGCTTAAAGAGACATCAATGTTACAGAGGAACCGTTCCAAATACGACAGGGGAGGAAACATGGTAAATAAAAAGTATTTTCATATTGTTATAGTGATTGCAATTATTGCTTCCATTCTGTTTGCTTTAGGAGTTATTGTTTTGCGTTATCAAGTAGAGGGGGAGACAAATATGCCTTTTGAACTATCTAAGATAGCTATTATTAGTTCTTCAGAAGGGACAGATAAAGAAACAGTTGATACAAAATGGGCTTTTGATGTATGCCAAAACAATGATATATTTTTGTATATTATGAAAAATGATAGATATGGTAAGACAGAAGTTATTAAAGAAATTGTAGTGGATAATATTCAAATTGAAGCGAAGCAAAAAGAGAAAATAAAGATATATAAACCAGATGAACAAGCTGAAAAACAAATTTTTAAGACAAAAGAGGAAAATGTAGTTTCTGATTTAAAATATTCTGGCGGAATGGAATCTAATTTGAAACAATTAACCATTTCAAACCAAGGAGGACTAATTGCTTTTCGATGTGCCAATTTGTTAGCAGAATATACTTCAAATGAAGAAGAAATTAATCATCAAGAGTTATTAAAAAAGATAGGAGTCACACAAGAAGATTTACAAGCTAAAATAACATTTGATTTAGCTATTCGATTAGAAGAGGGAAAAGAATATAAAACTACGATTAATTTACAACTTCCAACTGGTAATGTAGTAGAGGAAGGAACGACCTCACAAGAAATTACCGATTTAAAAGATTTTAAATTTAAGAGATAGAAGCGTTTACAATATAATGTTAAAATTAAAAAGTTGAGATTTAAATATTTGAAATTTAATCTCAACTTTTTGTATATATTCTTATTTTTTCTATAAATTCTTAAAATTACTTGCTAAAATTACAAAATCATTATATAATACAAATGGTCATAAGCTTAATCTTTGTATGGAGAGAATCCAATAAAGACCTATGAATCTTGTCAGGTCCGGAAGGAAGCAGCAATAAGTAGAAATCTTTATGTGGAATCTTTCCATAGAGAGATTGAGTTACGACCATTTTTTTAAGTATAAAGGATGTGAAAATTATGGGGTACACAGCTCTTTATCGAAAATTTAGGCCACTAACCTTTGGCGAAATGGTAGGGCAAGAACATATCACAAAAACACTAAAAAATCAGATTATATCTGGTCGTGTTGGTCATGCCTATCTATTAAATGGAGGAAGAGGAACCGGAAAAACATCAGCAGCTAAAATATTAGCAAGAGCTATAAACTGTTTAAATCCAAAAGATGGGGAGCCATGTAATGAATGTGAAATTTGCAAAGGAGCGCTTTCTGGGGCTTTAACAGACATAGTGGAAATGGATGCAGCTTCTAATAACAGTGTAGAAGATATTAGAAGTATTCGTGAAGAAGTAAATTTTTTACCAACTAAGGCAAAATATAGAGTTTATATTATAGACGAGGTTCATATGCTTTCAACAGGGGCATTTAATGCCTTATTAAAAACATTAGAAGAACCACCAGAACATGTAAAATTTATATTAGCTACTACAGAACCACAAAAACTACCAGCTACTATTTTATCAAGATGTCAGCGCTTTGACTATAAAAGAATTTCAAATGAAGACATTATCAAGAGACTAGAAATTGTATGTAAAGAAAGCAACATTGAAGCGACTCAAGGAGCCTTAGCTATTATAGCATCTTTAGCAGAAGGTGCGATGAGAGATGCCCTATCGATTTTAGAAAGATGTATTCAAGATGGGGAAAACAAAATAGACGAAGACAAAATAAAGGATTTAGTAGGAATTCCAAAAGTTACATTTGTACATGGTATTATGCAAGCAATTATTGAATATGATGTAGATAGAGCATTAGAAAAAGTGGAAGAACTTTTAAAAGAGGGAAAAGACATTAACCAATTTATTTGGGAAATGATAAAATATGTAAAAGACATCTTAATTTACCAATCAACTAAAAAACTAGAATTGTATAAGGAAGAAGAATTAGAACAAATCAAAGATATTGCTGAAAAAGCATCTAAAAATCGATTGGTAGATTTAGTCTATAAATTATCAGAATTAGAAAGTGAAATTAAGTGGTCAACGCAAAAAACAATTATGTTTCAAGCTGGAATGATTAAATTGTGTAATCAACAAGCTGATTTAAGTAATGGAATTGAAGAAAGAGTAGAAAAGATTGAAAAATATCTAAAATCAGGTAAAGGAATAGTGGCAGGAGCTAGTCAAGTAGGTCAGGTAAATTCAAACATGCAAATGTCACAAAGAGTTACCGTTAATCCAACATCGTCTAGACCAGAACAATCGATAACACCAACAGCTAATAAAAGAAATGGGCAAGTAACAACGGCAACTCAAAAATTTTCTAAAAATTCAGAAGAATATTGGCCACAAATTATAAATAGCTTAAGACAAAATGGGAAAATTGTATTATATACCAATTTAATGGGAACAAAAGCGAAAGAACTAAACGACATGACAGTTGGAATTGAATTCCCAAATGGTATGACATCTTTTGGAAAAACAGTATTAGAAAAACAAGAAAACATGAGAGAAATCTCTAATTTAGTTTCCATGGCATGTGGAAAAGAAATGCAAATAAAATATATAAATGGTGTGACAGAGCAACACCAATTAACAAATGAAGAAAGTTTGCAAAATTTTGCAAAAGAATCAGATATTCCATTTAATATCATAGAATAATTTTGGGATGATTTTGAGGACAGAGGAATGAGACAGTGGGGACAGTACTTTTGTGTCTCATTTTAAATTAATAAAGTATTAGTTATAACAAAAAATAATCAAATGAGACACAAAAGTACTGTCCCCACTGTCTCATCTCTCTGTTTCCAAAATCGTCGTTGTAAGAGAAAGGAGAATGAATTATGAGTAAAAGAGGTGGATTCCCAGGAGGAATGGGAGGATTTGGAGGCATGAACATTAATAACTTAATGAAAGAAGCCAAAAAAATGCAAGCAGACATGGAAAAGTCACAAGCAGAATTAGCAACCAAGGAATTTGATGCATCAGCAGGAGGGGGAGCTATAACTGTAAAAGTGTCAGGAGAAAAAGTTATTAAAGAAATTAAAATAAAGCCAGAAGTAGTAGATCCAGAAGATGTAGAAATGTTAGAGGATTTAATTTTAACATGTGTGAATGAAGCACTAAGAAAAGTAGATAGTGAACAAGCCGCACAATTAGGAAAATTCAATATACCGGGGTTGATGTAACATGTCATTATATTCACCATCTATTGAAAAACTAATTGAGAGTTTTGAAAGATTACCAAGCATTGGGCATAAAACTGCTGCAAGGCTTGCTTTTTATATACTAAATAGCTCAGAAGAAGAGACCAATGAATTCATATCTTCTATTATAAATGCTAAAAAGAATTTAAAATATTGTAGTAAATGTTATAATATTTCAGACACAGATCCATGTACAATTTGCGGAAATCCGAAAAGAGACAATTCTATTATATGTGTGGTAGAGGATGTAAGAGATGTGATTGCTATGGAAAAAACACATGAATTTAAAGGTATTTACCATGTTTTACATGGGTCAATTTCTCCTATGAATGGGATTGGACCAGATGATATTAAGATAAAAGAATTATTAACAAGATTAATGGAAGGACAAGTAAAAGAAGTAATATTAGCTACCAATCCTAGAGTAGAAGGAGAAGCAACAGCAATGTATTTATCTAAATTAATTAAACCATTAGGAATTACAGTCACTAGAATTGCACATGGAATTCCAGTGGGAGGAGATTTGGAATATACAGATGAAATTACACTAACAAAAGCTCTGGAAGGAAGAAGGCAATTATAAGAAAATTAAAAAGCAGAAAATTTTAAAGTTTTCTGCTTTTATACATTTATTATTTTAATAAAATATTACAAATATTCTTTGTGGCATTTGGATGACCAATTTGTAAAGCATTAGCTTTCATTTCTTTTAACTTGTTAGGATTAGAAAGTAAATTACGAAGAACTTTAGAAATATCATCCTTTTTTCTAAGCCAAATACCGACGTTTTTTTTCTCTAAAAATTCAGCATTTTCTTCTTCTTGACCAGGAATGGGATTAATAATGATCATTGGCAGGCCAGAAGCCAAACTTTCAGTAGTTGTCATACCACCTGGTTTGGTTATTACCAGATCAGAAATACTCATAAGTTGAGGAATTTGATTGGTAAAACTAAGAACTTTAACGTATTTAGTAGCATTATTTTTAGCAACAATTTCATCAAACTTCATTTTCATTTTTTCGTTTTTTCCACTAATAACAATTATTTGCATGTCAGAGGAAACCTTAATAAGAGTATCTAATATTTCAAAGGTTCTAGATTTTCCTAATCCGAATTCTCCGCCACCAAAAAACAATATATTTTTTTTATTATCTTCTAAATGATATTGCGCTAAGATTTCTTTTCTATCATATTTTTGTAAAAAGCGATGGGACAAAGGAATTCCTGTTAGAAAAATTTTATTTTCAGCAATGTTTTTAGTAACTAAGTAATCCTTCATTTTATCATTAGCAACAAAGAAATAATCGGTAAAATCACTACCAACTAGCCATTGATCATGTGGCGCAAAATCAGTCATAATAGTTGCAATTTTTGCTGTTATTTTTCCTTTTCTTTTTAAATAACTACACATTTGGCTACTAAATGGATGGGTTGAAATAATTAAATCTGGTTGTTTTTCTCGTAATAATTTTAATAATTTAATGGCCATGATTTTATTCGACCTAGTAGAAAGATGAGCTAAAGGGCCTTTTTGAGAATCATTATAAATTCTACCCCAAACCCAAGGAGCCTTTTTAGCAGCTTCTCGATAAGCAACTGTAGATACTTTTTCTACGGTTTTATTAACATATTTCATACAATCAATTAATTCAATATTATTTTTTTCGTAATCATTTAAAATACATTCATAAATAGACTTAGCTGCATTCAAATGACCACCACCATAAGAGGCATAAAAAATTAAAATATTTTTCATAAATAGAATAACCTCCTTTTATTTTTTTATTCTATCATAAATTTTACACAAAAAAAATAAAATTTCAAAAATTGGAATATTTTTTTTATAAAAACACAAAATAAGAAAAAGAATAAAAAGGAAAAGGGTGATTTTTTGAAAAATAGAATCAAGTTAATAGGACTTATTTTTATATTAGCTATACTTATTGTATTTATTTTGTTTATTAAAAATGATATAAACGAAGAAAATATAAGTTATGCAGCATCTTCTGGAGCATCTGATATACAATTAATGGCAAGAGCTATTAATGGAGAAGCAAGGGGAGAACCTTATGAAGGACAAGTAGCGGTGGGAGCAGTTATTTTAAATCGTGTAAAAAGTTCCCAATTTCCTAATAGTATAGCAGGTGTTATTTACCAATCAGGAGCTTTTACAGCAGTAGCAGATGGACAAATAAATAGCCCAATCAGTGAAGGTTCAACTGTATATAAAGCAGCACAAGATGCCAAAAATGGATGGGATCCAACAGGGGGATGTATCTATTACTTTAACCCATCAACAGCGACTAATAAATGGATATGGTCACGACCACATGTCAAAACAATTGGGAAACACCGTTTTTGTAAATAAGATGTTTTTTGGGACGGGGTCAAAAAACATCGATTTTGCAAAGAAAGAATATAAACAATAAAAAAGGTTAAAACGATGTTTTTTGACCCCGTCCCAAAAAACATCTTAAAGGAGAGTTAATTATGAATAAATTACAAGATTGGAAAGAAAGATTAAAAAAAGGACATATGCTAAGTGTAATTTGCGTTTTATTAATTATAGTAGCAATTTTAGGTGTTATTTTATATCAAAAGCAAAGAGAATATCGACAAGCTTCTGAAAATAGCTATAATATGGCTTTTTATGAATTAGTTGATTATGTACAAAATGTAGAAACGTATTTAGCAAAATCGTTAATTTCTTCTACTTCTGAACATGGAGCAGAAACATTAACAAATTTATGGAGAGAAGCAAATTTAGCACAGAGTTATTTAGCAAGATTACCAATTGAAAGTCAAGAATTGGAAAATACAGAAAAGTTTTTAAATCAAGTAAGTGATTATAGCTATTCTTTATCAAGAAAAAATATATACAATGAAGATTTAACAGAAGAAGATTTAAAAAATTTGAAAGATTTACATTCTTATAGTGTAGAATTAGAAAATACCTTAAGTCAATTATCAGATGACTTAAATACAGGAAGATTTTCTTGGGGAGAATTAACAAAGAAAGGAACAATTGCTTTTGCCCAACAAGTGGATAATATTTCAAAAGAAAGTTTTAGCAACTTAGAAGAAAACTTTCATCAATATTCTGGATTAATTTATGATGGAGCTTTTTCAGAACATTTAACTGGTCAAGAAAAGAAAGGTCTTACAGGGGATGATATAGAAGAAGAACAAGCAAAACAAATAGCAGAGAATTTGGTAGGAAAAAATAATATTAAGGAAACTACTAATTTGGGATTTTCTGAGAATGCAACCATTCCCGTTTATGACTTTTCAGTTACTAATCAAAGAGATGAAACGGTTAATATATCAATTTCTAAAAAAGGTGGACATATTGTTTCTATGAATACCAATCGAGAAGTAAATGCAGAAGTTATTTCACAAGAAGAAGCCGATAAAAAAGCAAAACAATATTTAGAAGAAAAAGGTTTTCAAAATATGAAAGAAACCTATTATTTAAAACAAGAAGGAATTGTTACGATTAATTATGCTAGTACACAAAATGATGTGATAATGTATCCAGATTTGATAAAGGTAAAAGTTGCTTTGGATGATGGAGAAATTTTAGGAATAGAAACAACAGGTTATTTAAATAATCATACCGAAAGAGATATTTCAAAAGTTAAAATTACAAAAGAACAAGCCAAAAAAACGTTAAATAAAAATTTAGAAATTCAAAGTGAAGGATTAGCAGTTATTCCAACAGAATGGCATACTGAAATATTATGTTATGAATTCAAAGGAAAAGTAGATGATAGAGAATTTTTGGTGTATATCAATGCTGAAAATGGAAGGGAAGAGGATATTTTAATTATTACGAATACACCGAATGGTACTTTGACAATGTAGAGAAAAACAAGGCTAATTCATTTAGCCTTGTTTTAATGTTTCTTATAAGTATCTTTTGATAATAATTGTTTATCCACTACTTGCCCATCACGTCTTAAAATTTTGTACGCTTCTGAGTAGATAGCAGTAGAAGTTCTTCCTGTTTCATAAGAAGAAATTTGAACCTCTACATCATTTTCTTGACGCATACCAAAAATTTGGAAATTAGCAATTCCACCAGATACAGAGCAAACCAACTTAATTGGGTAATCTCTATTATTTTTAAATTGAAAATCAATTGCACCATATACAACAGTAGCATCTCTACTAGCAGTAACATAGGATGGGACAAATTGATGATTTGTTCTTTGTGTTATTTCTAAGTTAGCGTAAACAACAGCATTGTATAAGGTAGAAGTAATTTGACAAATACCACCACCAAGTCCGTCTTCTACTCTGCCTTGCACATAAATAGGAGCTTCTTTATAACCAGCAGCAATGGTTCTAGCGCCTACGACTTTGTTATAAGAAAAGGTTTCTCCAGGCATTAGAACAGTTCCATTTATTTTATTAGCAGCTAAAATTAAATTAGTAGTTCTATTTCGATTGCTAGCTGCATATTTAGTAGAAAAAGTAGATAACAAATCAGGAAAAGCTTCTGTACCAATCATATTTGTAGTGATATTAGGGCGTATAATATTCAAAGGAATACTATATTCTTCTTTTGTTTCAGAAGAAATAATTGATTTTGCTTCTTCTAAAGAAACTTTGAAATCAACTCCATTTTCGGAAGGATGAATTTCAAATGGATCTTTGGTATAGTAAGCATCTACAGGGTCCTTACGAACTTCTTGATAAATTTGATCTATATTTATTTCGTCTGGTTGTTGTGTTTTTACTGCTATTTCAATTGGTTCATGAGAAGCCGAAAAATTAGAAATTGAGTTTTTGATAGCTTCCAAAGTTGCATCAATATCTACTACATTTCCTTCTTTCCCAGAAGTTATAACTAATTCGTTTCCTTCTATGTAATAACTACTTTGGACTACAGCGTCTGGTAATTGAGTAGAAATATCTTCTAAGTTTTTTGTTAAAGACTTTTTATCAAATATGACATTGGGTTCAATATTAATATTTCCAAACATCATAGATAAAACTTGTAGATTATTTTCAAAAATATTACCTTCTCTACCTATTTTTAGAGCAGAGCGAATAGCCGATTTTGTATCAAATGCAACATCCATTTGTTCTAAAGAAATTGTGGTTTCAAAATCACCATGTTTTACGGTTATTTCTTCTGGAAGTTTATCTTTTAAATAATTATCTAATTGATATTTGGCATCTGATGCACTTAAGCCAGAGACATTGATATCTTTGATGTGTACACCAGAAATGATATTACTATTAAATGTGTTATATATGGTAAATATGGCAAATATTACTAATAAAATACTAATGAAAAGAATAATTAATAAAGTAAAGATAGATAAAACACTTGTTGTTTTTTTTTCTATAGGACTAAAATTGGTACTTATCTTTTCTTCTGTATTTTCAACCGTTTTAGCAACGTCTTTTTCTAAAAGATTATTTTGATTGCTCATTTTTGTTCTCCTTGTATATTAATAATCTAATTTATTATATCATATTTTGATGAAAAAGTGTAAAAAACACAAAAAAATGTCAAAATAAAATTTGAAAAATTGTTTATACTATAATTATAAAACTTTAATTTAAGTTTTATGATAAAAATCTTTGATGGATTTCATTTTAGGAGGATGTTATGTCTAGAAATAGTAAATTAATATCTGAAAATTTAAGAGAAGAAATAGCGAAAGAATTAGGTGTTTATGACCAAGTAAAACAAGATGGTGGAAGTTGGGCAAATGTATCATCTAAACAATGTGGTAATATCGTAACAAAAGCAATCGAAATTGCTAACAGAAGTGTAGAAAATAAGTAGTTATTTCTAAAAAAATGGTAAGCTTAAGATAAGCTTACCATTTTTTTGTTTATATTCTAGAAAAATGTCAAAATTTGCGGTGAAAAGTGTTGGCAAGGATATTGCTAAAAGGAGAAATTTATGATTTAATAATAACATTAACTTGTTATTTTATCTGATAGACAAAATTTATTCTAAAATTTTTAAAATCGATTAAAAATTCCAAATTAAGAAGAAAAAAAAGAGAAAACAAAAGAAAAAATTGTGCCAATGAAAGCTCAATCAACGCTTTACTTTTGAATAAATATTGACATGAAAATTAAAATAACTTATAATAGAGGAGTAGTGATAAATGAAAGAATTTAATTACAAAGATTATTTAATATATCAAAAATGCATGAAACAAAAAATTATATCAGGAGTGGTAGAAAATAGTGTATCCTATCAATTAGAAAGACCGAAAGTAAATCAGCCACATGATAAACTTTTTAAAATAGTACTAAGTGAAAAAAGAGAAGCAATAGAATTAATCAATCGAGTACTGAATTTACCTAAAAAATTAGAAAAAGAAGATATTGAAAGATATAGTACAGAACATATTAATACTATGTTTGGAAAAACAGAAAGTGATATAGTGTATAAAATAAAAAATAAAGATATTTTCTTTTTGATAGAACATCAAAGCACTATCGATTATCGCATGCCAGTACGAATATTACGATATGAAGTAGAAATTATAGAAGAAGCCATTAAAGGTAAAAAATTAACAAAAAATGACAATATTATTCCAACAGTAATCCCCATTGTACTTTATACAGGAAATAGAAAATGGAATATAAAAAAGTATATTCAAGAATGTCAAGAAAAAATACCTGGAGCAAAAAACATGAAGTTTGGAGAATACAATGTAGTGGATGTTAATGATTATACAAATGATGAATTAGAAGCAGACGAATTTTTTTATTCTAAAATGATGTTATTAGAAAAACTAACAAAAGAAGAAGCGATTTTTCAGACATTAGGAAGAATAGCAGAAAATGAGAAAGATGAAACGAATAAACTTTTATTAAAGAGAATAATTGCCCTAATATTAAAAGGGAAATTATCAGAAGAGAAAATAAAAATATTATTAGAAAAAATAGAAAGTGAGGAAATTGATATGATGCTCGAAGTAATTGAAAAAGGATATGAAAGACATAGGAAACTTGGAAAAGCCGAAGGAAAACTAGAAGGAATTCTAGAAACAGCTAAAGAACTTTTGAAATTTGGAATGAATAAAGAAGATATTCAGAAAGTAACAAAATTGACGAAAAAAGAAATAGAAAAATTATAATATTGAAAACAAAAAGTTGAGATTTAAAATATCTGAAGTTTAATCTCAACTTTTTGCATATATTTTTCTGTGTTTAGTTCTAAAAATATAAAGCTAGGCGAAAACCAATTTCCTCCCTTGGAGTCATAGTAGAACTGTAGTTGCGAGCAGAGGCTGAAAAAGTTTTACCATCAACTGAGTAATAACCACCCCTGCGTACTCTAGACAAAACGTTAGAGCAGTAAGCTTCCATTGTCAATTCTTCTACATTTCCTGCCATATCATAAATATTTTTTCGCTTGTTTACAGTTTCCTCTGGTTTATTACTATAAATCAAATCTTTTCCCGCTATATGATTTGTATTTATCTCCATATTTCCTGAATTGAAATTTTGAAATTCGGGAACATACCATCCTTTTTTACTACTATCTCTCACATAAGAACTGGTTGATGGAGTTCCTTTGATATAACTATTATCCAAAAATTGCATGGTAGCATCCCATTGTACTCCATATACTAAAGTACTGGTTACTTTTTCGCGATATGATTTATCATTTGTAAACTCTTTTGCATATTGCACAGCTCCCCCATTTAAATCTGTCAGACTATTATTTCCCCAGCTAACATAGTTATATACTGTTTGGTTCTTTTTTACTACTACTTTATTATTTTCTTTTCCTGCTTCATATCTTCCCATATAAAAGCCTTTGTTATTCGGATTTGTTACACTATGATACATAGCTGCATATAAATCTTTTTCTTCCTGACTTCCATTTTTATATGGTTCAGAATAGTTAGAAAAAAAAGATTGTTTATCTCCGTTACTATAGCCCTCTACTCTCTTAAAGTCAGTTTCGTTTTCTACTGGAATCCATACAAACTCATTTCCTGTACTTTTATGATTTTCATCTATTTCATCGGTTATAACTAGTCCATTGTCTATCTTATTGATTGTACTAGATATTCCCACTGCAAATCCTTCTGGGATTTTTGCTGTTTTATTATTACTATCCGTATACGTTTGTGTTTCTGTATAAATATCTGAAAAGATTTCAGTTGTTCCTATATTCGTTATTGTTATCTTTTTAGTTGTTGTTTCTCCATTACTTCCTTCTGCCGTTACTGTATAAACTCCACTTGTAGTTACTGTAAAAGTTGCAGTTCCTGTATTGGTTGCAATTACTTTTCCTTGTTTTGTTATCTTAGTTATTCTCTCTTTTTCTCCTATTGTTGCCGTTATGGTTACTGTTACTTCTGTTCCTTCAGCCACTTGTTTTTCTGTACTTAAGCTATAATCTATTACTGGCTTTGTTGCTTTTCTGATTACATTTCCATTTCCATCAATCACAAATGTGTATTCATCTAAATCCACTTCAATAGGAAAGCCACCATTCGTATCTCGTATTTTGCCTACATTTGGTATTTTTCCTAATTCTTCTTTTACCTTATTTGCTGTTAGCTTTCCTTCATTGTCAAGACTTCCTGTTACTGCGATTTTTACTTGCTCTTCTGCATTTGCTGTTTTCGTTTCTCTTTTAGCAGTAGTTGCCTTTGTTAATAATCCATTTTCTCCTGTTAAAGTTGCAATACTGATTCCTGCTAGAATTAGTAAAACAATAATGGTAATTACTAATGCAATTAGCGTAATTCCTTTGTTTTTTGTCATTTTCTTTCCTCCATTTTCTTCTGTTTTATAATAGAAATTTTATCAATCGCAGAGGAATTATGTCTATATATTTTCAGTTATGTTATTATTTTTTATAATCTAACTTTTCAGGTTGCAAAAAAAAGAAACTTAGCATATAATTTAGCAAAAGAAAAAAGAGAGGTAATCAATTTGAAAAATTTAAGCCTAAAAGAAATCATAGAAGTAACCAAAGGAGAACTAATACAAGGAAACCCAGAAACTATCTGTCAAAACTTTTCGAAAGATACACGAACCATTCAAAAAGGAGATACTTATATTGCTATTAAAGGAGAAACTTTTGATGGGAATTTATTTTGGAAAGAAGCTTTAAAAAAGGGCGCAGATTGTGTCATTGTATCAGAAATTTCCTATGAAGAAAAAGATTTAGAAACTTATCAAGATAAAAACATCATTAAAGTAAAAGACACATTAGAAGCCTTATATGAAATAGCAAAATTAAAAAGAAGTTTCTATCAAATACCAGTTATCGCAATAACAGGAAGCGTAGGAAAAACAAGTACAAAAGATATAGTAGCCAATGTAGTATCACAAAAATACAAAACATTAAAAACAATAGGAAACAATAATAATAATATTGGTTTGCCACTTACTATCTTAAGATTACAAGAGGAAGAAGCAATGGTATTAGAAATGGGAATGAACCATTTTGGAGAAATCAGCTTATTGACTAGTATAGCAAAACCTGATATCTGTATCATTACAAACATTGGAACATCTCATATTGGAAATCTAGGTTCCAGAGAAAACATTTTAAAAGCTAAGCTAGAAATATTAGAAGGAACCAATAATCCAACTATTATTATAAACAACGACAATGACCTATTGCATACATGGCAAGAAGAAAATAAAAATATTAGGAATATTGTAACTTATGGAATACAAAATCAAAGTGACTTGAATGCTAAAAGTATTTGTTTAAATGGAGAAAACAGTGAATTTGTTTGTACCTTAGAGGGAGAAGAAACAAAAATAAAAGTACCAGTAGGAGGAGAACATTTTATTCTAAATGCGTTATGTGCAGTAAGTGTTGGGAATGCATTAAAAATAGAGACTGAAAAAATTGTAAAAGGAATTCAAGATTTTGAATTGACCAAAAAAAGAATGGATATAGTAGAATTAAGCGATGGTACGAAAATAATTAATGATGCCTATAATGCAAGCTTAGAATCCATGCAAGCAAGTCTTAAATACTTATCAGAATTTAAAAATAACAGAAAAATTGCAGTGTTAGGAGATATGTTAGAACTAGGAGAATATACGCAAAAGCTTCATGAACAAGTAGGAGAAGCTGTAAAACAAAATGAAATTGATATTTTAATAACCAGTGGAGAAAATGCCAAATATATTGAAAAACGAGCAAAAGAGATAGGAATGCCAGAAGAAAATGTGTATCATTTTGAAAATAAAGAAGAGATTGCGAAAAAATTAAAAGAAATTCTAAAATCAGGAGATATTGTTTTATTTAAAGCATCTAATGGTATGAGATTTTTTGAATTAGCAGAGGAGGTTCTTTTATGGGACAAAAAGAAAAATTAGGAGTCATTTTTGGTGGCATGTCAACAGAAAATGAAGTATCTGTGCTATCAGCCCAATCTATTTTAAAGAATTTAGACCAAGAAAAATATGAAATTTTTCCTATTTATATTGGGAAAGATGGAGTCTGGTATCAACATGATGAGAAACATGAAAAGATACAGGATGTTTTTGCATACCTACAAAAGTTGGACATTTTATTTCCTGTATTACATGGTTTATATGGCGAAGATGGGACGATACAAGGACTATTTGAGTTATTGAAAAAGCCCTATGTAGGATGTGGTGTTTTAGCATCTAGTATAGGAATGGATAAGGTTTATACAAAAATTATTTTTGATAGAGCAGGACTAAAGCAAGCTAAATACGAGTATGTACGAAAATATCAAGAAAAATACATTTATGTAGATAAAGCATTTAAGGAAGAGATAGTAGACTTAGAACAAATTGCTCAAAAAATTATGAATAATTTAGAATTTCCAATGTTTATAAAGCCATCTAATTCTGGATCTAGTGTGGGAATTAATAAAGCAAAAAATGAAGAAGAATTAAAAAAATATATAGAATATGCTTCAAAATTTGACCATAAAATTTTGATTGAAGAGGGAATTCGAGGCAAAGAAGTGGAGTGTGCTGTATTAGGAAATGAAGAAGTAATTGCTTCTTGTGTGGGGGAAGTAAAATCAGCAGAAGAATTTTACAGTTATGATGCAAAATATAAAAATGAAGCATCTAGAACAGAGATACCAGCTAATATTCCAGAGGAAATAGTGGAAGAAATTAAAAAACAAGCAATAAAAGCTTTTAAAGCGATTGATGGGAAAGGACTATCTAGAGTGGATTTCTTTATTGAAGATGAGACAAATCAAATATATATTAATGAAATTAATACCTTACCAGGCTTTACGAATATCAGCATGTATCCAAAATTGTTTGAGGCAAGTGGTATTAGTTATCAAGAATTATTAAGCAAGTTAATAGAATTGAGTAATAAAATATAGACATAAAACCTTTCTTGTTGATAAAATGCAATTAGAAAATTAAATGAGAAAGGATAAATCGAATATGAAATACAAAGGAAAAAATGGTATTACATTAATAGCTTTAGTCATTACCATTATTATTTTATTAATCTTAGCAGGGATAAGTATAGCAACGTTAACAGGAGAAAATGGACTATTAACAAAGACTCATACCGCTAAAACAGAAACGAAAAAAGCAAATGCAGAAGAGCAAGTAAAAATCGCAGTAGCAGGAAGTTTTGATAATGATGGAAAGATAACGGAAGATAAAGTAAAAGAAGAGCTAAGAAAAATACCAAATGTAGGAGAAATACGAGATACCAATAGAGGATTTCCAATCGAAGTGGATTTGGACGGATACACTTTTGAAATTGATGGAGACGGAAGAGTAACTAGAAAAGCAGTAAAACCAGTTGTAGATTATAGCTTAAGTATAGAAGAGCAAGTAGTAGAAGGAACAGAAATAACAGTAAAGATAATGGCAACGATAGGAGAAGGTGAGACAATAACAAAGATAACAAAACAAGGTGAAGTACTTGCAACTAACACAGGAACTGCTACTTTTACAGTAACTACAAATGGAGTTTATACTGTTGTTGTCGAAGGAAGTAATGGAGAAACAACAACAACTAAAATAATAATCAAAAATATAGGAACAACTGAAATTTTTTCTGATATCTACACATTAACACAAACGTATACAGATAGCAATCATAAAACAGCCAGAATACCAGAAGGATTTGCAGTTGGAATATCAAGTACAATTGATAAAGTAGATAATGGATTAGTTATCACGGATGCTATTGATGAAAATCACAAAAGTATAGGAAACGAATTTGTATGGATTCCAATAACATCTTCTAATGTTACTAAATATAAAAGAAACAATGAAGTTTATGCACTTTCTCCACTTAATTATGGATTAGTTGAAATAGAGGGGTATCTTCCAGAAGGAGTTTCTAATGAAAAAGATACAGTTATTTCACGGAACGGGTTTCTATTTTGGAAGATTTGAAGCGGGAAAAGATAGTACAGGTAAATTGGTGTGCAAAAAAGATGTGACTGTATGGAGTAATATTTCACAGTCCTATGCAATGAATAAAGCAAAAGAATTAAAGCCTACAGGTTCTGTAAGAAGTGCACTTGTATCTGGAAACCAATGGGATTATGTAATGGGGTGTGTTAATGGAAAACCCGATGGTGTCGGTACTCCTTTTGATGTGACTAAGAGTGGCGGCAGATCTTCGGCTACAAATGGAAAAACTACAGGAGCAAGTAAAGCTGATAAAGTGTATAATATATATGACTTGGAAGGTAATTTTCAAGAGTATGATACTGGTATTACAAACTATTACAATTCAGGTCCAGAAGCTATTGTAAGAGGAGGATGCCATACAAGATCTTCGAGTGCTGCCTCTGCATATGATTTTTGGTTTAGGGCTGATTATCAACAATCCTATTCCTTCCGTTGTATATTGTATGTGTTATAGAAATGCAAGTTGACAAAAGATATGAAGTTTATGTGAATTTTATTGAAGAAAACAGAAAAACATGATATAATAACAAAGCAGTTAGAAAACTCAGCAAACTGAAAGGAGAAAACCATGAATAAAAGGAAAATTTCTTTTGTCTATCGGTTATTTCTAATAGCAAGTTTATTAGTAGGAGTTATACTTACTCTAAAAAATACAATCTTAGTAAGATATTCATTGTCTTATTATACAACGCAAAGTAACATACTGTGTTTGATAATATTTTCCTTATTTTTAATAGGAGATATAGTAGGATATGAATATCGGCAAAAAACTTGGTATCCAGTTTTAAAGGGCTCCATTACCATAACCATTTTAATAACTTGTATCATTTATTTAGGGGTATTAGTGCCTAACGATTTAGTAATGTATACAGTAACCTATCAAGGAATGCTTGGTAAAAGAATAGGAAACCTTTTGGTACATGCTATATCACCAACGATGGTAGCGTTAGACTATTGCTTTGATGAAAAAGGAAGATTTGCACTGTGGAATCCACCTATGTGGTTATTTTTCCCCATTTTGTATGTTAGCTTTGTCTATTCTGGAAAGGGAAAATTTTATAGTATTGGAGGTTCCAGGGAATTTGCTTACTTTTTCTTGGACTATAAAAAAATAGGTGTAAAAGGTGTTAGTATATGCGTTACAGCAATAGCAGTTGGGATTATAGTGTTAGGGTATTTATTTGTATTTTTAGATTACAAGCTTGCTAAAAAAGTAAAACAAAAGAAAATAAAAAAACATAAAGATAGCAAAGTTTTGCTTTGCTATCTTTATGTTTTTTTTAATACTTTGATACATGCTTTTTATTGCAAATTACGACGTTTTTTGTAAAAAGTGTTATGGTTTAATAATTATACTTTTAATAATTGTTTCCCTAAAACTTTTCTATATTTTATTGAAACTATGGATTTTTTTTCAATTTATGGTATAATAGGCTTACCTGATTTTGGGAGGATGTTAAAAATGGTTTTTAAAAATTATTATAAAATATTAGATTTAGAAACAAGTCATGTTTCAATCGATGAAATAAAAATAGCATACAGACAAGCAGCCAAAAAGTATCACCCAGACGTAAATGTGGGAGATACCTTAGCAGAAGAAAGAATAAAAGATATCAATGAGGCCTATCGAACGCTATCAGTTCCTGCTTCTAAGAGGAAATACGATAGAATTTGGAATTCTCGTTTTGGAAAAGCTCAAAAAGCCTTTACAGGAAAAGGAGAAAAGGGAAGTATTCTTAATATGTTCTTAGGAAATACAGAAGAAAATAAAGTAACCCAAACCGTTTATCGAAAAGTAGGGATCAAAGGAGAAAACATAGAAACAGAAATTAATATTAACATACAAGAAGCTTTTTATGGGATGGAAAAGATGATATCTTTGAGAACGCCAGAAGGAAAAATAAAAAGTATAACCATTTCTATTCCCAAAGGCATTCGAAATGGAGAAAAAATTCGCCTAATTGGACAAGGTAAAGTAGGACAGAATGGTGGAAAAAATGGAGATTTATTAATAAAAATAAATATTGAAGATAGTAAAACATTTAAATTAAAAGAATGTGATTTATATACAGATTTATTATTAACACCATGGGAAGCAGCGTTAGGAACAAGAGCAACGATATCATCCATCGATGATGAAACTAAAATATATATTCCACAAGGAATTCAAAGTGGAGAAAGAATTAAAATTCCAGGAAAAGGGTATCAAGATGGAAATGGTATAAGAGGAGATTTAATAGCAGAAATTAAAATTATGGTACCAAAGCAATTAAGTGAACAAGAAAAAGAAATATTTGAAAAATTAAATGAGATATCGAATTTTAATCCAAGAAGTTAAGAAAAAAACATAATTTACATAAAAAAACATTGACAAAGTGCTTGATTTTAGCTATAATTAATTATAGTGTTGTACAAAAGACAAACTATGGATTAAAAATCGTAGGAAGAGGTGTAAGAATGGAAACAATACAGGGGAAACACTTTAGTATAACCGATCCAGAAGGGGTCAAAACAGTCATTTACCAAGTCAATAAGACTAGAAAAGAATATTTAGAAGAATATCCTAAATATACAGTGGAAAGATTAGACCATACAGAAGAGCTAGTAGGAAAACTAAATAAGAAGACCTATTATGTGGAAGAGCCACAAAAGCAAGGGAATCAATTAGTAATTCTATCCTTTGGTAAAGACAGAGTTGTGATTAATTCGGGATTATTACTAGGGGATGAAATAAAAATTACTAAAAAACCAACACCTGTTAAGTTTGATACATTATATTCAGAAGAAGAAATGGAATACAAAGATGTTATGTATACACCAAATTTGAAAAGACAAATATCTATTATCGATCCAGAAACTACAGAAGAGGTGAAGCCAGTGCTTTACTTTGATGAAAAAACAAATGAAGTAAAAGGAAAATGTAAATTAAAACCATATAAATCATATTTTGCATTTGAAGTAGTGGAAGATAAATAGAGAGGAGTTTATTATGAGTATAAAAAGCGAAAACAAAGAAAGATGGAATGACCCGGCAGGTCCACAAGATAAAACAAAAGTTAATGGGTTAGAAGTAGTATATCTTCATACGAAAAATAAAGAAAAAGAAGAAGAAAAAACAGAAACTGGAGCAAAAGTAGAAAGAAGAGTTATGGGACCAGTTATTTCTGACCAATTAGAAGAAGGATTAGTATTCTATACAGAAGAATACAAAGAAAAAAGCAAAGGCTCAGAGATAGGAGAATAATTAACACAAAAGAGTAGGTGAATTTTATGAATTACAAAATAGAAGGAGCTATTAGAAGAAATAGAAAGAATTTTATTATTTTTGCTATACTATGGTTTTTTATGGCCATAGTATTTGTTGCGCCTTTTGCCTATAGTTCACATATGGCCAGTTTAGAAGGAAAGATGGATATACAAGTATTTTTTGAAACCTTTGGGACTTCTATATCCAATCCATTTGGAACATTAGGTAATATATTTTCGCAAGGAGCGAGTGGAACTTACTTTTCTGCTTTATTAGTAGCTACCATATTTTATTCCTTATTTTTCTTTATAGGATTTGTAAAAACAGCTCCTAAAAATGAATACTCTGATATTGAGCATGGTTCTAGTGATTGGAGCCAAAGAGGAGAACAATATCAAATATTAAACAAGAATAAAGGAATTATTCTAGCAGAAGACAATTATTTGCCAGTTGATAAACGAGGAAATGTTAATGTTTTAGTAGTAGGACGGATCAGGTTCTGGTAAATCTGCTTCTTATTCTATCCCAAATGCATTTCAATGTTTAGGTTCGTATATTTTTACAGACCCGAAAGGAGAATTGTATGATAGAACAGCAGGATATCTAAAAGAGCAAGGTTATGAAATAAAAGTATTAAACTTAGTAAGACCACAATACAGTGATGGGTATAATCCATTGATGCATATATCATCTGAATTAGATGTTGACGTTATTGCAAATACGGTTATAAAAGGACAAAAATCAGATAGTAGTTCCTCATCAGATCCATATTGGGATGATATGGCAGAAATGTTATTAAAAGCATTAATTTATTACTTAATTGCTACTAGACCAGAAGAAGAACAAAACTTAGCAAGTTGTGCAGAATTAGTTAGAGCTGCTAACAACAAAGGTGGAAGTAACTTATTAACAGAATTAATTAGCCAATTGCCTTATGACCATCCAGCTAGAATGTATTATAAATCAATTGAAATTGCACCAGAAAAAACCTATGGTTCTATCTTGAGCTCGCTACAATCTAAATTAGGTAAATTTGACTCAAAAGAGATAGCAGAGCTAACATCAACAGATACGATAGATTTTGAAGAAATCGGAAATAGAAAAACAGCTGTCTATGTTATATCATCTGATACTCATACAGCCTATGACTTCTTACTAACAATATTTTTCTCACAAATGATACAACAACTTTATGATTATGCAGACCAAAATGGAGGAGCGTTAAAGGAACAGACTTTCTTTATACTAGATGAGTTTGCAAACATAGGAAAAATACCAGATTTTGATAAAAAAATCTCTACTTCAAGAAGTAGAAAAATATCATTTAGTGTTATCTTACAAAACATAGACCAATTAGAAGCGGTATATGAAAAATCATATGAAACCATCATGGGTAACTGTGATACACACGTATTTTTAGGAAGTAACTCCTACAAAACAGTAGAATATTTTTCAAAAGCTTTAGGAGAAAAAACAATCGGAAGAGATAGTATATCTGTCAATAAAAATAGACAAAACTGGATGACAGGAAAATCTGTATCTGACCAAGTTATGGCAAGAGCCTTAATGACACCAGATGAACTTCGTAGAATGGATAATGACCAATGTATCATTTACGAAAAGGGAATTAAGCCAGTCAAAGCTCAAAAATTTTATTACTTCAAACATCCAATGGCAAAGAAGATGAAACCATTTGAAATTAGCCACAATGATATTGGAGTAAAAGATAGAGGAACGTGGAGAAAATACAATCCATATAATCCATATGTCGAAGAAAAAGAAGGAGGCAATCCAGTAGAAAACTTAAAAGTAGAATCATTAGATGACTTATTTGATGATGATCCAGTAGACAAAAAAGAAGAAAATAAACCACAACCAAATTCTTCTGGTGGAGTATCATCAACAACTCCAATATTAGACTTAGAAGACTTTACAACAGATGCGCCAATCTTACCACAAGAACAAGAAAAAAACGACGATAGCTATGATTTACAAAAAGAATTAGAAGCCAAATTTGATGAATTATTTGGACCAATCGATTAATTTGGGTAATTTGGGGACGTTTCCTTTTGCTCCTTTTGGAGCAATTGGGGACACATCTATAAAATAAAAAGAGAGTTCAGTTTGAACTCTCTTTTAGTATGTTAATTGGTATCGAACTCATATGTATTTGTGATAGAACCTTTTGAAATACATAGCTTGTATATTGTTTCCGTTTTTTTATTACAACGAGTTGTTGGGGTATTTTCTACATCTGGTGTTTGGCATTCTATAATGTTATTCTAGTACTTAGAAATAGTAATAAAGATTATATAATTTGGATAAATACGAAAATACTTTCGCACAGCCCCTTGTCAAAAAAGAAAAAATATAGTAAAATGACACAAAAGAAAAGAGGGAAAAGAATGAAATTTGTACATATAGCAGATATGCATTTTGATAGTCCGTTTGTTAACCTATCAGACAAAGACATATTAGGAGACTTACGTCGATTAGAACAAAGAAAAGTCTTTAAAAAAGTAATTCAATATATACAAGAAAACCAAATAGAATATCTATTTATTTCTGGTGACTTATATGAACATAAATATATTAAACAATCTACCATAGAATACATCAATAACTTATTTAAAGAAATACCAGACACCAAAATTTTTATTAGTCCAGGTAACCATGATCCATACCTAAAAAATTCTTATTATAACAAGTTTAATTGGAATGAAAATGTAAAAATTTTTTACAATAAAATCGAAAAAATAGAAGAAGAAAATATTAATATTTATGGTTATGGATTTGATGATTTTTATTGTACAAATTGTGGGATAGAGCAATTTGAAATAGAAGATGAGAGCAAACTAAATCTATTAATTATCCATGGAACTTTAGACGGAGCGTCATTGGAAGAAAAACAATATAATTCCATAACAAGACGACTATTACAAGAAAAGAAATTTGACTATATTGCCTTAGGGCATATTCATAAACCAGATTATACTACCAATATTGTTTATCCTGGTTCCACTATTTCTCTAGGATTCGACGAATTAGGAGAACACGGAATGATAGTAGGAGAAATCCAGAAGAAAGAATTAAAAATAGAATTTATTCCATTAGATGACGAACAATTTAAAGAAATACAGATGGATATTAGTGAATTTTTATCCAAAGAAGAATTAATCGAAAAAATGAATCAACTCGAAATAGCAAATAATGAATACATAAAAATTATATTAATAGGAAATAGAAATTTCGAAATCAATAAATATGAATTACTAAAATACATAGAAAAACAGAGAATTATAAAAATAAAGGATCACACAAAAATAGCGTATGATTTAGAAAAAATAGCAAACGAAAACACACTGAAAGGATTATTTGCCAAAGAAATGCTTCAAAAATTAGAACAAACGAATGAAATAGAAGAAAAAGAAATAATAGAAAAAGCAATTGAAATAGGATTAGAAGCCTTAGAATAAAAGCGATGTTTTTTGGGACGGGGTCAAAAAACATCGTTTCTAGAAAAAAAGAAAAATAAATTATAAAAAATTGAAATGATGTTTTTTGACCCCGTCCCAAAAAACATCGAAGGAGAAAAATTTGAAAATCAAGCAATTAAAAATAAATGGATATGGAAAATTAAAAGAAAAAGAAATAGAATTTAAAGACAACATTAATATTGTTTATGGAAAAAACGAAGCAGGAAAATCTACTTTATTAAATTTTATTGCTAATTCTTTTTATGGTATTTCCAAAAATAAAAGGGGAAAAGAAATATCTGATTTTGAAAAATATATGCCATGGGTAGGAGATGACTTTTCTGGAAAATTAGTATACGAACTAGATAATGGAAATAACTATGAAATATTTAGAGACTTCAAAAAGAAAAACCCAAAAATATTTAATGAAAAAATGGAGGATATTTCAAAAGAATTTAATATTGACAAAAGCAAAGGAAATGAATTCTTTTATGAACAAACGAAAGTAGATGAAGCCTTATTTTTATCTACCATATTTGTCAATCAGCAAGAAGTAAAATTAGAAAAACAAGATCAAAATGTTTTAATACAAAAGATTGCTAATTTAGTAGGAACAGGAGAAGATAATGTATCTTTTAAAAGAGCAATAGACCGAATTAATAGACGTGTATTAGATGAGATTGGGACTGAAAGATCTAGGGAAAAGCCAATTAATATAATTGGGAAAGAAATAACCAATCTAGAAAAAGAAAAAGAAGAGTTAGAAAAATATGTAGACATAAAATACAATATAGAAGAAAATAAAAACAATCTTGCGAGAGAAATTGAGAAATTGGAAAACGAAATTAAAACGCTAAAAGAAGAAAAGTTAAAAGAGGAAAATGAAAAAATTGAAAATGAAAAAATAAATTTAAAGATAAATTTAAAAAATGAAAATAACAAAAAAATAAATAAAAAAAAAAATAAAATTGATGAAATTAATTTAGAAAATAAAAATATTTTTGAAAAAAATAAAAAAATAAATTTGAAAAAAAATAAATTAAATAAAATAATATTTATTATTTTTTCTATTATTATTTTAATAAATATTTTACAATTTATTTTTATTAAAAATAAATTTTTTAATTTTGCCTTCTTGCTTACAGTACCAATAGATTTAATTTTTTCTTTATTTTTTAAAAATAAAATAAAAAACAAAGAAAAAAATGTAAAAGATAAAATAGAAAAAATAAATGCAGAAATAAAACAATTAAATTTTGAAATTAATTTATTAGAGAAAAATAATGAAGAATTAATTCAAGAAATAAATAACAATAATTCAAATAAAATAGAAAAAAAAGAAAGTAATAATTTAGAAGAAATTAATTTAAAAATACAAGATTTAGAAAATAATTTAAGTAGTCAAAAAATACAATTACATACATTAGATTTAGACAACAAAAATATAGAACCGAAGTTAGAAAATTTATCTAATATAGAAGAAAAATTAGTTAACAATAAAGAGAAAATGGTGAACTTGAAAAATTTAGAGCAAAGTATGAATTTAGCCAAAAAAATTTTAGAGAAATCTTATAATGAAATGAAAAACACAGTTACCCCTAAGTTTACAGATAAATTATCAGAAACGATTTCTGAAATTACAGAGGGAAAATATAAGCATGTAAGGTTTAACGATGATAGTGGATTGGTTGTAGAATTAGAAAATGGAAATTATATACCAGCTTCTCGATTAAGTATTGGAACGATTGACCAATTATATCTTTCTTTAAGACTTGCTATGGCAGAAGAATTATCAGAAGAGAAGATGCCAATTATTTTAGATGAAGCATTTGCATATTATGATAGTGAAAGATTAAAAAATATTTTACAATATATGACTACTAGATTTAGAAGCCATCAAATTTTAATTTTTACTTGTACCAATCGAGAAAGAGAAATTTTAGAGGACTTGCAACTAGAATTTAATTGGGTAAAAATGTAAAAACTCCAAACTTGAGATATTCTTCTCTTGAATTAATTGGAAAAATGTAGTATAATACCAAAAGCAAAATCAAAAAAGGAGAATGATTATGTTTGAAAAGTTAGAAGCAGTAGAAAAAAGGTATGAAGAATTAACAAAATTAATTGCAGACCCAGAAGTAATAGCAAACCAATCCGAGTGGCAAAAGCTAATGAAAGAACACGCAAGTATAGAAGATATAGTATTAAAATTTAGAGAATATAAAAAAGTAAAACAGGCAATGACAGAAGCAGAAGAGCTAATGCAAGACCCAGAAATGAAAGAATTAGCAGAAGCAGAATATTATGAAGCAAAAGAAAACTTGCCAAAGATAGAAGAAGAACTAAAAATTCTGTTAATTCCTAAAGATCCAGATGATGATAAAAATATCATGTGTGAAATTAGAGCAGGAGCAGGAGGAGAAGAAGCAGCCTTATTTGCAGGGACTCTATTTAGAATGTATACTATGTATGCAGAAAAAAGACGTTGGAAACTAGAAGTATTGAATGAAAACGAGACAGGGCTAGGAGGATACAAAGAAATATCCTTTATGATTACAGGAAAAGGTGTATACAGTAGGTTGAAATTTGAAAGTGGTGTACACAGAGTACAAAGGGTTCCTGATACAGAAAGTAGTGGAAGAATTCATACATCAACAGCAACTGTTGCTGTATTACCAGTAGTAGAAGACGTAGAAATTGAAGTCAATCCAGCTGATATTAAAATGGAAGTATTTAGAGCATCTGGAGCAGGAGGACAACATATTAATAAAACTTCATCAGCAGTAAGATTAATTCATGAACCATCTGGAATTGTAGTAGAGTGTCAAACAGAAAGGTCACAATTCCAAAATAAAGACAATGCTATGAAAATGTTAAAAACGAAACTATATGAAATTGAAAAAGAAAAGCAAGATAGCGAAATTACAAATGCTAGAAGAATTCAAGTAGGTTCAGGAGACAGAAGCGAAAAAATAAGAACTTATAATTATCCACAAGGAAGAATTACAGACCATAGAATTGGAATGAGTATTTATCAAATGGAAAACTTCTTAAATGGTGACATTGACGAGATGATAGATAATTTAATTGCAGCAGATAGAGCAGAAAGATTAAAAGGTGAAGAATAAAACAGAAACGCTCCCTAGCAACACTAGGGAGTTTTTTTGATGTCTATACCCTTTACATATGCTATTTATTGAGTTGTGCATAAAAACAAATATTATGCATACCTGAAATTAAGAATAAAATAGGAAGGCTATTAATAAACTAGAAGAAAAAGGAAAAAAGGAGAAAGATGTGGAAGGAATTATCAAAACAACACTTTTAGGTTTATTTTTTGGAACCTTTGGTACCACTATTCGGAGGAATTCTAGGAGTTATTATAAAGAAACATTCCAATAAATTTTTAAGTTTTATATTAGCTTTTGCTTCTGGGCTTATGATGGCAGTTATTTGTTTTGACTTAATACCAGAGGCCTTAGGGCTTAGCTCTATTGTTAATGTCGTGATAGGAATTATAATAGGAATTATTGGAATGGTATTTTGTGACTTATTAGTAGAGAAAAAGTTTAATAAGCAGGCAGAAATAAAAAAAGAAAGTAATACATTATTAAAGACAGGAATTATCGTATCTATTGGATTGGCAATACATAACTTTCCAGAAGGATTAGCTATTGGTTCTGGATTTGAAGCATCTATGAAATTAGGGTTAAGTTTAGCATTAGCTATTTGTTTACATGATATACCAGAAGGAATATCGATGGCAGTACCTATGAAAAATGGAGGAATGAAAATATCTAAAGTAATTTTTTATGTAGTATTATCTGGTATTACTACGGGAATAGGAGCATTTTTTGGGGCTATTATAGGTTCTATCTCACAGCAAATTATAGCCATTTGCTTAAGTTTTGCAGCAGGAGCTATGTTATACATTGTGTCAGGAGAATTGGTGCCAGAAGCGAATCATCTATATCATGGTAGAATGACTGCTGTTGGAAATATGATAGGATTTTTAATTGGAATTTTTGCAACAGGGATTTAGGGATATTCCTTTAATTCCTGTTTTAGGGAATAGGCGGATATGTCTTGAGACGAAAAGCGAAAAAATGTTTGAAAAATCTTAAAATTCTATTGACTTTTTTTAGAAGAGAAGATATAATCAAGAACAAAATAAGGAATCAGAATAGGAGAAAAAAATGCCAAATATATTAGAAGGATTAAACGATAAACAATACGAAGCTGTAACCAATACAGAGGGACCATGTCTGGTAATTGCTGGAGCAGGAAGTGGGAAAACAAAAGTACTAACACATAAAATAGCTTATTTGATAGGCGAAAAGGGAGCAAAACCTTGGGACATTATAGCTATAACTTTTACTAACAAAGCAGCCAATGAAATGAAAGAAAGAATTACTAATCTAGTAGGAGATATAGCAAAAGATATCTGGATGGGAACTTTTCACTCCATTTGTGTGCGAATTTTAAGGAGATTTATTGATCGAATTGGATTTGACTCTTCTTTTATCATATTTGATACTAGTGATCAAAAAACACTTATCAAAAATTGCTTAAAGGATTTAGCAATTGATGATAAAATGTTTACAGACAGAAGTGTGTTATCAGAAATTAGTAATGCCAAAAACGAAATGTTAGAACCAGAACAATATAGAATAAGAGCCAATGGAGATTTTCGAAAAGAAAAAATTGCAACTGTATATGAGTTGTACCAAAAAAGATTAAAAGAAAACAATGCCATAGACTTTGATGATATCATAAATTATACGATAAAAATTATGATGGAAAATCCGGACATATTAGAATACTATTCTAACAAATTTAAATATGTATTGGTAGACGAGTACCAAGATACAAATAAAGCACAATTTACCTTAATTACATTATTAGCTTCTAGAAATGGAAACATTACAGTAGTAGGAGATAATGACCAAGGAATTTATAGCTTTAGAGGAGCAGACATTTCCAATATATTAAACTTTGAAAGAGACTTTCCAGGGACAAAGATTATAAAACTAGAACAAAATTATCGTTGTACAGGAAATATCCTAAAAGCAGCTAATAGCGTTATTAAAAATAATGAAGTAAAATACAAAAAAGAGCTTTGGACACAGAACGAAGAAGGAAATTTGCCACATGTGTACCAAGCTGATAATGAATATGACGAAGGTGCTTACATTGTAGAGCAAATAGAACATTTAAAAAGAGAAGAATACTATAAATATTCAGATTTTACAGTATTATATCGAATGAATACACAATCCAGAGCAATCGAAGACATTTTTAGAAGAGAAAACATTCCTTATAAAATTATAGGTGGATTAAAATTCTATGAAAGGAAAGAAATAAAAGATCTAATTGCCTATCTAAGATTAATCCAAAATAGTAGTGACAACCTAAGTTTAAAAAGAATTATCAATGAACCGAAAAGAGGAATTGGGAAGACAAGCTTAGATAAAGTAGAACAACTAGCCATTGCTAGTGAAACATCTATGTATGAAATTATAAAAAAGGCAGACGAATATGGATTAAATAGAGTATTCTTAAATTCTAGAGAATTCGTAAACATTATTGAAGAATTAAAAGAACAAAAGGACAAACTAACCATTTCCGAACTAATCAAAGTAACGTTAAAAAAATCTGGCTATACCAAAGCATTAGAACAAGAAAATACCATAGAAGCAGAAAACAGAATAGCAAACTTAGAGGAGTTCTTGACAGTTGCTATAGAATTTGAAGAAGAATTTGCTGAAAATTCTTTAAGTGAATTTTTAGAAGGAATTACTTTATCAAGTGACTTAGATAATATGGAAGAAACAGAAGAAATGGTAACTTTAATGACATTACATAGTGCTAAAGGACTTGAATTTCCAGTTGTATTTTTAGTAGGAATGGAAGAAGGGATTTTCCCAGGGCATCAAGCTATGATGGAACCAACAGAATTAGAAGAGGAAAGACGCTTATGTTATGTAGGAATTACAAGAGCAAAAGAAAACTTGTTTTTAACTTGTAGTAAGCAAAGAACGATATTTGGTTCAACTAGCTATAACCCACTATCCAGATTTTTGCAAGAAATTCCAGAAGAATTATTAGAAGGGTATGAGCAAGCTTTTGGACAAACTTCTAATAAAGTAGAAATGTTTAGAGATTCTTCTTATACATGGACTTATGGAAGTAAAAACAATGGAAATATTAAAACTTATAAAGTAGAGGAAAGGGAACCAGTAATGGCAGCGAAAACTAGCAATAATTTTGCTTTTCGAACAGCAGAAAGTTTCTTAAATAATTTAGGAAAAAAAGCATCATCTAATCGAAATGTAGATTTGTCCCAATTTGAAGCAGGAGTTCGAGTTTTCCATAAAAAGTTTGGGGAAGGAACCATAAATATAGTAGAGCCAGAAGGAGAAGATCTAAAAGTAGATATTAATTTTGACAAAGTTGGACATAAAAGGTTAATGGCAAGATTTGCTAACTTAGAAATTATAGAATAAATTCAAAAAAGCATTATAAAAAATGCTTTTTTGTAATTTTATGTAGAAATTTGCAATCTTAATAAGAAAGTGATATAATAAAAAGGAAGGTTATACAAAGGGGTGAATTCGTATGAAACTAAGAAATAGTAGGAAAATTATAATAATTAGTATCATAACAGCTTTATTAATTTCTATGAGTAGTGTATTTCATTATAGTAGTGCAGCTTCAATAGGATTTTTGGGCTTTAATAATGCACCAAGAAAATATTTTACAATTGATAAAGAAAAATTAGCAGATGTTACAGTTAGAATAGTAGATAATAATCAAATTAGTTCTGTACAATTATATACAGTAAATTCAAAAGGAGAAAAGAAAAAAGTTAATTTTTCTTCAGCAGATACCAATGACAGTAAAAACCATATCTATACACTGTCACATAGTGAGTTGTTAAAAGGGAAAGAAAAACAATTTTATGTAAAAATAAAAGATGGAACAGGAAATATCCAATACTCATATTTTAAGATTTCTGTAAAATCTAAAAAGATAAATGGAAAAACTGTTAAGTATTATGCACTAAATGATGCGCCAAGAGTAATTAATCCAGTTGCAGGAGGGAATGTATTATCTTTAGGAATTAAAGATAATGCTGGAACAAAATATGTAAAAATTCAAGATGCTAACAATGAAAACAAAGAAATTCACAAATTTACAGAACTAGGAGCAGATGAACAAAAAGTAAGTATTGATTTAACCAAATTTAAGGCTGATAATGAAGTTTATAAATTAAGAATTATAACAGAAGATTATAGTTCTCAAAAAGCAATAAGAACGATATACTTTAAAGTAGATCCAAATGCGCCAGCACCAACAATCGAAGATAAGAAAAATACATCTAATAAAGTGACAAAAGATAAAAATGTAACAAGTTTTATAAACGCTTTGGAGAGAATATCACAAAGAGTACAATCTGATTACAAAGCAAAAAGATATTGGAAATATACCAATGGAATACATAGTGAAAATAAATTACCATTTAAAAAGACATTTCAAAGTGCACTGAATTCTAAAGTATTAACAACAAACTGTGCAGACTATGTAATGTGGGCATTACATGATTGTGGTATCTTTACAGCAAATCAAAAATTCTATGGAAACAATTCAGGAGGAATTACCTATAAAAAGAATAGTCAAACAAAAGTAAAATCTACTTTGAAAAAATATGCAACTCTTACTAGAATTGGTGGAGCAAAAAGGCCAAAGACTTTAATTAAAGAAGGAAGGCTAAAAAAAGGAGACATTCTTACTTATAAAGGACATACTAATGTATATGCAGGAAATGGTAAATGGTATGATGCAGGTCGAAGAATGGGACAAAATGGAAAAGGAACAAGAAGTAATTATACATTTACAACTTTAGGTCCACTTAAGATTACATACAATCAACCAGCTTATTATATTATAAGATTAAAAAATCAAAGCTAAATAAAATAAAAAATAGATAAATAGAAATGTTTATCTATTTTTAGTTTGTTTAATATAAAAAGAAAATTACAAAGGTTTTTTACTTTATCAACAGACTAATAAAAAAATTGCAAAAATGCGCTCTTTATGTAGGAACTTGTATTTTTGGTAAAAATATGTTATAATTAGAGAAGAAAGTTGTACAAAGGAGGATGTCAATATGAATTTAAAAAATATAAATAAGATAATAATGATGATTGTTTTAGTAATTCTAATTATTGCTATGAATAGTGTATTTTATTCTAGTAATGCAGTTGCATTAGGATTTTTAGGATTTAATAATGCACCAAGAAAATATCTTACAGTTGATAAAGAAAAATTAGCGGATATTACCATTAGAATGGAAGATAATAATAAAATCAGTTATGTACAATTATATACAGTAAATTCGAAAGGCGAAAAGAAAAAAATTGATTTTTCTTCAGCTAATACAGAGAACAGTAAAAATTGTATATACACGTTATCACATGATAAACTATTAAAAGGAAAAGAAAATCAATTCTATGTAGTAGTAAAAGATAAAACAGGAAATACTCAAAAGTCATATTTCCAAATTCGTGTAAAATCAAAAAAAGTAAAAGGAAAAACAGTTAAGTATTATGCTGTGAACGACTCTCCAAGAGTTATTAATCCTACCGCAGGTGGAAATAAAATGTCTTTAGGAATTAAAGATAATGGTGGAACAAAATATGCAAAGATACAAGATGCAAATAATGAAAATAAAGAAGTTTATAAATTTACAGATTTAGCGGCATATGAGCAAAAAGTAGAGATTGATTTAACAAAATTTAAGAAAGTTGATGATATTTATAGATTTAGGGTTATAACAGAGGATTATAGTGGTCAAAAAGCGGTTAGAACTATGCATTTTAAAGTGGATCCAAATGCAGAAGAACTAAAAATAACTCCAAAGAAAGATAATATAAAAGGCAAGAATGTAACAAGTTTTGTAGCAGCCTTAGAGAGGATGTCACAAAAAGTACAGGCTGATTACAAAGCAGGAAGATATTGGAAATATACCAATGGAAGAAGGAGTATAAATAAATTACCATTGAAAAAGACATTTCAAAGCTCATTAAATTCTAAAGTATTAACAACAAACTGTTCGTCTTATATAGCTTGGGGATTACATGAATGTGGTATTCTTACGGCTGATCAAAAATTTTATGGAATGATGTCTACAGGAGCAATTAAGTGGTGTAATAATAATAAAACAAGGGTAAGAAGTACTGTGAAAAAATATGCAACTGTTACTAGAATTGGAGGAGCAAAAAGACCAAAAACTTTAGTTAGAGAAGGAAAACTTAAAAAAGGTGATATTCTTACCTATAAAGGACATGTTAACGCATATGCAGGAAATGGAAAATGGTATGATGCAGGTAGAAGAAGGGGACAAAATGGAAAGGGGACTATGAGTAATTACACATTTACAACATGGGGACCAGTTAAAATTTCTTATAATCATCCAGTTTATTATATTATAAGACTAAAAGATCAAAGTTAATGAAAGAAGAAAATTAAGATAAATATTAATAATTAAGGTAGGAAATTTTTGGAATTTTCTACCTTAATTATTTTCGATATCTCAAAAGTTTTGTTCAAAATAGTAAGTTGATTGTTTATGTTTTTAGCATATAATTCATAAATCCAACTATTCTAAAATTTTTATTTTTACTTTTCTTGTATAAAATTTTAAAAAAAGGAAAAAATAAAGTAAGAATACGAAAAGAAAGGAAGGATAAAAATGGCAGATTTAAATCAGATCGAATTACAACACTTAAGACACTTAATTGGAGCACATGAAACCGCTTATCAAAAGTTAAATACTTATTCTTCACAAGCTGTTGACCCTCAAATAAAACAATTATTTTCAAAATCAGCACAAGATGCGTTAAACACAAAACAAAAATTAATGACATTTTTAAACAATTAGGAGGAGGTAAAGAAAATGGATGAAAAAATAATGGTAAATGACATATTAGGAAGTGTAAAAGCAGATTTAACCGCTTATCAAACAGCCATATCTGAATCAGAAAATATGCAATTAAGACAAACGTTCCAACAAATTAGAAATAATGACGAAAGTTTTCAATATGAACTATTTAAAATAGCACAAGCAAAAGGATACTATGTACCTGCGCAAAAAGCAACTACAACAGAAATTAGTACAGTAAAAACAGAATTACAACAATAAGTTTTAATCAAAGAAAATTGCTAGAAAGGACGGTCTTTTTGGCAATTTTCTTTAATTTCAAAACCATTAAAAAATGAAAATGAAAGATAAATGAAAAAAAATGAAGATAAAGCTTAAAAAATGAAATAAACCTACGGAAATTGGGTATGCAATCTCTTTGCAAAAAGATAAATATTACAATATTATTACAATAGATTTTGTACAAAGGAGATTGATGATAAAAATGTTTAGAAAAGTAATGATATATACCAGGAGAAGTATTAAGTTTATCGTTCTTTTTATGATATCTACCTTTTTAATAGTAGGAGCGATAGCTTTTCTATACAAGCCTACCTATAGTGTTTTTATGAATGGAGAACAAGTAGGGTATACAGAAAACAAAGCAGAGTTACAACATAAAATCAATCAGTATATAGAAAAGGGAGAAAGCGAAAATGAAAATATAGCATTTGTACAAGTTGCCAATCTTCCTAATTACAAATTATGTTTGTTAAAAAGAAACATTGTAACGAATGATAACGAAATATATGACAAAGTAAAACAACAAGGAGTTATGTACTACCGTTATTATGCTATTTTAGATAATGAAGAAGAAAAATCATATGTTTCTAATTTTGAAGAAGCAGAAAAAGTAGTAAATACTTTAAAAGAAAAAAATAGTTCTAATATGGAAAAGATAGCTATTGTAGAAAAATACGAAGTAGATAGGAAGGATATAGTAACAGCAGAAGAAGCAGTATCTAAATTATATGTAGAACCAGTTAAGACAGTAAAAACAGCCAAAATAACGAAAACAACAGGAAGTGTTAATACATCGTTAAAAACCTCAGGAGGAAAAGCCAATATTGGAATTAATTTGACTAGACCAATATCAGGGATTATTACATCAAGATTTGGAGTAAGAAGTAGTATAAGAAGTTCTTCTCATACAGGATTAGATATTGCGGCCTCAACAGGAACCCCGATTGGAGCAGCTGCATCAGGTACGGTAACTTTTTCAGGACGAAAAGGTTCTTATGGAAATATGATAGTAATTACACATGCAAATGGTGTCCAAACTTATTATGGACATTGCCATAGTTTATATGTATCAGCTGGAACACAAGTATCTCAAGGACAAACGATAGCATCTGTTGGATCAACAGGAAATTCAACAGGACCACATTTACACTTAGAAGTAAGAGTAAATGGAGTAGCTTATAATCCACAAAATTATGTATATTAAAAGATTGCCAAGAGGGACGTTTCCTCTTGGCAAAAAATTTAATTGGCAAAAAAATTTATTCCAATATCAATAGCATTTTTCTTAATAACAACTTTTCCATGTTCTAATAATTTTGATTCAAAATGTTCTGAAAAGGAGACAAGTTTTCCAAATTCAGATAAAGTTGAATAAAATAATCCACTATTTTCGTATTGTGTATTTATATTTTTTAAAATCAGATAATAATTATGTTTCCATTCATAAAGAGCAATATTTTTAGATAATTTAGCAACATCTACTTTATGTAAAGATTTAATAGTATTACAAAATTCACAAAAAGCTTCGAAATTTTGAAATTGACAAATTACATAATTAGATGCTTTGCTAAAAGATTTTCTTTTAACAACTAGCTTTTTCTTTTTTGTTTCATTGTCAGATGAAAATTTTGTTATCGTAAAAACTAAAACATCTTCCAAAGAAGAAAAAGCTTCAATTAGTAATTTACAACCATCTGTATAAAAATTCACTTCCTTTTCAGCCTTCTTTAAAATAGTACCAAAAATATCTTGTGTTTCAATAGCTTTTGTCATAATGGTATGTACATTTAAGTCTTTAGTTTCTAATTCATCTGAATTTATAATAACACGAATTTTATTTTCTGTTAATTTTTCAATTTTCATAAAGATAACTTCCTCCTTAATCTCTATTAATTATATTATACTACTTCTATTATTATATGGAAAGCCACAATTTTTGGTAATTAAAATGGAAAAAATATAACAATTCACTTGAAAAAAATGTTAAATCAAGATATAATACCAAAAGTAGAATAAAAATGCAATATCCGTAAGAGAAAACGGAAAAATGGAGGTAGAAAATGGCAACGAAAGAAAAGAATATATGGATCTTATTAATATTTATATTATCAGGACTAGTAGTGGGGGGACTATTAGGAGAATTAGCATCAAAAGTGAATTGGCTTTGGTGGTTATCTTATAGCCAAAGTTTTGGATTAGAAAATCCAATTATATTAGACTTAAGTGTTATGAAAATCACTTTTGCATTAATGTTTAAAATTAGTATATCCAGTATCATTGGAATGGTACTAGCTATATTTATTTATAAAAAAGTATAAGGGGCAATTTAAAAACAAGAAAGGAACGATTTAATTGCCAATCAAAATAAAAGAATTACCAGAATTAGAGAGACCTTATGAAAAACTAGAATGGTATGGTGAAAAAGTATTATCTAATGCAGAGTTGTTAGCTATTATCATAAAAACAGGAAGTAAACAAGAAACTTCTGTTCAACTAGCACAAAAAATATTAAACTTAGGAGATACAAAAACAGAGGGAATTAATTTTTTAAGAAATATAACAATAGAAGAATTAATGAAAATAAAAGGGATTGGAAAAGTAAAAGCAATTCAGCTCAAAGCAGTAGGAGAATTAGCAAGCCGAATGACAACACCAAATCATGTAAAAAAAGTCAAAATAAATACACCTTATGATTTAGCTAAAATCATGATGGAAGAATTAAGATTTCAAAATAAAGAAGTAGCAAAAGTAATTTTGCTGAATAGTAAAAATGAAATTCTAAAAATAAAAAATATTGCAATGCGGAGGGACAAATTTTGCTAGCATTTCAATGAAAGATGTGTTAGAAGAACCGATTAAGATAGGTGCGCCAAAAATAATTCTAGTACATAATCATCCAACAGGAGATGCTACACCAAGTCAGCAAGATATCGTGTTTACAAACCATTTATACGAAGCAGCTAATTTATTACAAATACAATTGTTAGACCATTTGGTAATTGGAAATAAAACATACACAAGTATTTTTTCTAAAATGGTTCAAGATACAAAAGACTAAAAGAAAAAAGAGTTAAGAAAGGAAAGAAATAAAATGAAACTTTTTACATTTGGGTCAAAAGACATAGGAATTGACTTAGGAACAGCTAATATTTTAGTAACATTAAAAGGAAAAGGGATTGTATTAAAAGAGCCATCTGTTGTTGCAATTGACAGAAAAACAGGAAATATTATGGCAACAGGAAATGAAGCAAAAGATATGTTACGGAAGAACACCAGAGCAAATTAAGGCAGTAAGACCACTAAAAGATGGTGTTATTGCAGATTTTACAGCTACCCAATTAATGCTTAAAAATCTAATTGAAAAAGTAGGAAGAAGATATAATGTAGGAAGACCAAGAGTAGTAGTTGGTGTTCCTTCTGGAATTACAGAAGTAGAAGAAAGAGCAGTTGAAGAATCTGTTATTCAGGCAGGTGCGAAAGAAGTTTACCTAATTGAAGAGCCGATGGCAGCTGCTATTGGGGCATCTTTAGATGTAGGAGAACCAAGTGGAAGTATCATTGTAGATATTGGGGGAGGAACTACAGAAGTAGCTGTTATTTCATTAGGAGGAGTTGTTATAAGTCACTCTTTACGTGTAGCAGGAGACGAATTAGATGAAGACATTGTAAATTACATTAAACGTGAAATGAACTTAGCCATTGGTGAAACAACAGCAGAGCAAATAAAAATGCAAATTGGATGTGCCATGCCACTTATGACCGAAATGTCAATGGAAGTAAGGGGAAGAGATTTAACAGATGGTTTGCCTAGAAATGTAAAAGTAACATCAACACAAATTGAAGAAGCTATTAAAGAATCTGTTAGCAAAATTGTTGAAATTGTAAAAATGACTTTGGAAAAAACACCACCAGAATTAGCATCTGACATTATGGAAAAAGGAATTGTACTAGCAGGAGGAGGAGCTTTAATCCAAAACTTAGATAAATTGTTGAGTGCGCAAACAGGAATGCCAGTTTATATAGCAGAGAACCCATTGGATTGTGTTGTTAGAGGAACTGGTAAAACTTTGGAGGACTTAGAAAGGCTAAAGACGGTATTGGTTAATAGTAGAAGGAGAAAGTAAAAAATGTATCGAAATAAAAAAGCGGGAATGATAGGAATTATCATAACGATTGTTATTTTAATATTGATTGTTATCTTTTCAAATGGAGAATCTGACAATTCTTTTTTTGAAAATGTAGCAAGTAATTTAGTTATGCCAATTCAAAATGGATTAACCTATTTGAAAAATAAAATAGGTGGGAACCATACATTTTTTACAGACATTAATAATTTAAAAGAAGAAAATGAAAAATTAAAAGAGAAAAATAGTGAATTAGAGCAATCATTAAGAGAGCTAGAAAATATCAAAACACAAAATGAAACCCTGAAAGAATATGTCAATTTAACAGAAAAGTATGGAGAATATAAAACAATACCTGGTTATGTTATTAATAAAGATATTAGTAATTATTCTAAAACAATCGTCATTAATTTAGGAAAAAAAGATGGTGTTGAAAAAAATATGACAGTTATTGGGAACGAAGGTCTAGTGGGACATGTTGTTTCCGTAACAAATACAACAGCCAAAGTGCAGACTATAATTGATACAGCAAGTTCTATTAGTTGTTCCATGAGTACAACGAAAGATAGTATTGTGTGTAAAGGAACGTTAGATGATAAATCAACATTAAAAGCTATGTATATTCCAACCGAAGCCAATATTATTCAAGGAGATGGAATTGAAACATCAGGATTAGGGGGAATTTATCCAAAAGGAATTCATATTGGAACAGTTAAAAAAGTTACCAATACACAAAATATGACAGATCGTTATGCTTTAATACAAACAGCGGTAGATTTTGATAAATTAGGTACGGTATTAGTTATCAAAAATCAATAAAATGAGGGAGGGAATCAATTGAAAAAGACAGTAATCAATATTATTTTAATTGTAACAGCTATTTTAATTTATTTTTTGCAAGCGAACTTTTTCAGTTGGTTTAATATTGCTGGCATTATGCCTAATTTATTTGTTATATTAGTCTTATTTATTGGATTATTTGGTACTAAAACAATGGGAGCTATTTATGGATTAATTATGGGGCTATTATTAGATTTTATAATAGGAACCAAAGTGGGAGTTAATTGTATTGGACTTGGGCTAATTGGGTTTTTATCAGCTGTGTTTGATAAGAACTTTTCGAAAGATAGTAGAATGACAATTATGGTAATGGGAATAGTAGCAACTGCTATTTTTGAGGTTTTAGTCTATGTATTAAATTATTTTATTTTAGCAACTAATGTGGAGTTATTTCATTTTATTAGAATTTTGATAATAGAAATTATTTATAATTTAATTTTGACAATTATTTTGTACCCAATCATACAGAAATTTGGCTATTATATTGAGAATGAATATAAGGGGAATAAGATTTTAACGAGGTATTTTTAAAAACTTATAATTCTTAGTGAAAATAAAATTTATTAGTATTTTTTCTAAAGTGTCTCCCAACAGCGAACAAACTGTAACAAAAGTAACAGTTTGTAATCTTGTTGGTCCCCCCGAATGACACTTTATAAAAAATATAATTAAATTTGAGTAAAAATAGTGAATTAAGTAAAAGAAGGTGAGAGTTTGGTAAGGAGAAAGATGAGTAAAAAAGCCAATATTAATTTAAGATTTAACATTTTAACAGTTATAACTTACATAGTTGGAATTATTTTAATTGCCAAATTATTTAGCCTTCAAATTGTACATGGAGCAGAATATAGAGAGCAATCCAATACACGATTAACAAGAGAAAGTACATTAGAAGCATCCAGAGGAGCAATTTTAGATAAAACGGGAACACCGCTAGTTACTTCTAAAATGGAATTTTCTTTAGAAATGTATAAAAGTAAAGTTGATACAGATACTCTAAATCAATCGATACTAAATATGATACAAGTGTTAGAAAAATATGAATGTTCTTATGCTGATATATTTCCAATAAAAATAGAGCCATTTGAATTTACAATAGCAGATGAAACTTTAGCAAAATGGAAGAAAAGTAATAATATAGAGGAAGAAATGACAGTCGAACAGGTTTTTTACAAATTTAGAGATAGATACAAAATAAAAAATACAAATTTACAAGAAATTCGAAAAATAATAGGAATTCGCTATTTAATTGCACAGAAAGGGTATAGTAGCATAAGAGCAGTAACTATTTCAGAAACAATACCAAGAGAAGCAGTAGCAGAATTTAGTGAAAGCTCTGAGAAGTTTGCTGGTATCAATATTGTAGTACAACCAGTAAGAGAATACACTTCTGGGAATTTAGCTTCTCATATATTGGGATATGCAGGAAAAATTAGTAGTGAAGAATATGAAAGTAGAAAAAACTATTATAGTCAAAATGATATCATTGGAAAAACAGGAATTGAAAGTGTATTTGAAGAGTACCTAAAAGGAAAAAACGGAACAAAACAAATTGATATGGCAGTAGATGGAACAACAACAGCAGAATATATTGCAGAAGAAGCTATAGCAGGTTCTGATGTTGTACTTACCATTGATGCGAACCTTCAAAGGATAACAGAAAATGCATTAGCATCTAACATACAGAAGATAGCAACAGGAGGTTTTGGAAAAGCTTATGACGCAAAAGCAGGAGCAGCAGTTGTTATGAATGTGAATTCTGGAGAAGTATTAGCTATGGCAAGTTATCCAGATTATACTCCAGCTGATTTTGTGGGAGGAATTAGCAATGAAAATTGGGCGAAATATCGAGACAATGAAGCAAAACCACTCGTTAATAAAGGAATGCAGAATTCCTACTCACCAGGTTCTACCTTTAAAATGGTAACAGCTATTGCAGGATTAGAATCAGGAGTGATTAATTTAAAAACCACAATTAATGATACAGGAGTCTATACGAGATATCGAGATTATCAACCAAGATGTTGGATTTATACAGATTATCATAGAGGACATGGATATTTAAATGTTTCAGGAGCGATAGAAAAATCATGTAACTACTTTTTCTATGAAACTTCGGATAGAATGGGAATAGACAATTTAGTAAGAGTAGCAAAATATTTTGGTTTAGGTTCTAAAACAGGAATTGAATTGCAAAGTGAAACGGCAGGAGCTCTAGCGAGTAAAGAAACATGGGCACGATTACATCCAAATGAGCCTTGGGGTCCAGGAAATACATTACAAGCTGCAATTGGACAAAGTGATAATGAGTTTAGTCCTTTACAGATGGCAAAATATATCAGTATGTTAGCAAATGGTGGTAAAAAAATAGATACTAGTATTGTAAAAACCATAAGAAATGCAGACGGTTCTGAAACATCGAGAGAAGAAATTAATAAATTTGTAAATAAAAAATTAGGTTTAGAGGAAGACAATACAGAAAACTTAGAAATGAACCAAGCAAATCTAAAAGCTGTACTAGAAGGAATGAAATCCGTTACCAGTGATAGTGGAGGAACAGCTTATGTAAGATTTAAAGACTTCAATATTAGCGTTGGTGGTAAGACTGGTTCAGCAGAAGCACCTAATAACAAAGTACATGCATGGTTTGTAGGATTTGCACCATTTGAAAACCCAGAAATTGCAATTGTGGTAATGGTAGAAAATGGTGGACATGGAAACTATACAGCTGAAGTAGTAAGAGATATCATGGCAGAATATTTTGGTATGAATACACAAAACGTAGAAGAAGATATGAGTGCCACACCTTATGTAGAAATCATGCGCTAGAAAGAGAGGATGTAAAAATGAGAAATTGTGTTAGCATTAATTTAAAGAAAAATGAAATTATTATCAAATTAAGCGATGAGGCAGAACAAATTCAAATTGTTGAAGCTTTAAAGAAGAAGTTACCAGAACTAAAAAAATTGTATAAAGATGAAAAAACACCAATTATGGTGACAGGTAAAATATTAAAAAATAAAGAAATTGATGAGATACAAGAACTTATTAAAAGTAAGATTGATGTAGAAATTGAATTTGATATGCCAAAAAGCTTAGGACTTCATAGTATTAAAAAGACATTTGAAAAGGAAATTGCGGTATCAGAAACAAAATTCCATCGAGGCTCTTTACGTTCTGGACAAAAAATAGAAACAGAAGGAAGTCTAGTTATTATTGGAGATGTTAATTCTGGGGCAGAAGTAATGGCATCTGACAATATTATAGTATTAGGAGCTTTGCGAGGGCTTGCTCATGCAGGAGCAAAAGGAAATAAACAAGCTATTATAGCAGCAGGTTTAGTTGATACTGTGCAAATTAGAATTGCTAATATTGTAAAAGAAATTGACCGTGATGAAGAGCCATTACACAAACAAGCTTATGTTAGTATCGACAATAATAAAATTATAATAGAATAAAAACATTAGCTAAGTAATAGTAAAATTAAAGCGATAAAAAGCGTTTCATCTTGTACCCCTTCTTGGTACAAGAAAAACAACAAACCAAGAATAATAATATCATCTAGATACAATTGGATTCCTAGTATTTCAAAGATCGGTTCTTCTACATCAGAGAAGAAGGGATTTTTGAAATTAATAGGACCAAAGGAATACAATCTAGATGATGTTTCTTTTTTTTCTTCTCTTTTTTGAGAAGGCTTATCCTCTTCCAATTGCTTTTCTTCCGGAGAAGGAAAGCTGTGTATATGTGGAGAATAAGGTCGATAATATCGATAATAATTATTATAAAAACTAGCCATTGTGAGGGTTCTCCTTATTATTATCTTTGAAAATGTCAGCAATTTTAGCAACATTTAGTAAATTAGCATATTGGTCAACTTTTCCTCTTTTTTCTTCACGTAGATAAGGCTTTAGGGAGTATAATAAATTAGATCTAGGGTCATTGGAAGTATTCAATTTATCCATTACAGATTTCATTTTTAAAATAGTATTCATGTCAATTTGGCTGAAATCAAAACTGCCATTATTGGAAGAAGCATTAGGCGTACTACTGTTAGAAGAATTGTTAGAACCATTTTGTGACATCATAGAAGAAAAGTTTTGTATCATTTCCGGTGGAATTTGGGATATTACATCATTTAATTCTCCCTTGTTCATCATATCCTTTAATTTATTTACTGTATTTTCGTCAAAATTCATATTATTCAAATCAATCACCTCTGTTGCTATTATATGAAAATAAAATTAAAAACTTTACTTATTCTGGCTTAAAAGTTTATGATATTTTTTTATCAAAAATAAAAATTAACATAAAAAGCACTTTTTGTCTCAAAAACATTGAAAAACTAACAAAAATGATGTATAATAAAAAGTGATTATGTATGAAATATTACAAGATGTAACAAAAAAATAATATAAAAGAAAGAACCATAATTTCCGTAAGAAAAAAACATACATAAAAAACAAAAGAAGAAGAATAAACATTGATTTATTTTAAGAACAGTATATAATATATTAGAATAATTAGGTAAATAAAAAATACCTGATATAAGGAGGATACTATGAAAAATAAGGTTTTCAAAATTAGTGTTATTTTGGTCATGATTTTAACAATGACTATGACAAATTTTATTTTTGTGGGAGCAAATCTAATTAGTTATGCGATTGATGATAGTAGTACAAATCATAGCAACATAGAATTTAATAGCTACTTCAAAAATGAGAAGGGAGAAAAAGTAGCAAATCAAGACATCGTAACGAGCAGATTAGAAAGTAGTTTGTTCATAGAAATTGCTGTCAAAAAAGAAGGATACTTAAATGGAAGTGTGCATTTAGAAAATACAAACTTTAAGCTAAAAAGCTCTGATAGTCAATATGTTAATAAAATCGAAAACAATATTATTACATTAAACCAAATCAATGCAGGAACAACTGCTGAGATAGAAGTAAAAATAGAGTTTGAAAAAAATCCGGAATTTAAAATGGATTTATTAAACATGGAAAGTACCATTCAATTGCAAGGAATTTACAAAGACAGTTCACAAAAGGAAAAAGAAATTAGCAGTAGTAAAAAAGTAACATTAAAATTAATCAGTGACGTAAAGACTGAGAACCTTGAAAATGATTTACAAATTATCACTAATAAAATGCTAAAAATAAATGGACAAGAGAAAAGAGTTTTACAAGTATCCTTAAAAGCAGGAATAAAAGAAAACAATTATCCAATGAAAAATATGGACATCGAAATAACAGTTCCTAAAATAGGAGAAGTTAATCCAACGGTTGAAGAAAACATAAAAATGAATAATATGACTAATAAAAGCTTCGAATATAATGGAAATATTGCTAAAATCAATATGACAAATGAAAAGGGACAATGGAAAGCTAATGGGGAAGAAGAAGTTATTTTAACTTACATTTATGAAGCAGGAACATCTTTAGACCAAGAAAAAATTGTAGCAAATCAAAAAATAGAACTATGTGATGGAACGAATGTAGAAACAACAGCAGAAGCTATTATAAAAGATGATGAAGAATGCGATGCTACTATTTCAGCAGAAATAATAAATACAGAAAATAGCATCTACAAAGGCAAATTACAAGCCGGGGTAGATAGACAATATAAAAATACAACTAACATAAATGTAAATTTATTAGGAGTTGTAGAAGAAACAGAAGTACAAGAACAACCAAGTAATTATACAGATATTTACTATACACAAACTAAAATTAACAAAGAACAATTAATGAATGTTATAGGAGAAAAAGGAAATTTAAACATAGTTGATCAAGATGGAAACCATGTATGTATGATTAATAATACTACAGAAACGGATCAAGAAGGAAATGTTATCATTACTTATGCCGAAAATACAGTAAAAGGAATTACAACTAAAGTAACCAACATTGAAAGAATAGGAACTATTTCTTTAGAACATACAAAAGTCATTAAAACAACAGATAAAGAAATGGCAAAAACAGCAACAGCTATTGAAACTAATGTAGTAGTAGGAGAAACAAGCAAACAACAAACAATACAATTATTAGATACCAAAACAGAAGCCAAATTAATGATGAACAAAAGTAGTTTATCTACACTAACAGCAAATAATGTGGAAATTAATGCTCTTTTAAAATCATCTAAAGAAGAAAATGATTTGTATAAAAATCCAAAAATGCAAATTATCCTACCAGAAGAAGTTGAAGATATTCAAATCAATAGTATTCATAAATTATATGCTGATGAACTACAAACTAAAAAAGCAACTTTAGTAGATGGAAAAATAATTGAAATTGAGCTTGTAGGAGAACAAACCAATTACTTAAATGAAATAAGTGAAGGAATTCAAATTGTTATCAATGCTAATATTACCTTTGATATGACAATGCCTTCTAAAAAAGCAAATATAACAATGAAATATACCAATGAAAATGGAAAAGAAGGAGAACAAGAAACAGCAGTTGAATTTGATATTGTTTCTAAATATGGTGTATTGGTACATAGTAAGGCAGAAAATTATAATGAAGAAAATACAGTTTTAGAATCTATTTCAGATGAAAATATGAAAGGTGAATTAGATACTGCTAAAGGAGAAAAAGTTGTTAATATTGAAAGAAATATCTTAAACAACTACGAAGAACCAATTACAAATATTGAATTAGTAGGAAATTTACCAGAACAACAAACGGAAGAAGTAAATGGTGAAACTTTAAAAAGTACATTCTTAGCAGACCTAGAAAAAGTAGTAACTAGTATAGAAAATGCTAAAATTTATTACTCAGAAGATAGCAAAGAATGGAAAGAAAATATAGAAGAAATAGAAAAAGTAAGAGCTTATAAGATAGAATTACAAGATAATACAGTTGAGCCAGGAGAAGTAGCAAGCATCAATTATCAATTAAAAATACCAGAAAATTTAACAGCAAATCAAAGTACTTACGAAAAACTAAACTTATCTTATCAATATAAAGACCAAACGATTAGTGAAGATTATGCAACTTATTTATCAACCAATAGTATGAAAGTAACACAAACAGAAGGAGAAGCAAAAGAAGAAGTAGTAAATGGATTAGGAAAAATAACAATAAGTGCTACTTCAGCAGGAAAAGAAGTAAAAGATGGACAAGAAATTTTTGAAGGGCAAACCATAAAACAAACTGTAAAAGTTACTAATAACACGGGAAAAGATATTACTAATATGAAAATGACAGCAAAACAAGAAAATGCAATTTTCTACGTAAGAAGAGTAACGAAAGAATTTGACACAAGTACAGCAGGAGAAATGGATGTTACAAGAATTGTGGAAGACGAGAATGTAAAAGAACAAGAGGTAACAGCGGAAACTGTAAAAAATGGAGAAACCGTTACTTATACTTATCAATATTCTGTTCATGGAAAAGTAGGAGACAAAACGCAAGGAACTGTTACGATAGAAGCAGATGGAATAGAAGCACAAACGTTACAAACAGTAAGCAATCCAATTAAAGAAGCTAAACTAAAATTAAATGTGATTTGTAATTATAATGAAGAAAGAACAATTGTAGCAAACTCTACTTTACCAATTACTTTGTCTACTAAAAATATAAGTGATAAAGAGTTAAAAGATGTTGAATTAGAATTGCCAATACCAGAAAAAGTTAGCATTGATGAATTAAGTATAAAAGAAAGTGAAACTTATACTTATTTAGGAATGGATAGCCAGGTAGCAAAATTTAAGATTAATAAAATACAACCAGGAGAGCAAGTAGATATTATTGTAAGTTTAGAAACAGATGATTTTAAAGAAGAAGAATTAGACATCAACTTAATGGTACAATCAACTGTAAATAATGAAACTTATACTTCAAATGAATTAGAAAAAACAATTGTACAAGAAAAATTAGACATTACAGTAGTACAAACAGCTAATATACAAGAAAAAGAAGTACAAACAGATGATAAATTAATCTATACAACGACTATTAAAAATGCAAGTGAAAAAGAACAAGCTATTAAAATTATAGATAATGTGCCATCTGCAGCAGTAATTCAAAAAGCATACTTAATCATAGATGGGCAAGAAACTAATATAGAAGAGATTGAGAATAATGAATTAGAAGAAGATGTAACTTTAGCTGGGAAATCAGAAATTAAGTTAGTGATAGAAACGGTTATAGACGAAAAATTAGCACAGACAAAAGAATTAACTAACATTGTAGAAGTAAATGCTTATAGCCAATATATAGAATCTAATAAAGTAACTTATTACTTAGCTAATGTTCCAGATGATAAAGAAGTACAAAATGAGATTTCAGGAAAAGTATGGCTAGATGAAAATAAAAATGGACAAAAAGAAGCAGGAGAAGAAGCTTTTGCAGATGTAGTAGTAAAAGCAATTAGTACAGAAAGTGGTAATGTAGAAAAAGAAACGAAAACAAATAGTGAAGGAAAATATCAATTTACGCAATTACCAAATGGAAAATACATTGTTGTAGTAGAATATGACAATAAATTATATTCTTTAACAGAATATAAAAAACAAGGAGTTAATGAAAACGAAAACTCAGATGCCATTGAAAAAGAAGTAAATGGACAAAAAGTAGCAGTAACAGATGAAATAGAAGTAAACAATAACAATACAACTGATATCGATGTTGGATTAGTTAAAAATGTAATATTTGACTTAAAATTAGATAAATACTTAAATCGAGTTATTATCCAAAATGCAGGAGGAACTAGAACAATTGAGTATAACAAACAAAAACTAGGAAAAGTAGAAATTGATGCAAAACAAGTTAATAACTCAACTGTATTGGTAGAATATGGTATTGATATTACAAATGAAGGAGAAATTGCTGGTTATGCAAGTGAAATTGTAGACCATATGCCAAACGATTTCAAATTCAATTCAGAACTTAACAAATCATGGTATACAACAGATGATAAAGACATACACAATATTACATTAGCCAATGAAATTATTTATCCAGGAGAGACCAAAACGATAACAGTAACGCTTATCAAAACGATGACACAAAATAATGCAGGAACAGCTATTAACACAGCAGAAATTGCAAAAGCAAGTAACGAACAACTAATAGCAGATGTTGACTCAACACCAGGAAATAATGCAAGCAATGAAGACGATATTAGTACAGCAGAATTAATTATTTCTATCCGAACCGGTTTAGGAATGGCAATTGGAGTTATTGTAGCAATTGTACTAGTAGGATTAATTGTTACAGCAGTTATTATTATCAAAAAAAGGAGGGGTAAAAATGAATAAAATAACAAACAAAATTAATAAAATAGTACTTATCATTTTCATCACTCTAATTAGTATGGCAACTATGGTAAATGCAGCAAATATAACCAATCCAAGCACAGACAGAGATTTGTCAGATGCTGCTAAAGACGCAACATTAGGAGCAGAAGATAAGAAAGATCAAGAATATTTTGAATTTGATCCTACTAAAATTATAGGAAAATGGATTGATGCTTCTGACACAAAAGGAGATAGCAAGGCTCCTTATCAACACATAGGAGAATACTGTATCGATGCCAGAACAAGTGCAAATGGATCTGATGATTTTATTATAAGAAATATTATTGACCTTACACCAGACGGAAAAATTATTTCTTACTACTATGCTGGAAAAGAAAAAGGAAAAATAATTGTAAAAACAGTAGAAAGTGAAAATAAAACTCTAGTAAAAGCATTAAAAAGTATGTCTTATTGTTCGATCAAATCCATTAAAGCTGGAGAAGGAAGAATTCTAAATGGAAATGCATGGAAAGTAGCAATTGCAGGAATTGTAGACGATAATCTTAGTAAAATGGGAACCGATTTAAAATTATACAAAGGTTTCCAACAACCAATGGATGCAGGAAGTTCAAGTAAGAAAAATGAAGCTGCAAAAGAATCAAAGGATAAAGCTTACACAGCAAGATTTATCTTCTTATATGGAGATGGTAAACAAAACCAAATTATATTTGGAGCAAAAGAAGGAGAAGGTCGAGGAGATTTAACTATTACTAAAACTGGTGGCGGAAATAAAAAATTAGGAAATGTAGGATTTCAATTACAACACAACAAAACAGGAAAATGGGTAAAAAATCCAACAAACTCAGATAAAGCAGAATACGTAGACAGAAGTTCAGCTACTACCTTCTCTACAGCAGAAGGAACAGGAAAAGTAACGATAAAAGGATTACTAATAGGAGATTATACATTATATGAAACAATTAACCCTAATTATGGTTATGTATGTAATCCTTCCCAAGGAATTTCAGTAGCAACCGTTAAATCAGGAAACAATAATAGTAAATTAGTTACGAACAAGCAAATCTATGTTAAATTATCAGGTTATGTATGGGTAGATAAACCAGATGGAAAAACAGGATTTGAAAGAAATGACCATTTTAAAACATCACTAGATGGTACCCAAGATACACACGACTTGTTATTTAATAATATAACAGTAAGATTAATAGACAGTAGAACAGGAAAAACGGTAAAAGAAACAAAAACAAGTAAATTAAATAAATATACAACATCTGGAAATAATGGAAATGGCGAATACGAATTCAAAGATGTTTTAATTAGTGATTTACCATACTATTACATTGAATTTGAATACGATGGATTGACCTATCAAAATGTACCAAAAGATTTTAGTATAAATAGTGGATCCAAAGCTATAGAAAGTGGACGAAGAGCTGAATTTAATGCAGGATTTAGTGTAATAGAAGGAGAAACAGCAACAACTGGTACTAGAAGAAATACAAATGCAAATGGAGAAACTAAAAACGACCTAACCTATGCTTTAAATGAAAACAAAACAGTAGCTACTTTAACAAGTGCAGGAAAAACCAGTGTAGATAATCAAGAAAATCCTTCTTATATCCAACAAGATAGTATTGGAAACTATAGAATAACATCTAATACCAAAGACTCTGGTTATGTATTACATGACCCAGCAGGAGAAGAGGAAATTAAATACATCAACTTAGGACTATACGATAGAGACCAACCAGATATTACATTAGGAAAAGATATTGCAAATGTTCGATTAAGTATTAATGGCAATAATCATATTTATGAATATGGGCAAAGATACTTAAACGAAGGTGAATATTCAGGGGAAGGATTTAATGTTGGTGTTAAATTCCCAGAAAAATTCCAGGGAAGTTATACAAGAGCAATCTATAAATCTGACTTTGACTATGAATCACAAGACAAAGAAAAGAGCAATGAATTAGAAGTATTTGTTACTTATGAAATAGCGATGTTACAAGCTAATATCAACTTAAAGACAAGAGTTAATAGTGTAGTAGATTATTATGATAGTAGATATACCTTAGTAGGAGTGTCAAAGAAAGTAAATCAAGATGGTAGCTTATCAGAAGTTTACGATGCATCTTCTATAGAAGATGGTGGCTCTTATAATGAAAAATACAAAAAAGTAATAATTCACAATAATACAGATTTAGCAAATAAAGAAACACAAAAAATTTATGTACAATTTAAGCTAGATCGAGAATTAGTAAGAAGAATTATCAGTGATGAGGAAGTAGCTTTAGACAATGTAGCAGAAATTAATTCTTATTCTGTATTTGATATGGCAGGAAATACCTATGCAGGTATTGACCACAACTCTAATCCAGGAAATGCTGTACCAGGAGAACAATACTTTGAAAACGATACAGACAGAAGTCCATCATTAGACTTAGAAGTAACAGATGCAAGAAAAATGACTGGTAAAGTATTCTTAGACGAAACAACAGGAGAATTAAAAACAGGAGAAGTTCGTCAAGGTGATGGAGAATATATAGAGGGAGAGCAAGGTATTGAAGGAGTACAAATCAACTTGGTAGACCATAAGGGAAGTGAAAAATCATACTCAGCTGAGACAGACGAAAAAGGAGATTTTGTTATTGAAAACTTCATACCAGGAGATTATACACTAACCTACACATGGGGTGGTCAAACTTATAAATTAGAAGATGGAAATGACAAAGAAATTACAGTGCAAGATTATAAAGGAACCATTTATCGAGAAAAAGAAAGACAGAATAACAGAAAATGGTGGCATACATCAGCAAATCCAGAAAATAAACGATACAGTGATGCCATGGACAATTATCAAACTAGAAAAGATATTGATGCAGAAATGGCGAAGGTAAAATACGATGTAGAATCAGAAGAAAAACGAACTATTCATACAATGGATTCAACTACACCAACCATGGAAATTGGAATAGAATATGATACTGTTTATTCAGCATCTAAAGGTGATAAATATGTTTATGAAATTAATGGAGTAGACTTTGGTATTGTAGAAAGAGCAAGACAAGATATTGCATTAAGCAAACGTGTAACCTCTTTAAAAATGATTTTAGCAAATGGCCAAGCAATAGATGATTTTATCATAGAAGAAGATGAAAATGGAAACAGAGTTGTCAAAGGCGAAAGAAATGGTGTTACTTACATGAAGCCAGATGCTAACACAACATCCGGAAATGGATTTGTTAGACTAGAGCTTGATAGTGAATTAATCCAGGGAGCTAAACTAGAAGTAGGTTATGAAATCAAGCTAATCAATCAAAGTGAAAAAGACTATATCCCAAAAGAAAACAGTGACCCTATTTTCTATCTATATGGAGATGTAGATGATACACAACAAGTAATTACAATAAATCCAACAGGAATTATCGATTACTTAGACAATGGATGGTCATTCGATCACGAAACTTATACCGATTGGCAAGTAAAAGAATTGAAAGACATCATAGAAGGAGACAATAAATTAATTGCTGATACCGTTTATAAAGATAATGAAGAATCAACCATAGCAACTAGAAAAATACTTTATACCGATAAATTTAAAAATGAAGCGTTAGAACCAGGAGAACAAAGAAAATTAGAATTTAAAGTATCTAAATTATTAAGCACATCAGACGAGATTTCATTAGACAATGAAGTCGAAGTAGTAGAATTAGATAGACCAGGAGGTAGTACGCCAGAATCTACTCCAGGTGACTATGTACCAGGATCAGGCTCAACAGAATCAGATGATAGCATGGCAGAAACAACCATTGTAACACCAGCTACTGGTGAAAACCAAAATTATATTTTACCAGTTATCATTGGAACAACGGCATGTATTATCTTAGGAGCAGGAATAATCTTCATTAAGAAAAAAGTAATCTAAAAATATGAGACAGTGGGGACAGTCCTTAACTGTCTCATTTTTTTATTTTTGATATATTTAAAAAATGAGACAGTTAAGGACTGTCCCTACTGTCTCACTACGCAAATAAGGAGAAGAGAGAAAATAAAAAGAAAATTGTAAAAATTGTAACATAAATGTAGTCAAAACTTAACAGAAAAAGTAGTAAAGCTGAATATGCTAAAATCCCTAATAAGCAAGAAGACATTGGTAGAATAAACTGGTAAAACAGGAAAAAATTAATATTGCAATCCATAGAAAAACAAAATACAATAGAATTAGTAGAATAGTCTTTTTTAGTAAAGAAGGGAAAAGGTGAAGACATGAAAGAAAAAGTTTTAAAAACGCTTATTGTTATATGGATGATAGTTAGTATAACCATAGCACATGTCATTGTATTAGCAAGCGACATTGTAAGTTATGCTTTTCAAGATGTGGGAAAAGAGAATATAGAATTTAGTGGCTATTTTGTGAATGAACAAGGAGAAGAACTATCAAGTATTGAAAAGCCAATTAACAGTGAAGATGTTAAGTTAGCAATAAAAGTAAGAGTGAAAGAACAAGGCTATTTGAACGGAAAAATTGAATTAAAAAATGAAAGTTTTAAATTCAAGCAAGAGGAAATCGAAGGCGTAGAAGAAATTAAGGACAGAGAAATTACCCTAAAGCAAATTAATGCACAACAAAGCATAGAGTTTAAAATTGGATTAGAAATTGATGTACCAAATAGCATTGATACAAACCAATTCAACAAAGACAATTTAATTGCTTTAAAAGGAACATATACAACTGCTAATCAAAGCCAAAAAGAAATTAATATGGAACAAAATCTACCAATTACACTTACTAGTCCATATCAAGAAGGTGAAGAAGCAAGTATTCTAGATGCACAAATTATTACTAATAAAATTTATAAAATAGGAGAACAAAACAAGAGAATTGTGCAAATGCAGATTAAGAGTGGGCTACAAGCAAATGGTTATCCAATCAAACAAACAGACTTAGAAATAGAAGCACCAGAAGGGATGGAAGAAGCAACTGTTTTAGCAAGAGGAACAGAAGCAACCAATGGAAGAAATGAATTACAATCACAAAGAGAGGAAAATAGATTACAGATACAAATTGCTAACCAAGAAAAAGATGGAAAGATCAACTATGGAAAGCAAAAAGTAGATACTATGATTGTGACCTATGTATATGAAGAAGGAAAAGAATTAGCTAATACAGAAATTAAAGTAAAAAATAGAATACAAATTTATGATCAACAAGGAACCACATTTGAAAAAGAAATAAGTACAAAAGTAGAAGAAGAAAAAGAAGAAATTATTGCCTATAATATCGTAAACCAAGCAGAATTATATAAAGGAAGACTATATGCAGACGAAGAACAAAGTTATAGAAGTATGAGTAAAATCGATATTCGTTATCCACGGAATTGAACAAGCAATCCAAATAACAGAAGGAAATGCTTATTACAATGATGGTTCAGCAGCTAACAGTGTTTACCAAAAAACTATGGTAGAAAAAGAAGAATTATTAAATGTACTAGGAGAAAATGGTGAATTAGTTATTAAAAGGCTGGATGGAAGTGAGATTAAAAAGATTACAAAAAATACGGTACAAGAAGAGGAAAATATCGTAAGTATTAACTATGAAGAAGGACAACAAGAAATTCTAGTAGAAATTAATTATGCTGAAAGAACAGGGATTCTTAATCTAATGCATGAAAAAGCAATTTTACCACAATATAAGTCAAGAAATGAAATAAAGGAATTGACAGAATTAATAGTAGAAGGAAATTTACAAGAAACAGAAAATATTGGAGCTAAACAAACAAAAGCTAATATACAATTAAAAGAAACACAAACCAAAGCAGAAGCGGAAATTAGCAATAGCCAATTCATAGCAGGAAAAACGAATGAAAACATAGAAATCAAAACGACTTTAGTAGCAAATGAAAGTAATTATGACTTATATAAAAATCCAACGATAGAAGTACAATTTCCAGAAAAAGTACAAGATGTTACCATTAAAAATGTAAGCTTATTATATGGAGAAGGATTAGCTAAAGAAAAAGAAGAGATATATGAAAATGAAGCGGGAAGAAAAGTAGCTAGAATCCAATTAGTAGGAGAACAAACCTCTTATGTAGAAACAGAATTAGTAAAAGGAACCAATGTTATTTTAAATTGCGATGTAACAGTAGAGAATTTAGAAGAAAATGAAAATCATCGAATTCAAGTTACCTGCACTAATGACAAAGAAGTAGAATATTATAATGAAGGAAAAAATGAACTAGAAGTTAATTATGTTGTAACAGAAGAAATGAAGCAACAAAATTATGAAAGAGAAATTATAGAAGCAAATGCAGTAGCAACAGCCAATGATCCAATTACAGTAACAAAAACTGTATCAGCAGGAGATGGTCAAGATATTTATGAAGGACAAGTACAAAAATATACGATTAAAATAAAAAATAACACCAATCAAACGTATAAAAATATTACTGTAAAAGATGAAATACCAAGTGAATTAGTTTATACAAAAGCAGTTTGTGACGAAGGACTAAGAAATGGGTATCGAGATGATAACAACATAACGACAGTAGAATTACAAACACGTGAAATAGAAAAAGAGGAAGAACCAGAACAAACAGAAGAGCCAGAAGAAGATGTAGAACCAAGTGAAGAAGAGGAAGAAGAAACAACGGAAAATATTAAAGAAGTAGAAGAAATTGATCCACAATTGTTTCAAACCTTGGAACCACATAAAGAAATAGAACTTTGTTATTTTGTAAGGGTAAAAAAAGCAGAGGAAAACATCGGGAAAAAGGTAGGAACCAAAGCACAAGTAATCTTACCAGGAGATGAAACAATTTACGAAACCAATTTAGTAGAAAACACCATAAGAGAAAGTAAATTGCAAATTGATATGGTAACAACAGCTGATGCGAGATACAAATATGGAAGTGCCAGTACAATAGCCTATATCATTAAAATTAAAAATATATCAAATGAAAAGATGACAAATTTAAAAGCTATTAACCAAATACCAGAAGGTATGACTTATAAAAGAGCATCAGATATGATATATAATGAAGAGGACGAGTGTTATATCATTAATGACAGTAATACGCAAAAATTGGCTGATTATAATAGTAGTAGTAAAACGGTTACATGGAAGGTAGGAGATTTAGAACCACAACAAGAAGTAGCTATTTATCTTGCCCTTAGCTTAACTGGAACAGAATCAACAACACAAAGTATAGCTAATAAAGTAACTGTACAAGCAGATAATGTACCACCAACTACTTCAAATGAAGAGACGATAGAACAATCAGGTGTTGCAAAGTGTACCATAACAAAAACAACAAACTTATCAGATAAATATGTGTATGAAGGAGATAAATTTGAATACTTAATAACGGTAAAAAATGTAGGAGAAGTTAAAATGTCAGCTACGATTTTAGATGAATTACCAGAAGGACTTATCCTAGATAAAATTATTACGCAAATAGATGAGGAAGCAGAAAAAGAAACCATTAGTAATGGTGTTAATATAGGATGTCTTTTAGAAGCAGGACAAACCATGAAAATTAGGATTTTTGTAGAAGCAGATAATCTACCAAGTGGAAAAAATGAGCTAGAAATAAGAAATAAAGCTAAAATAGAGAATGCATTAGAAATATCAGAAACTTCAAATGAAGTTGTTAATATTATTCGAAAAAATCCAAATAAGCCAAGCGATGGAAATGATCCAAGTGACAATCCAAATGGTGGAGATGAGGACAATAAAAATAATAGCTATAGTATATCTGGAATGGCATGGATTGACGAAAATAGAAACGGAGCAAAAGATAATCTAGAAGAAAGTTTAACTGGAGTACCAGTCAAACTATACGATGTAAATGGAAAAAATATAGCTAATGCAACCACAGGAAATGATGGTATCTATTATTTAAACAATATTAATAAAGGAAATTACATTGTTGTATTTGAATATGACAACCGCAATTATGCTTTAACAGAATATCGAAAAGCAGGTGTAACAGAAGAAAAAAATTCTAATGTAACAAATGCACAGTTACAGGGGAAGGCAGTAGCTACTACAGACCAAATAAGAATTACGAATCGTAATATCGAAAATATTAACATGGGAGTGGTACATAGCGATAAATTTGACTTACGATTAGACAAATCCATTAGTAGTATAACAGTGCAAAATGGAAAAGCAAGTAAAAAATATTCTTACAATGATGCTAATTTTGTAAAAGTAGAAGTTGATAGAAAAACCGTAAATCAAACAACAGTAACCATAGAATATAAAATTAAGGTAACCAATGAGGGAGATATGCCTGGGTATGCTAAGGAAATTGTCGATTATCTTCCAGCTGATTTACAATTTAATGAACAATTAAACAAAGATTGGCAAAAACAAGAAGGACAATTAGTAAGTAAAAGTTTAGCAGGAGAAATTATTAATCCAGGAGAAAGTAGAACATTAAACTTAATTGTTAGCAAAAAATTAACAGAAGATAACTTAGGAACTGTAACAAATACAGCTGAAATTAGTGAAGATTACAATGAAAATCTAATAATTGATATTGACTCTACACCAGGAAATAAAAAGGCAGAAGAAGATGATATGTCAACAGTTAGTGTTATTATAGGACTTAATACAGGTAGAATTATTGTATATATTTCTCTTGTTTTAACAACAATTGCGATATTGGCAACAGGAACCTACTTAATTAAGAAAAAGGTATTAGATACATAGGAGGGAGGAAAAAATGAAACAAATAAATCGAATTAGTAAAAAAATAAGTATGGCATTTGTTTTCCTATGTATTTTGGGCATGTTTATCCTACCGAACCAATCTAGAGCAGAAACATGGGCTAAGTCTGGTGTGAGGTTTGTAAGAGGTTCTTTCGGAAGTTTATATAACTGGACTACTAGAACATCGATAAAGGGAGATTTGTTATTAGAGGGAAGCAAAAAGGATCCTTATAGAACGATTATTGATTATACAGATAAGGATAAAAGAAAATTTTCTAAAAATCCAGTATTAGATTCAACGAAAGGATTACTTTGCCTACAACATAGAACAAAGAGTATTTCAGCTGCAAAGCATGCTATTAGAAAAAATATAAGAATTGATGGAAAAACAAAAATTATTAATATTGATACAGGTGTATCAACAAGTACAGATAGAGTGGCAGCATTAGTTGGTTATCTTCTTACAAGTACTTCTGAAACAGCAGGTACTGACGAAAGAAGAGATAATGGTACACAAGGAGCTTTATGGCAAGCATCAGAAGAATACTATGGCGCTTTTGTTGGTAGTGAATCTTTAGACGATGAATTTTATTCTAAAATTGAAGACGCAGAAGGAGGCGTAGGTAAATGGGCCAATATGAAGGTTGCTTTAAATAAATATGAGGAAGCAACAGATTTTAGTAATATGAATATTGTTAAGACAGCTTTTACGAATGCGAAATATACAACATGGAAAACAAGTGGTAATTACTATATTATAGGACCATTTAAAGCTACCTTTACGGACCATAAAGTAGGAGGAATTCGCTTTGCAGGAGAAAGTAGTACGGCACCAGGAGAAACTGGCAGTACATTTGGAAATACAAAAGTAATATTCTGTGATGCAAATGGAAATGAGAAAAGTCCATTAAAAAGTGGTAGCAATTTTTATATCAAAGTACCCAAAAGTGCATACAAGCCAGGAGCACAATTGGTACTTAGAACCAGAAGATTAAATGTAAAAGCAGAATGGTGGGACATTAGGTATAATACACAATCTCAAGACCATATGTATGTTGGATTTGCTTATCGTGAATACATAAAAGAAAGTGCTACGATTAATATAACACCTCCAAGTTTAAAAATTATAAAGCGAGATGCAGATTCTGGACAAGGATTGGCGGGAATGAAGTTCCAAATAAAAAATTCAAAGGGGCAATACTTAACATCAGCACCATCTAATGGCATTGCTCAGTTTGGAGAAGCAAAGGAACCAATTACATTTACAAGTGGTACTGGTGGAGAAATTAAAATACCTGCCATTGAAACAGGAACTTATCAAATTATAGAAACATCAGTAGGAAACAATTGGCAATATGAAGTACCAGCCAATAATGTCACAACAGTAACAATAGGATCTACTGACAAAACACAAGTCATAGAAAATAGAAAAGTATATATGAACCTATCTGGTTATGTATGGGAAGACATAGAGTGGGAAGACAAAGGTCAATTCCAGGCAAATGGACTATATAATGTTGGCGGTAGAGATACAAAAGATAAACTATTAGCAAATGTAACTGTGAAATTAATGCAAAACGGAAATCCAATAGACTTTTATGATTTACAAGGAAACAAACTAAAAGAAGTAAAAACAGACAGTAATGGTAAATACCTAATGCATAAAGTAAGAATTGATGATTTAAGCAAAAATTATATTGAATTTACTTATAATGGAATGAGTTTTGGCAGTGTAAAACCAGATATAAATAACGAGGAAAAAGGAAGTAAGGCAGCAGAAGGAAGCAATCGAACAGAATTTAATAGTAAATATGCCACGATTGTGCCAAACCAAGCATTAGGCGAAAACGGGCAAAAAAGTTATGACATAAGCTATCATCAAGGAAATTATCGAAGTGATTTAAACTTTGGACCAGGAGCTTTATATGGTTATAGTGGACAGGAGGTACCAATCAATGGAACCTATGAGCAATACTTAATAAAAGCGAATACCAAAAACGCTTATAACAACGGTTGTTTAGATAAAATAAAAACGCCAGCTCAAATAAGAAAAGAAGGAATTGACGAAATTAAAAACATAAACTTAGGTTTAGAAAGAAGAGAACAGCCAGATTTATCTACCATAAAAGATATTCATTATGCAAGTGTACATATCAATGGAGCAACTCATATTTATAATTACAGTGACAGATTTAAAAATGAATACTATGGAGAAGAAGAAAGTAATGGACATAGTATGGAACCAAAAGTGAAATTCGATACAGGAAGCAAATATGGTTCTGTATCTTATACAAGACCATTGTATCCATCTGATGTTTACTACTATAAAGATGAAGAAACAGACCCAAATAAAGAAAAACAATTAAGAGTGCAAGTGACCTATAAAATAGCTATTTTTAATGGAGCCAATGGACGAAATGATAAAAAGATAACATCTATTGTAAATGAATTAGAAGATTATTATGACACAAAATATGAAATAGATAAAACAAAAATCAATATTGGAAAGAACTTTAACGCAAAAACAGGAGAAATAACAGAAAAACTAGATAGTGATATTGTGGATGCAACTGGAACCAATAACTACTTCAAATTAAAGATTAAGAACATGAACATGGCAATCGAACAAGGACAAGAAAAATATGTTTATGTTCAACTAGAAGTGCAACAAAGTAAAATTCACGAAATTGTAGAATACAACGAGGGAAAAAGTGAAGACCAAATGGTTAAACTAGACAATGTTGTTGAAATAACATCTTATTCTACAAAGGATTTAAACGGAAACACTTATGCAGGAATTGACAAAGACTCACAACCAGGAAATCTTAAAATAGAAAACAAAACTACCTATGAAGACGATACAGATAAAGCACCAGGACTAAAACTAGTATTGCAAGAAGAAAGAGAAACAGGAGGAATTGTCTTTATGGACGAACCAGAGGAAAATAACTTTAATGCAGATGTAGTTAATACAGGAAAAGTGCGTCAAGGTAATGGAAAATACGATCAAGGAGAAAAAACAATTGATGGTGTAAAGGTACAGATGATAAATTTATCAACTGGAGAGATTGCTCAAATTTATAACAAAGATACCCATGGATGGGAAAAAGCAGAAACAGAAACAAAAGATGGAGGACAGTACCATTTTGAAGGATTTATTCCAGAAAAATATAAAATTGTATATACTTGGGGCGGAGATCATAAAGTAGGAGAAGAAACCCAAAAAATTCGAGTACAAGACTATAAAGCAACCATATACAATGACAAGGGAAGAAAAGAAAGTGAAGAATGGTATAAAAAAGATGAAGATATAAGGAATTCAGATGCTATGGATGATTACGCTTTAAGACAAAACATTGATAAACAAACAAATCTTATTACCAATGCTAACAAACAAATCATAGAAAATTATGAAGGGACTTTAAAGGTAGAAGATGAGACGCAAGAGATTATAAAACAAATGAATTCTATTACACCAGACTTTAGAGTATTTATAGAATATAGTGATGCTAGCTCAAGTGATGGAAAAGAACCACATAAAGTTATCTTAAAAAATATCGACTTTGGAATTATCGAAAGAGCAAAACAAGCTTTAATGTTACAAAAAGAAATAAAAAGAGTAACCATCAAATTATCTAATGGAAATGTCTTAATTGATGCAGAAGTAGGAGAAGACACTAATGGCAAGAAAAAATTGATAAATGATGTAAAACATACGATTTATATGCCAAAATCAGAAATAAAAGATGGAATTACAAAAACAACACTTAGTACAGGACAACTAAAAGTAGAAATGGACAACGAGATTTTACAAGGTTCTAGATTAGAAATTCAATATAACTTTAAGGTAAATAACATAAGTGAGTTAGACTATATCAATTCAGAATACTATCACTATGGTGATAAACAAGGCTACAGAATTAATAATGATGAACTAGTTAAATTGAAAGCAGATACAGTTATTGATTATCTAGATAATAAAGTATCCAATAATGCAGAAGAAGGTGGAACCAATAATTGGATAGCGTATGACAATGATGAAAAAGCGAAATTAATAGAGAACGGATTATTATCCAACAAACTAGATACAAAAATCAAAACAACTAATACAATTATGTATACAGAAAAATTAGCAGAGGATTTACAACCAATAGGTAATACCACTGCAGAAATAGCAATGACAACTTACAAAATCTTACCAAGTATCTTACAAGACGAAGACTCAACCACAGAAAACGATGCAGAAATTATCCAAATAACCAAAAACGGAGGATCAACACTAACAGCAACACCAGGAAACTATGAACCAAGTGAAGGCGTAAAAGAAGTGGATGAAGCCGAATCAGAAGAAGTAGTCATTGTACCACCAACAGGACTAACAACAGACTATATAGCATATACACTATTAGCCATCAGCTCATTAGGAATATTAGTAGCCGGAATTATACTAATCAAAAAATTTGTAATGTCACGTTAGGTGCATTAGGGACGTTTCCATTTGCTCCTTTTGGAGCAATCGGGGACACATCTTAAGAGAGTTTTTAGAATATATTCTTCAAGCTCTCTTTTTTTCGTCTTTATCTTGCTTTTTTTGACATTCTGTAATAAAATAAAAACCAGAAAAGAAAACAAGAAGAAGAAAAAACAAAAAAAAGAATAAAAAATGTAAAAAACTTTTTTAGTATAGCCTACTAAAAAAGACAAAAACCACAAAGGACAAGTAGTAAAATAAGCCTATAAAAGTAGAAGAGGTGGTAAGGATGTTTCAAAATGTTATGGAAAAAGAAGAAAATAAAATAAATATTTTTTCAAACGTATTTGCCATGAAAAACATGGTTATTTATGTTATTTCATTCATGTTATCTATGGTAGGATTAGGAGGAGAGTTCTCGGTATTTAGTATTAGTATGCTAGGAGCTTGTTTTGCATCTTCTGTACCAGCCCTAGGAATTGTAATAGTAAGTCTAATTGGAAATGCTATAAAATATGGTGTAGGAGGAGCCTTAGGATATTTTCTAACAGCACTTGTATTAGTAGTATCACTCTTTATTATAAAACCGATTTATAATGAAAAAGAAAGAAACGAAAAAATTAAAATAGGAAAACATATTGTTTTTTCTATCCTAGCAATTCAAATTGTTAAATTAGCCATGGCAGGTTTTACCATTTATGATGTATTATCTAGCATTACAATTGCTATTATAGGATTAGTATTTTATAAAATATTTGTTAATTCAACAGTTGTACTACAAGATTTTTGGGAAAGAAGAGCTTTTACGATTGAAGAATTAATTGGATCAAGTCTAATTTTAGCAATTGCAGTAGCGTCTTTTGGTGATGTTTCTTTATTTGGATTTGGGATTAAAAATATAGCAAGTATTTTAATTGTTATGATATTAGGATGGAAAAATGGAATTTTAGTAGGAACAACAGCAGGAGTAACCATACGGAGTAACATTAGGGGTTATTACTGGTTCTGAGCCAATTATGATAGCAGCCTATAGCATTTCTGGTATGCTAGCAGGTATTTTAAATCGATTTGGAAAAATAGGAGTTGTAGTAGGATTTGCCTTAGGAAATGTGCTATTAGCTTATGTATCTAATGGATATACAGTGGAATTAATCCACTTTAAAGAGATTTTAATTGCATTTATTGGTCTATTAGCAGTGCCAAACAATATCAAAATTGAATTAGAAGAATTTATTGGAAATACTAAACTTTTACCAGTAACACCAGACCGTGCGCTAAATAGAAGTAAAGAAGTAGCAGAGAACTTGAACCATGTATCGGAAGCAATACAAGAAATGGCAACAACCTATCAACAATTAGAAAAAACATCCTATAATGCCAATAAACAAATTTTTATTACCGAATTATTAAATAACTTAGAGCCATATAAAGAAAATATGCTATATGATGATATGGCAGATACAGAAGGAAAAATCATAGACCAGATATTTGAACACCTATTAGATAAACAGGAAATTGATAGACAAGCTCTATTAGAAATTTTCGCTAAATGTAATAGTTACATTATCGGATTTGATGACAAAGAAATTAGTCAATATTTAGAAGAAAATATTTCCCAAATGCTTCGAATGATTAACGTTTCTTATAAAGTATCCAAAGTAGACTTTATTTGGAAAAAGAGAGTAGAAGAAAGCAAAAGAACGATGGGAAAACAATTAGACAGTGTTTCAAAAGCAATTCAGAAAATGGCAAGAGGAATGGAAAGCGACATTGAAAAAGAAGCACAATATGAAAAACAAAAAGCAGAGATGTTAGAATTATTAAAACAAAGGAGCATAACAGTTCAGGATATTTCTATCAAAAAAGAGGGTAGATACCAGATGGAGGTTTATGCAAATGAAATATTAGAAACTGCTAAAATTGAAACGATTGAGAAAATAGCAACACAAGTTCTAAAAGAAGAAATAGTATTCCATGAAGAAGCAAGTATAGGGAAAAAAATAAGTTTTCTATCAGATGATAAATATGTTATGGCAATGGGGATGGGAGAGACCACCAAAAATAAAAGTGAGCTTTCTGGAGATGCCATGCTAAATATTAGACTAAAAGATGGAAAATATTTAATAGCTATTAGTGACGGAATGGGGACAGGAACAAAAGCGAGACAAAGTAGTACACAATCTTTAAGAATGTTAGAAAATTTATTACTATCTGGCTTTGATAAAAATATATCATTAGAATTAATTAATACATCACTTATCAATCAAAATACAGAAATATTTGCAACATTAGATATTGCTATTGTTGACCTATATGAAGGAAATATAGAATTTATCAAAAGTGGTGCTTGTCCAACCTATATAAAAAATGACAGAAAAGTACAAATGATAAAATCTAATTCCTTGCCAACAGGAATGATAGAAGGAGGACAAATTCAAACATTTGATAAAGACATCAGTGATGGAGACATTTTAGTGATGTGTTCAGATGGAATTTTAGATGCTAACATTGAATATAAAAACAAAGAATTATGGATTAAATATATGTTAGAAGATATTGAAACTACCAATACGAAAAAAATAGCAGATTTAATTTTAAATGAAGCCGTAGATAACACTTTTGGTAACATTAAAGATGATATGAGTATTATGGTATGTAAATTTAAAAAGAAAGATTAGAAAAAGGGACTTTCTAAAGAAGGTCTCTTTTTTTCTATAGCAAAATGAAAAATATTCAATTCAAATAGTAAATAATTATATAGATTGGTCTATCTTAATAAAAACTATCTGGTATTAAAATAAAACAATATTATCTGTAAAGATATAGACATAATTCTTTTGGGACTGATAAAATTTTAATTAGAAAACAGAAGAAAATGGAGGAAGAAGATGAAAAGAAACAAAGGAATCACACTAATTGCATTAGTAATTACAATCATAATCTTACTAATTTTAGCAGGAATCAGTATTGCTACATTAACAGGAGAAAATGGATTATTAGGAAAAGCAAATAAGGCTAAGGAAATCACCAAAGAAGAGGGAACTAAAGAAGAAATCAAAATAGCGTATGCTTATGTAGAAACAGAAGCTATAATGAATGGATGGGACATTAGCAAAAAAGCAGAAGAATTACAAAATGAATTGAGAAAAGAAGACAAAACAGCAACTGTGACAGTAGAAGGAACTAATTTAAAAGTTAATTACAAAGGACTAGAAGTAATTATTAACGAAAAAGGGCAGATCGAGACAGATGTGAATACTAAATTAACGATTAATGATTTTTCTATTAAGGGAACGAAAGTAACGAATATAACGCCACCAGAAGGATTTGTACATGTAGGAGGAACAATAGACGAAGGATATGTTATCTCAGATGAAGCTTCTGATAAAGATAAAGGAGTAGATGCTAATTTAGTAGGAAATCAGTTTGTATGGGTTCCAGTAGAAAAGGACCAAAAAATAATTGCGAAAGTAACGAGTGGAGAAAATATTAAAAGTCTAGTTATAACAGATCCATATGGGGATGATATTGTTACTAAAAATGACATCGGAAAACAATACAATGAGCAAATTAAGCCAACAATTAATGGACCTTATAGAATAGTAGTAACGACAGAAAGTGGAGAGAGTGAAAAAGCCTTTTTAAGTGTGCATAGTTTATATGCATATGATACTTATAGAGATTTAGAAACAACAGAAGAATATGTCAAAGAAAGCGGATATGATAACTTACAGGATATGCTCAAACAATTGAAATACACAACAGAAGAAGAGTATTTGTATAATAATAAGAATGATACCAATAGATATATAGATGCCGAGGACTATAATGATAAGGTGAATGCCAATGGAGGATTTTATGTTGGAAGATATGAAGCAGGAGATTCATTAGCAACAGAAGAGAGGACATCTTCATCAGGAAAGACTGGGGCCGTGGTTACAAAAAAGAATCAATTTGTATATAATTGGATTACTCAAGTGGATGCGTTAGATAAAGCCAAAGCCTATAAACCAAATTTAAGTAGTTCTTTGTTGACAGGAGCATCAATACATAGAACAGTGGGATGGTTATATGAGACAAAAGAAAAAACAATAAGTGAAATCTTAGTAAATGCTAGATATTGGGGAAAGTACGATTGTGATACTTTTTCTGGTATAACAGGATTAATAAAAACAGGAACATTTAGTCAAACAAAAGCAAATAATATTTATGATTTTGCAGGGAATATACAAGAGTGGTCGACTGAACATTGGGGTGATATTGCCTATGGTGTGTTGTGTGTTCGAGGCGACCCGTTCAATAGCAGATACTCCCACATCTCTGTAAATCGTCATAAGCTCTCAACCCTTACAACTAATAAAAGTAAGGAAGTTGGCTTCCGTCTTGCTTTATATTTGTAAAAATAATAGCGTCAATTGATGACGCTTTTTCTATTTCCTTTTGTAGTCCAGGTTAGGTAAGAAAATTTAAGCTCGTATCTTGAAACCAAGCCTAATTTATGATATAGTATAAATGTCAAAAAGGAGGCAAAAAAATGAGCAGAGGAAGAAGATACGAAGAACCAAAATTGAATTTAAAGAAAGTATTTGCAGTGATATTAGCGATTATCGTTTTTATCATGTTTATTTGTATTATAAAAGGAATTTTGACGAAGGATAAAGAACAAGGAAAAATAACAAGCAAAGATTATGTCATTGCTTTTAAAGATAACAAATGGGGTGTTATTGATTCCGATGGAAATACAGTCATTGATCCATCCTATGAAGAAATGATAACTATACCAAATAGTAAAAAAGACGTATTTTTATGTATTTATAATGTGAATTATGAAACAGGAGAATATAAAACCAAAGCATTAAATAGTAAAAATGAAGAAATCTTCACACAATACGAACAAATAGAAGCCATTTCTAATAAAGATAATAATTACAATATCTGGTATGAAGAAAATGTATTAAAAGTAAAAAAAGATGGAAAATATGGAATTATAAATTTAGAAGGAAAAGAATTAACTCCTTGCCAATATGATGAACTAACTGCTATAGAGGGAATTAAAAATGCATTAAAAGTAAAAAAAGACCAGAAAATGGGAGTTGTGGATAAAGAAGGAAAAACCATTTTACCAACACAATATCAAGAAATCACAAACTTGGGAAAAGATAATAAAGAAGGATTTATTGTGAAAGTAGAAGGAGGAAAATACGGCATAGTAGATTATTCTAATCAAACAGTATTAGAAGCCAAATATGATGCCATTGAAAAAATTTACGGAAACGATAGCTATGTAGTAAAACAAGGAGAAAAACAAGTTCTAGTGAAAAAGGATGGGACAGAACAATTAAACAGTGGATATGATGAAATTAAAGCCATCCTAAAAAATGCAGACCATGGCATAATCTATATGAAAGATGGAAAATATGGTGTCATGAAGACAACAGGAGAAGTAACTATTCCAGCCGAATACGAAGAGTTAAAAGAAGCAAAAACAGGACTATTAATCGCAAAACAAAATGGAAAATATGGTATTATTGATTTGCAAAAAGAAACAAAAGTGGAAAATAAGTATATTTCTTTATCTTATTATGAAAAAGCAGATATCTATATAGCAGAAAAAGAAAACTATGAAAATGACATCATTGATAGCACATTTGCCGTTCGTCAATCTGGAATATTAATTGATTTAGAGGAAGAAAAAGCTTATCTAGCATTAAAACAAGGAGAAGAATATAAATACTATAATTTCAAATTTGAAGAAAAAAAGGTAACACAAGTTCAAACAAGTAACACATTATTTAAAAGCAAAAAAGATGGAAAATATGGATTAGTAGATAAAGATGGAAAAGTCATAGTAGATTACCAATACGATGATGTAACAGAACAAAACCGTTATGGTTATGTAGGAATAAAGAAAGACGGAAAATGGGGATCTGTTGATAAAAAAGGAAACATTGTACAAGAACCAGCCTACAACTTAGATGACTATTTGAAAATTGATTTTATAGGAAGATGGCATTTAGGAAAAGACATCAACATGAACTATTATAATCAAATTTAAAACACAGCACATTAATTGAGACAAAAAGGGACTGTCCCTAAGTGTCTCAAAGAAAGGGAAAAATAGATGGAACTAAAGACAAATTATCAATATACCTATTTTATCCATCCATTTGTTATTAAGGATGGAAAATACCAAAAATACATATTAAAAATGTTAAAAGACAAAAACTGTAGTTTAAAAACCTTTCAAAGAGAGAGAGATTTTAAACTATATAAGTACTTTTTGCCAAAAGTTAGAGATTTTCTTTTTTCGAGCTTCAGCTATATGAATAGTAAGCTAAAGAAATTAGAAGAATTGCCAATTGAGACAAGAGCAGCATTATTAGCTAAAAATCCGTGTAATATATTTGAATACACTTTAAAAAAGGATATCCAAGGAAAACTAGAAAAAAATAGTGGAATATTTTTTAATATCCAAAAGATAGAAATTATATGTTTTTCTACTGGTATTAGTTTTTTAGCGATAAAAACTAATGTAGAAGAATATGCAGAATTTAGTAACGTACTAAATTTTAATTATAAATTTAGAGATATAAATAATGATTTAGCAGAATTAGAAAACTATGATAACATTCGAATTCAAACAGACAGTTTTGCAGATACTAAAACATTTCAAGAGTTAATTTATAGTATAACAGGTTCAAATAGTGAGGCAACAAGGCTAAATATCGATACAGAGAGATTTTTAACCTATTCTTATGCTTGTATTGACCAAGAAGCATGGAACCATGCAAAATCTTTTGATGAAATAAAATACCAATTTGTCAAATATGCTAACATCTTACCAGCTGATAATAGTAGAGATTATGAATATGAAAGAGTAGAAACATTTTCCAAATGGAAATATGCCAAACTAGGATTAACAAAATTAGGTATGACCTTATTTTCATCTAGTAGTGATATGAATAATTATACCATACTTCCAGAAGAGTATGAAAATCAATACTTCTACACTTATATCTTTAATTTGTACAAAAAAATCTATTTAAGAAAAATAGAACTAGAGCTAAAAGACATCAAAAAAATAAAAAAAGCAAGGAGAAAATTTGTAGAATTCACTAAAAATCTGTGGATTCAAGAAATTACAGAAGATGAAACAGGAACCTTGTTAAACGATAAAATGCAAGAAGTTTTTGAACTAGACAAACTGTATAATCAAGTAAAATATAAATATGATATATTATACAAAGAATTAAACTTTGAAAAAGAAAGAAAAGCGACAATTGTAATGGCAATTATATTGCTCATTTCATTGTTACTAAACATATTAAATTTTATGGCATTAAAAGGAAAATGAGACAGTGGGGACAGGTCTTTTGTGTCTCATTTTATTATTTTTTATAGTTAATATTTTATTTGTTTTAAAATGAGACACAAAAGACCTGTCCCCACTGTCTCATTTTAAAAATAATGAAATAGGAAAAGAGGAAAACAAATGAAAATTTGTTGTGGAACAGATATTATTGAAATAGAAAGAATAAAGAAGAGTATAGAAGATGAAAAAATGGGGAAAGCATTTATAGAAAGAGTCTATACCAAAAAAGAAATAGAATATTGTGAAAGTAAGAAAACTCAAAAGTATCAACATTATGCTGCAAGATTTGCAGCTAAGGAGGCAACGTTTAAAGCAATTTCTGAGCAATTAGAGGATAAATACTCCATTACATGGAAAAGCATAGAAGTCATTAACAATGGACAGGGGAGGCCAGAACTAAATTTAATTGGAATTGACCTAAAAGATATCGAAGATATTGATTTAAGTATATCCCATTGCAAAGAATATGCGGTAGCAAACGTAACTTTGTTACGAAAATAAAATTGCTAGTAAAGATGGTTCTTTTTGATAATTTGGAGGTAAAGATGGAATTATTTGATAGCCATGCTCATTTAGATGATGAGAAATTTGATAATGATAGAGAAGAGTTAATTCAAGAAATAAAAAAAGCAGGAGTAGCCAATTTTATTTCTGCAGGTTATAGCCTAGAAGGCTCTAAAAAGGGGTTAGAATTAGCTCAAAAATATGATTTTATTTATACAACAGCAGGTGTTTCACCAAATGATATTCCACAAACGGAAGATGAATTGTGGAAAATGTTAAGAGAAATTGAACAAATTGTGAAACAAAGCGATAAGGTAGTGGCGATTGGAGAAATTGGGCTAGATTATTATTGGGAAAAAGAAAATAAAGAATTACAGAAACTAGCTTTTATAAAGCAAATAGAATTGGCGAACTATTTGAAAAAGCCAATTGTTATTCACACACGAGAAGCAGTTATGGATACTTTAGAAATATTAAAACAAAATGAGGTAATAAAAAAAGGTGTATTTCATTGTTGCCCATTAAATCGAGAATTAGTTAAAGAAGCTTTAAAACTAGGGTTTCATATTTCTTTTGCAGGGCCAATTACTTTTAAAAATTCAAAGAATGCAGATGAAATTATCCGGAATGGTACCAAATGAGAGAATATTAATAGAGACAGATAGTCCTTATTTATCACCTGAGCCTTTAAGGGGAAGAAGAAATGACCCTAGAAATGTAAAATTCATTGCTCAAAAAGTGGCTGATGTGAAACAAATAAGTTTAGAAGCGGTAGCTCAAATAACTTATGAAAATGCGAAAAGAATATTTGACATTAAATAGAAAATAAAAGGTAAAAAGAGATAAAATTCTAAAAAGAAAGTTATCTCTTTTATTTTTTACTTCAAGTTTTTTAAAGCTTCTATTCTATCTTCAATACTAGGATGAGTAGACCATAGGTTAGAAGATTTCTTTTTTCCTTCTTTTGTATTTTGTTTAAAAGGATTAACAATATACATATTAGCAGTAGCACTATTGGCAGTTGCTAATTGATTGTCATCGCTATCTAATTTTTGAAGGGCAGAAATCAAACCATCTGGATTACGAGTGAATTGGATGGCAGTAGTATCAGCCAAAAACTCTCTTTTTCTGGAAAGAGCTAATTGCATTAAAGAACCAAAAATAGGAGATAATATTAAAAAGACAAGTCCAATTATCATTAAAATACCATTTCCTTTATTGTCACTGTCTCTATCATCATCAAGTCTTCCCCAAAATAAAGCTCGAGAGAAAATATCAGAAAGCATGACCATAAATCCAACCATAACAGAAACAATACAGCTAAGACGAATATCATAATTTCTAATATGGCTTAATTCATGAGCAATTACACCTTCTAATTCGTAATAATCTAATTTTTCTAATAAACCAGTTGTTACACAAATAACCGCATTTTCTGGATTTCTTCCTGTAGCAAAGGCATTTGGCTGAGGGTCATCTGTCACGTACAATCTAGGTTTAACTGGTAAACCAGAAGTAACCATTAAAGCATCTAAGATATTTACAATTTTTAAATCTTCTTCTTTTGTAGCAGGTCTAGCATGGTTTAATGATAGAACGATTTGATCACTATAATAGTAAGAACCCCAAGCAGACACAATAGAAAAAGCAAGTGCAATTACGATAGAAATAGGACCTAAATCTAAAGCATAACAGATGTAATAAACAATTAAAGCGATTACAATGATAAAGATACTGATAATTACACCTGATTCCATTTTATTTTTCTTTATATTTTCAAACATTTTAAAATCCTTTCTTAATATAATAAAGGCTGGAAATTGTTCCAACCTCCAACCTTATTATTCTATGAAAAATCTACTTTTACATTTTTTCTAGCTTCATCGTTTTCTGTTCTAAATAATTCTTTTGCTGTAAAATTAAACATGTTAGCGATGATGTTAGAAGGGAATACTTGTAATTTTGTGTTATACATAGTTACTGTATCATTGTAGAATTGTCTAGAAAAAGAAATTTTATTTTCTGTATTTCTTAGTTCTTCTGACAAATCTGAAAAGTTTTGATTTGCTTTTAATTCTGGATAATTTTCAGAAACAGCCATAATGGTTTTTAAAGCTGTAGATAATTGATTATCTAAATCAGCCTTTTCAGCAACACTTTGTGTATTTGCCCAAGAAGTTCTAAGAGCTGCTATTTTTTCAAAAGTTTCTCTTTCATGGTTCATATAACCTTTTACGGTTTCTACAAAATTTGGTATTAAATCAAATCTTCTTTGTAATTGTACATCAATTTGGCTCCAAGCATTGTCTACTCTTATTTTAGATTGTACTAAACTATTATACATTCCAATGATGGCAATAACAAGGATAACAACAATTGCTAATATAATCCAACCAATCATGCGAATTCCTCCTTAATTTCTATTATATACAAAAGTATCATATCATATTAAAAAAAATTATACAACGGAAATGTGAAAAAATGTGAAAAATCCGTATAAGTATTTACTTTTTAATTTACAAATACATTAATCCAATAACTACTTTCACTAGGATTACTTGGAATCGTTATACTGTCATGACTATCCCAGTCTCCTGTAATAGAATAGCATTGTGCATAGCTAAATGTATGTCCACTTGGTATGGATATTCCTAAATTAGATAAATTACTAGTATCTTTAAAATTAATTGTTGTACCAGTCTTTAAATCTAATGAAACAGAATTGATTTGATTCTGATTATAATAAAATGCAATTGTAACAGGTATCTTAGTATCTTGTTTTTCTTTTACAAAAATATTAATCCAATAATTACTTTCATTAGGCTCATTTGGAATCGTTATACTATCATAACTATCCCAGTTTCCTGTAATAGCATAACATTGTGCATAAGAAAAAGTATAATTATCTGGAATACTAATTCCAAGTGCAGACATGCTATTTACATCTTTAAAATTAATGGTTGTACCTAATGCAACATTCTTCTGTGTTGAGCTTAACTGTACATTTCCATTTGATTGATTGTAATAGGCAAATGTTACAGGAATTTTCTTTGCAGTTCCAGTTATTGTATTTTGAGTTCCTTCAGAGGCACCTTCTTTAAATGCTTGTTTGAATTTTATATTTTCTGTAGCAATGGTCTCTTCAATTGTGATTTTACCTATATTATTTGCCGATAAATCTTCATCCCACATATTAGAATTTGCAAATTGAATTGCATAATCGGAGTTATTTTTATTTGCAAATTTTAAATATACATTCCAGTCACCACTTGCTATATCACTTGGTACATAGAAATAGAAATTGACATCTGTCGTTTTACCACTATTTAGATTTTTTGCATTTACATTTAGTGCTGTTTCATAATATATATTATCTTTTCTTAGTAAAACCGTTGCTTTTTGAGTTTTTACGATATCACCAAATCCTGCATTTTCTATTTTTAGATGGACTCCTGCAATTTCACCTTTTTCAGCTGAAGAGGAAATTTTAGAGTTTCTTACAATAAATCTATAACCTAAATGGTCTGCTATATATTTATATGCTGTTGTTCCATTGTATTCTGAATTTGAATTTGTATAAGTTTGATTTTGCCATTTATTTTTTAATATTAAAGTGTTAAACTGACTGTTTAAATATGAAGTATGTGTTTTTGGCATTTCTGTTAACGCAAAACTACTTTCACTATATTGTTCGTCATCAGGATTATAGCCAGCATCTGTTGTAGAAAATTTTGTTACTTCTCCTCCATATAAAGTATATTTTCCCTGTGTTTGCATCCAATTAACAAAATCATTTCTGGTAATGCCATTATCAAAAGTTCCTAAATCTGTTGCACTTCCTAAATATCCATCATTAAAAATTCCTAATCTTTTTTGTGAATTATTTAATTCACCTACTACTATATTGTAAAAATAAGGTTTGCGTACATTTATTAGAATTTCACTTGGTGTATTATTTAATAATGTTTCAATAAGAGATTTATAATAATTATCTTCTTGATATGCTGGTGCAGAATGCATTTCTCCCCATGGACCTAAAAATCCAGCTTCTACTGTAGATATGATGTCTTTATTTGTTGTAAAGAAAGAAGATAATTGTTCAATATGGTTAGTTATAGTAGAAAATGATTTAGGTTCATTGCCAATAGAGCCGTTCGTATCATAAGCAAATCTTACGATTGCATTTAAATTATTTTCTCTAATGGTTTCAAACAATGTGTTTAGTGAAGATATTTGTGCAGATGTAAAATTTTTATCTACACTATCAGCATTAACATTTCCTGAAAGTTGTCCTATATCAATTCTTAAATGTAATATTTGTATCTTATCATTTTTAGCTTGTGTACATTCATATTGTATACTGCTTTCAGTAGAAAATGTATTAGCATTTAATGTTACAATAACAGGTCGATAAAGACCTCTATCTGGGTTCATTATAGCATTAGTGCTATCTTGATAATTAATGGATTGCTCGATTAGTTTGGCATCTATTTTTGATGTATCAATTTCGATGTCTTCTAAATATAGGATATTTCCATTTTCATCTACTTTGTATTGATGTTGTGTGTTATTAAATGTTACATATATAAAATATCCATTGTCTGTATCTTCTGAGGAAGTATCAACATCATTTCCATTATTTATTAGTTCTGTTTGCAAAAGGTCATTTGTTACTTTGCTTTCATTATTATTTATACATGCTAAATAAGAAATGGATATTTGTTCTTTTTCCATAGATATAATATGTTTTTCTTTTGCTTGTTTTGCTTTACTTATTAGTCCATTATCACCAAGTAAGGCGCTAATACTTATTCCTGCTAGTATTAGCAAGACAATTATTGTAATAACAAGCGAGATAAGAGTGATTCCTCTTATCTTTCTAATTTTGTTTTTCATTATAAAACCTTCCTTTCTATCTTTTGTTAAAAAATTCAAATTTTAATTTTTACATTTATAGTTTAGCAAAGTTTTATGTCTATATCAATACGTTCTGGTAAATTTTTTGTTCTATATAATTTAATCAAATTTTAATAGATAAAAAGCGAAGTAAAATAGTCATATTTTAAAAATTCATACATATAATAGAATAAACATTTATATACAATAGAAGGACAAAGAGTAGGAACTAAAATTTACCAAATTTGACAAAAAAAGATAAAAATGTTATAATCTAATTGTTGCCAAAAAGGAGGTAATTAATTTATATGAAAAAAGAAGAAAAAGCTTCGCTTTCTATAATGAAAATCATCTGTATTAGCATCATATTAATCCTAATTTCAGGAATTGGTGTTATGGCAGTAAACACAAAATTAAGTGATGTTAAAATCATCCTACAAAATGGATATGAAATGACAGCACTTACATCAAAAACGAAAGTATCTGAAATATTAGAAGAAAATAATATCATATTGGAAGAAAACCAAAAAACCATACCAGACTTAAATAGTGAAATAACAGCAGGAGAAAGTATTAAAATTACAGATAAGTCATACCAAGAAGTACAAATTGCTAAAATAGCGGAGGAAGGAGTAGAAACATCCTTAAATCAACTACTAGAAAACTATGCACCAATTACAGAAAAAATAGTAGTAGAGCAAGTAGCAATACCATATGAAACGATTACAAAAAATGCAACGGGAGATACAGCAAACGCAACCAATAAAGTCTTAAAACAAGGGAAAGATGGATTAAAAGAAATTACTTATAAAGTAAAATACCAAAATGAAGTAGAAATTGAAAAAATAGTATTATCAGAAGTAGTAGTAAAAGAACCTGTTAATAAAATTGTGCAAGTACAAAAAACAGTAACATCAAGAGCATCAACATTGCCAAGAACAAGCAATAGTACAGGAGGAACTACTTTTAAAATAACAGCTTACTGTCCATGTGCGAAATGTTGTGGAAAAGCGACAGGAAGAACGGCTGCGGGAACAAAGGCAACAGCAGGAAGAACTGTAGCGGCATCTAGCCAATTTGCATTTGGAACTAAATTAAACATTGGAGGGCACACCTATGTAGTAGAAGACAGAGGTGGAGCAGTAAAAGGTAACAAAATTGATATTTTCGTAAACTCTCATGCAGAAGCTTTACAATGGGGAGTTAGATATTTGAACGTTAGCGTAGTAAATTAATTAAATAAGAAGAAGTAAGAGAAATAGTAAGAACATTAAAACTTGCTATTTTTCTTATTTTATAGTAAAATGATGACGATGTTTTTTGGGACGGGGTCAAAAAACATCGCCCATATTTTTTATATAATATATGGATGAGATTAAAAGAAAAGCAAACGATGTTTTTTAACCCCGTCCCAAAAAACATCGCAAGAAAGGGAGAAAAAATGAAATTAATTTCATGGAACGTAAATGGAATACGAGCATGTGTAAACAAAGGGTTTAAAGAATTTTTTGAACAAACACAAGCAGATATATTTTGTATTCAAGAAACAAAATGCCAGCCAGAGCAAATTGATTTAGCATTTGAAGGGTACCAAAGTTATTGGAATAGTGCAGAAAAAAAGGGTTACTCAGGAACTGCCATTTTTACAAAAAAGAAACCAATTGCAGTAACTTATGGTATAGGAATAGAAGAACATGACAAAGAAGGAAGAATTATTACACTAGAATTTGAAGATTTCTATTTAGTAAATAACTATACACCAAATTCTAAAAGAGGACTGGAAAGACTAGAGTATAGACAAATTTGGGAAGACGAAATTAGAAAGTATTTGTTAGATTTAAATAAAAACAAGCCAGTCATTATGTGTGGAGATTTGAATGTAGCACATCAAGAAATTGACTTGAAGAATCCAAAAACGAATAGAGGAAATGCAGGATTTACAGACGAAGAAAGAGAAAAAATGACACAACTATTAGAAGCAGGGTTTACAGATAGTTTTCGATATTTATATCCAGAAAAAGAAGAAGCTTATAGTTGGTGGTCTTATATGGGACGAGCAAGAGAAAAAAATGTAGGATGGAGAATTGATTATTTTATTGTATCTAATGATGGACAAAATAAAATTAAAGAAGCAATGATTTATCCAGAAGTTATGGGAAGCGACCATTGTCCAGTGCGGATTAGAACTTGCGAAATGAGACAGTAGGGACAGGTATAAATTACGACAAAATGTCTAGTTGCGTGCCTGTCCCAAATTACGACAAGTGAAAGGAAGGAGAATTTAATGAACGAGTTGAAAAATCATGGAAAGAAATGGCTATATTGGTTTGTATTGGCAGTAGCTATTATAATTGTATATAAGGCTTTAGACAATTTTGGTGATGTTATGGGGATGGTAATGAAATTTTTTGATATTATTACACCATTTTTAGCTGGAATTTTTATTAGTTATTTGTTATATATGCCTTGTAGAAAGATTGAAGAAGCTTATAAAAAGTCTAAGATAAAATTGATAGCAAAAAAATCTAGAGCTTTAGGAATTTTAACAGTGTATCTTATTATTTTGTTATTATTAATTATATTGATTAACTTTATTTTACCAGTTGTGTTTGAGAGTGTGGTAGATTTAATTAATAATATACAGAATTATTATGAAATAGCGATTAGTAAATATAATAATTTACCAGAAGATAATATTTTAAAAAGTGATATAGTAAATGATGCCATACAAAATGTGCAAAATCTTAATATTAAGCAATATTTTAAACTAGATAAAATATTAGAATATGTCATAAGCGCTATTGATGCTGTAACAGGATTATTTGATGTAGTAGTTGCTGTAATTGTATCGGTATATATCTTGGCAGAGAGAGTACAAATTCTAAATTCTATTAAAAAATTAGCAGAGGCAGTATTAAAAGAAAAAACTTACAAAAACTTAGGAAAGTATTTTAATAATTCGAATGAAATCTTTTTCAAGTTCATCGCTAGTCAATTTCTAGATGCCATCATTGTAGGAATTTTGGTGACGATTGCGATGACGATTATGGGTGTTAGATATGCACCATTGCTAGGATTTTTAATTGGATTATTTAATATGATACCATACATTGGAGCTATTATTGCGGTAGCCATTTCAGCACTGATTACATTAATAACAGGAGGGGTATCGCAAGCGATTTGGATGTTAATTGTAGTAATCATTCTACAACAAATTGATGCCAATATTATTAATCCAAAAATTATAGGACAATCTTTAAAAATTAGTCCATTGTTAGTAATATTTGCGATTACAGTGGGAGGAGCCTACTTTGGAATTATAGGTATGTTTTTAGCTGTGCCAGCGATTGCGGTAATTCGAATTGTAGTAGAAGATTATATTGATTATAAGATAGCTATCCGTAAGGATTTGCAACAAAAAGAAAGCCAATAGATTAAAAATAGAAAAAAGAAATTATTAACGTGATTGTTAATAATTTCTTTTTTTAATTTCTTTGTAATAAATATTGAATTCCGCCATTTGCTATTGCTGTTAAAGTTAATACAATAAAACCAGCTGTTAAGACACCTATAACAATAGGAGGAATTGCCTTTTTAGGTGGTAAATCTAAAAAATTAGCAATTAAGGAACCAACCCAAGCTCCTGTTCCTGGCAAAGGAATTGCCACAAATAAGAATAATCCAAGAGCTGTAAAGTTTTGCAATTTTTCACTTTCTGCGATTTTTTTAGTAGCTCTGTTAGAAGCCCAGTCAATTACTAATTTAAAAGGTTTCCATCTTCCAAAAAAATCAAATAAAGGTCTAATGTATTTCACAATAAAATAAATAGGAATGATGTTTCCAATAAAGCTACAAATAAAAGCTTCAATATAGTTTAAATGAAAAGTAAAAACGCCAATAGGAATTGCGCCTCTTAGCTCAATGATAGGAACCATTCCAACCAATCCTGTTAAAAGATATTTTATAATAATTGGTAAACTTGCCATATTTTTTCCTCTCCTGTTAAAAATCTTTTACCATTTTACTATAAAAAAAAATAATTGTCTAGTCATCTTGTAAAATATTCCCAAAATTCTTGACAGCTGTAAGGAAAATATGCTATAATAAAGTGTAATTTTTATTCAAATATGTTAAAAATTAGGGAAAGAGGAATCAAACTTAAGAAGCCCTAAGGAAATACCAATTTGAAAAAAGCAGGCAAATTGGTAACTTTAGACCAGCTATCTTAAGTTAGAGAAGGACTTTTTCTAATTCAATATAAATTTATTTTCTGCTTAAATCAATTTTAAGGAGTGATTTTTTTGAAAATCAAAGAAGTAAATTACGAGAAAGCTTCTCGTAAAGATTTCGCAAAAGTTGGTGATTATATCGAAATGCCAAACCTAATCAAAGTACAAAAAGATTCTTACGACTGGTTTGTAGAAGAAGGATTAGGAGAAGTATTAAGAGACATTTCACCAATAGAAGACTACTCAGGAAACTTAGTTCTTGAATTTTTCGATTATTACATGGAGGAAAAAACAAAATATTCTGTAGAAGAAGCAAAAGAAAGAGATGCAACTTACTCTACCAGATTACACGTAAAAGTTAGATTAATTAACCGTGAAACTGGTGAAATCAAAGAACAAGAAATCTACTTAGGAGATTTCCCACTTATGACAGACAGTGGAACATTTGTTATCAATGGGGCAGAGAGAGTTGTAGTTAGCCAATTAGTACGTTCACCAGGATGTTACTATGGAGAAGAATTTGACACCAAAACAGGAAAAAGAACTTACAATTCAACCGTAATGCCACTTCGTGGAGCATGGCTAGAATATGAAACAGATGGAAATGACATCTTCTATGTACGTGTTGATAGAACTAGAAAAGTTCCAGTAACTACATTATTAAGAGCCATTGGTGTTATTTCAGACGACCAAATTAGAGAACTATTTGGTGATGAAGAAATGATAACAGCAACAATTGCAAAAGATACAATCAAAGATCAAGATGAAGCCTTAATCGAAATTTATAAAAAACTAAGACCAGGAGAACTTCCAACGGTAGATGCTGCAAGAAATCTATTCAATGGATTGTTCTATGACAACAAAAGATATGATTTAGATAAAGTAGGAAGATATAAATTCAACCAAAAATTAGCATTAGCTGGAAGAATTAAAGACAAAATTGCAGCTGATGACATTATGGATAGCGAAACAGGAGAAGTATTGGTACAAGCAGGAGAAATGATTTCAGAAGAAATCGCAGAAGAAATCCAAAACGCTGGTATCAATAGTGTAGAGGTATTAGTAGGAGAAAGAAAAGTAAGAATTATAGGAAACAGTACTGTTAATATTCACAAAGTATTACCAACTGTTGACCTAAGCAAATTACATATCAAAGAATTAGTAAACTACAATGTATTAAAAAATATTGCAGACAATACAGACGAAAAAGATTTAGTAAAAGCATTACAAGAGAGAATGGATGAATTAGTACCAAAACATATCACAACAGAAGATATGATAGCATCTATCAACTATTTATTAAACCTTTCTCATGGATTAGGAAAACCAGATGATATTGACCATTTGGCAAATCGTAGAATTCGTTGTGTTGGTGAATTATTACAAAACCAATTTAGAATTGGTTTAACCAGACTAGAAAGAGTTGTTCGTGAAAGAATGACAATCCAAGACCTAGATGTAGTAACACCACAAACCTTAATCAATACCAAACCAATCACATCAGCTATTCGTGAATTCTTTGGAAGCTCTCAATTATCACAATTCATGGACCAAACAAACCCATTATCAGAATTAACTCATAAAAGAAGAATATCAGCATTAGGACCTGGTGGATTAACAAGAGAAAGAGCGGGATTTGAGGTACGTGACGTTCACTATACACACTATGGTAGACTATGTCCAATCGAATCACCAGAAGGACCAAACATTGGATTGATTTCTGCACTTTCATCATTTGCAAGTATCAATGAATATGGATTTATTGAAACACCATACCGTAAAGTAGACCCAGAAACTCATAAATTAACAGATATTGTAGAGTACATGAGTGCTGATGTAGAAGATAATTACATTATCGCGCAAGCATCTGAACCAATTGATAAAGACGGAAAATTTGTAGATGAAAGAATTAGAGTTCGTTTCAAAAACGAAGTAATTGAAGTTGACCGTAATAAAGTTCAATATGTTGACGTTTCACCAAAACAATTAGTATCTATTGCGGCTGCTATGATACCATTCTTAGAACATGATGACGCAAAAAGAGCGTTAATGGGTGCTAACATGCAACGTCAAGCTGTTCCACTTATGATGACAGAAAGTCCAATTATAGGAACAGGAATTGAATATAGAGCAGCGAAAGACTCTGGAATTTTAGTATTAGCAGAAGAAGATGGAGTTATTGAAAAAGTAACAGGAGACAGTATAACTGTAAAATATGACAGCAAAAAAACAATCACCCATAAACTTCGTAAATTCAAAAGAACAAATGGTGGTACATGTATCAACCAAAAACCAATTGTAAAAGCCGGAGAAAGAGTGAAAAAAGGTGATGCCATAGCAGATGGACCATCAACTTCTAATGGAGAAATGGCACTTGGTAAAAACGTATTAGTTGCTTTCTCAACATGGGAAGGATATAACTACGAGGACGCTATCTTAATTAATGAAAAATTAGTAAAAGAAGACGTATTTACTTCTATCCATATTGAAGAATATGACTGTGAATGCCGTGATACAAAACTAGGAGCTGAAGAGATTACACGTGATATTCCAAACATCGGTGATGATTCTTTAAAAGACTTAGACGAAAACGGAATTATCAGAATTGGTGCAGAAGTAAGACCAGGAGATATCCTAGTTGGAAAAGTAACACCAAAAGGAGAAACCGAATTAACAGCAGAAGAAAGACTATTAAGAGCTATCTTTGGTGAAAAAGCAAGAGAAGTAAGAGATACTTCTTTAAGAGTACCTCATGGAGAAGCAGGAACAATCGTTGATGTAAAAATCTTCACAAGAGACAATTCAGACGAATTAGGACCTGGTGTAAACCAAATTATTAGATGTTATATTGCAACTAAAAGAAAAATTTCAGTAGGAGATAAAATGGCTGGACGTCATGGTAACAAAGGTGTTATCTCAAGAGTATTACCAGAAGAAGATATGCCATTTATGCCAGATGGTACTCCAATTGACATCTTATTAAATCCATTAGGTGTACCTTCTCGTATGAACTTAGGTCAAGTTCTAGAAGTACATTTAGGAGGAGCTGCCAAAGCATTAGGATGGAAAATTGCTACACCAGTATTTGATGGAGCAACTGAAGCTGATGTTAAAGAATTATTAGCTGAAGCTGGAATGAGTGAAGATGGAAAAACGATTTTATATGATGGTAGAACAGGAGATGCATTTGATAAACCAATTACAGTTGGTGTTATGTACATGTTAAAACTTCACCACTTAGTAGATGATAAAATCCACGCTCGTTCAACTGGACCATACTCATTAGTTACGCAACAACCTCTAGGAGGTAAAGCACAATTTGGTGGACAACGTTTTGGAGAGATGGAAGTTTGGGCACTAGAAGCTTATGGAGCATCTTATACCTTACAAGAAATGCTAACTGTTAAATCAGACGATATCATAGGAAGAGTAAAAACTTATGAAGCAATTGTAAAAGGAGAGAACATTCCAGAGCCAGGTGTTCCAGAAAGTTTCAAGGTTCTTGTCAAAGAACTACAATCTTTAGGATTAGATGTTCGTTTATATTCCGAAGATAATGAGGAATTAGAATTAAAAGAAAACATTGAAGAAGGAATTGAATACGATCCTGAAAAAGACAAGAAAATATTATCAGAAGACCAAGTAATTGCAGATGGTGACTTAGACGGATATAGTGAAGAATTAGAAGATGATGTTTTACTAGATGAAGACACAAGCGATATGGAAGAAGATAATGATGAACTTTTTGAAGACTTAGGAGACGAAGATGACGAATTACTATATGATAATGACTTGGCAAATGACAATATAGACAATGATGAAGACATTATTGAATAAAATGAACTAAATTAGGCATCTTATTTTGCATACTGAGACTGTAACAGCTAAAGCTTAACAGTCTCAACAATTAAATAAATTTTGAAAAGATAAGAAGCGACCAGAGGGAATTGCAAGAGCGGGGGATAGACTTCAAAATCTGTTTTGAGATACAAATAAATTATGCAATCGCACAAAAAGAGATTGCAAACCTATTAAAACCATTGGAGATGTGTCCCAAATTGCTCCAAAAGGAGCAAAAGGAAACGTCCCCAATAGGACATGGGAGGAAAAAGAGTGGACGAATTAGATATTTTTAATAAATTAAAAATAGGTGTGGCATCTGATGAAAAAGTAAGAGAATGGTCAAAAGGTGAAGTTAAAAAGCCAGAAACTATTAATTATAGAACTTTAAAACCAGAAAAAGATGGATTGTTCTGTGAAAGAATATTTGGACCAACGAAAGACTGGGAATGTCACTGTGGTAAATATAAGAGAGTAAGATATAAAGGAATTGTGTGTGACCGTTGTGGGGTAGAAGTAACAAAAGCAAAGGTTAGACGTGAAAGAATGGGACACATTGAGCTTGCTGCACCAGTAGCACATATATGGTACTTTAAAGGGATTCCAAGTAGAATTGCTTTAATGTTAGATATCTCACCAAGAAACTTAGAAAAAATTATTTATTTTGCTTCTTATGTAGTAATTGACAAAGGAACAACTAACTTAGAAAAATGTCAAGTGTTAAATGAAAAAGAATATCATGAAGCAGAAGAACAATATGGAAGAGGTTCTTTTAAAGCAAGAATGGGAGCAGAAGCTTTAAAAGAATTATTAGAAAGTGTAGATGTAGAAGCACTATCAATACAAATTAGAAAAGAATTAGAAACAGCAAGTGAGCAAAAAAGAGTAAAATTAGTAAAAAGATTAGATACAGTAGAAGCATTTAGAATTTCTGGAAACAAGCCAGAATGGATGATTATGCAAGTTGTACCAGTTATTCCACCAGAACTAAGACCAATGGTACAATTAGATGGTGGTAGATTTGCAACATCAGACTTAAATGACTTATACAGAAGAGTTATCAACAGAAATAACCGTTTGAAAAGACTATTAGAATTAGGAGCACCAGAAATCATTGTAAGAAATGAAAAAAGAATGCTTCAAGAATCAGTAGATGCTTTAATTGATAACGGAAGAAGAGGAAGACCAGTAACAGGAGCTGGAAACAGACCTTTAAAATCTTTATCAGATATGCTAAAAGGAAAACAAGGACGTTTCCGTCAAAACTTACTTGGAAAACGTGTTGACTATTCAGGACGTTCTGTTATCGTAGTAGGGCCAGAATTACAAATTTATCAATGTGGACTTCCAAAAGAAATGGCAGTTGAATTATTCAAACCATTTGTTATGAGAGAATTAGTAGGAAGAGGAATTGCACAAAATATTAAAAATGCAAAAAGAATGGTAGAAAGACTAAGACCAGAAGTATGGGGAATCTTAGAAGAAGTTATCAAAGACCATCCAGTTATGCTAAACCGTGCTCCGACGCTACATAGATTAGGAATTCAAAGCTTTGAACCAGTATTAGTAGAAGGAAGAGCTATTAAACTTCACCCATTAGTTTGTGAAGCCTTCAATGCTGACTTCGACGGTGACCAAATGGCGGTGCATTTACCATTATCACCAGAAGCACAAGCAGAATCAAGATACTTAATGTTATCAACTAACAACTTGTTAAAACCACAAGATGGTAAACCAGTTGCTGTACCTAGACTAGACATGATTTTAGGAGCTTACTACTTAACTATGGTTTTAGAGGGAGAAAAAGGAGAAGGAAAATACTTTAAAGACCCAGATGAAGCCATTATGGCATTTGAGAACCATGACGTAGGAATACATGCTAAAATCTTTGTTAGAATTCAAAAAGAAATCAATGGAGAAATCAAAACCAAAAAAATTGAAACGAGTGTTGGTAGAATTATCTTTAACAAAGGAATTCCACAAGACTTAGGGTTCATTGACAGAGAAAAAGACCCATTCCAATACGAAATTGATTTCCCAGTTATGAAAAAATCAATGGGAACAATTATCGAAAGAGTAATTAGTACACATGGATTATCTGAATCAGCAGAAGTAATTGATTATATCAAAGCTTTAGGATTTAAATATTCAACTTTAGCTGGAATTACGTTCTCTATGGACGACGTACAAGTGCCAGCAGTGAAAAAAGATATTTTAAAAGAATCAGATAGTAAAGTAGAAACAATCAGAAAACAATATGCAAGAGGTTTAATTACTGATGAAGAAAGATACAATGCTGTTATTAACGTATGGGAAAATACAACAAAAGAAGTAAGTACAGCTATGGAAGAAAACTTTGATGAATTAAACCCAATCTATATGATGGTTAAATCAGGAGCCCGTGGTAACATGAACCAATTAAGACAAATTGCAGGTATTCGTGGATTGATGGCAAGTACAACAGGTAAAGCAGTTGAAATTCCAATTAAATCTTCTTTCGCAGAAGGATTAGATGCTTTGGAATACTTTATTTCAGCCCATGGTGCTCGTAAAGGACTTTCTGATACAGCGCTTAGAACAGCTGACTCTGGATACTTAACCAGAAGATTAGTTGATGTTTCACAAGATATTATTGTAAGAGAAGAAGACTGTGGAACAAAAGATGGAATTGTTATTTATGACATCAAAGATGGAAATCAAATTATTGAAAAAATGCAAGAAAGATTAATAGGAAGATTCTCAGTAGAAGATGTTATTCATCCAGAAACCAAGGAAATAATTGTTGATAAAGATACTATGATTACAGAAAAAACGGCAGAAGAAATTGTAAATGCAGGAATTGAAAAATTAAAAGTACGTTCTGTATTAGGATGTCGTTCAAAACATGGTGTATGTCAAAAATGTTATGGTATGGGATTAGCAAGAAGAGACTTAGTTTCAATGGGAGAAGCGATTGGTATTATTGCTGCTCAATCTATTGGTGAGCCGGGTACACAGTTAACCATGAGAACAATCCACTCTGGTGGTGTTGCTGGTGTTGCCGATATTACACAAGGTTTACCTAGGGTTGAGGAATTATTCGAAGCTAGAAAACCAAAAGGATTAGCTATCATTACAGAAATTGATGGTAAAGTAAAAATTAAAGAAACGAAGAAGAAAAAAGAAGTAGTGGTTACTTCAAAAGAAGATTCAAGAACTTATACCATTCCATTTGGTTCAAAAATGAGAGTAAAAGATGGTGACTTAGTAGAAGCGGGAGAAGCTTTAATCGAAGGTTCTATTAACCCAGCTGAAATCTTAGAAATCAAGGGACCAGAAGGAGTATATGAATACTTAATTTCTGAAGTACAAAAAGTATATAGAAACCAAGGTGTTGATATCAACGATAAACATATTGAAGTAATTGGTAGACAAATGCTTAAGAAAGTTAGAGTAGAGGACAATGCTGATACTGATATGTTCCCAGGTTCTTTAATTGATATGTATGAATTTGAAGATAAAAACAATAAAGCGATTGACGAAGGAAAACGTCCTGCAACAGGTAAGAGAGTATTACTTGGTATTACAAAGGCTTCTCTTGCAACAGACAGTTTCTTATCAGCAGCTTCTTTCCAAGAAACAACAAGAGTTCTTACAGAAGCAGCAGTAAAAGGTAAGACAGATGACCTAGTTGGATTAAAAGAAAATGTTATCATTGGTAAGTTAATTCCAGCAGGAACTGGTATGCAAAAATATCAAAACATTCATATTAGTACAGAAAACGAAATGAAGGAAGAAGAACAACAAGAAAATATCGAAACAACAGAAGCAGAAGAAAACCAAGAGTAATAAAAAGGAGAAGTGCTAATGAAAAAGAAATTAGAAGTAATTGTTGCCATTGCTGTTGTAATTGTTTTGTTGGGAATTGGTATTTATTTGCTAGCAGGAAAAAAGACAGATAAAAATGTAGAACCAGAAGAAATGGCACAAGAACAACAGAAAGAAAATGAAGAAGGATATAGCTTGATTGATATGAACAACACGGAAAATGTTAAGATAGAAAATGGGGTGAAGGAGAATATTTCTTCCCCTCTTCTAAAAGAAAAAACATTGTTAGGACTAAGAGTATCCAATATTCGACTTGTGGCAGAAAATGGAATGACTAATTTTACAGCAGATGTAAAAAATACGAGTAGTACAGATTTTTTGGAAAGAGAAATTACGATTGTGTTTAGAAGAAAAGATGGAAGTGAATTAGCAAGGTTAAGAGGGCAATTACCAGACATTAAGAACGGTGAAACCAATCGAATTGATGCGAGTACAACAGCAGATATGACAAATGCTTATGATTTTGTAATTGAATAATAAGAAAAAAGAGCGTTAATTTTAAAATTAATGCTCTTTTTCACAAATATAAAGCCACTCGAAACCCAAAGAAAGAATAAGAATAAAATTAAATTTAGAAGCACCAAATTTAATTGTTACAAAAAGGTTGTAATTCTTGACAAATAGCGTATTTGTTAGTAAAATAAAATAGAATAAATAGAAGGAGAAAATCTATGCAAAAAAGCAACCGAAAAATCTTAGATACACTAGTATCAAGAACAAAAATATATTTAGCGATTATATTTATTTTATTAACATTTATTAGCATAAATAACATTAGTTTAATCATACCATCTATCTGTGTATTTGCTTTAATTGTTATCTATAGTTATTATACCAATAATAAAAGAAAAAGCGAAATATCAGAAACCTTACAAGACTTAACATTAACAGTAGATTCGGCAGCCAAAACAAGTTTAATTAACTCACCATTTCCACTTATCATATTAGAAACAGATGGAAGTGTTGTTTGGAGAAGTTCAAAATTCACTTCTGAATTTGCCAATATTGATATCAATAGCTATGTTAAAGATTTGTGTTTTGACATCAAAGATGAAATAAAAAAGAGAAAAGAAAACAACAAACAAGATATCATAAGACAAATGGAGATTGATAAAAAAACATATCGTATTGTAGGAAGATATGTACCATCCAAGAGAAATAAAGAAGAATACATGGTAATACTTTATTTTATTGATGATACAGAAAATATAAAATTACAAAAAGAATACAAGGATTCTAAATCTTGTGTTGGAATTATTATGGTAGACAATTATGAAGAAACCATGCAAAGGCTAGAAAGTGAAGAAAAGCCACAAATGATTGCTGAAATTGATAAATATATCTATGAATGGACAGACAAGACCAATGGGGTTTTAATCAAAACTGAGAAAGATAGATACATCTATTTCTTTGAACAAAGATATTTAGATAGTGTAAAAGAGGACAAATTCAGTATTTTGGATAAAATAAAAGAAATTGATGCAAAAGAAAGAGTGCAATTTACTTTAAGTATTGCTGTTTCTAATGAGGGAATTACAGACAAAGAAAAATACAAATCAGCTCAAGCAGCTATGGACATCGTTCTAGGACGTGGTGGAGACCAAGCTGTTATTCGAGAAAATGAAATTTATAAATTCTTTGGAGGAAGAGCACAAGAAGTAGAAAAAAGAACAAAAGTAAAAGCAAGAATTGTAGCTCAGGCATTGGAGAACCTTATCAAAGAATCTAAAAAAGTTATGATAATGGGACATACCAATCCAGACATGGACTGTGTAGGAGCAAGTTTAGGAATTTATCGATTAGCCAAGACGTTAGAAAAAAGTGCCTATATCGTAATGGATAATAAGACACCTTCGTTACAGGTTTTTCGAAAATCAATTGAAAAAGATGCAGAATATGAAGATGTTATTATTAATAAAGAAGTAGCATTAGAAAATATTGATGAAGATACTTTATTAGTAGTGGTAGACACCCATAAGATTAATTATGTAGAATCAGAAGAATTAGTTGACAAGGCAAAGAAAATAGTAATCATTGATCACCATAGAAGAAGTGCAGATTTTATTGACAAAGCAACTCTTACCTTTCAAGAAGTATATGCTTCTTCAGCAGCAGAATTAGTAGCTGAATTAATTCAATATGCAGAGAAGAAAGTTATATTAAAAACCATTGAAGCAGAAAGTTTATATGCAGGAATTATGATGGACACCAAAAACTTTACTTTTAAAACAGGAGTAAGAACTTTTGAAGCAGCAGCCTACTTACGTAGATGTGGTGTAGATATTATCCGTGTGAAAAAATGGTTTCAAAGTAACTTAGAAAACTTTAATAAGATAGCAGAAATTGTAGGAAAAGCAGAAATTATTAATAACACGATTGCTATATCAATTTGTGAAGAAAAAGCAAAAGATGTTAATGTTCTTTGTGCTAAAGCAGCAGATGAGCTATTAACCATCAGTGAAATAACAGCATCATTTGTTATTGGGCATTTAGGAGAGAAAGTGTGTATTAGTGGGCGTTCAATAGGAGATATTAATGTGCAACTCATTTTAGAAAAGCTAGGTGGTGGAGGGCACATAACCCTTGCTGGAGCACAAGTAGAAGGAATGACAATCGAAGAGACCAAACAAGAACTAATCAATCGTATTCATGAATACTTTTCAGAAATAGAATAATTGAGATTAGGAGATACACCTTAGAATAAAATGATAAACAAAGGAGAAAGTTAAATGAAAAGGACAAATCTCGATCAAAAAGGAATTACGCTAATTGCATTGGTAGTAACAATCGTAATATTATTAATTTTAGCAGGAGTGGGAATAACTAGTATAACAGGAGAAAAGGAGATAATAAAAGAATCTAGGAATGCGAAAGAGCTAGCAGAAAAAGCAGCATTAGAAGAGCAAATTGAAGCTGCTATTTTGATTGCAAAGCAAAAACATAGAAATCCGGCTTTAGATGATGTAATTGATGAAATTAAAAACAGTAAAATTATTACAAATCATGAACAAGTAAATCGAGAAACTGGAGCTGTTACAACAGACTTAGGATATGTGATTGAGGGGAAATTAGATGACTATATAGGAAAAGATATAGCATCAACGACGAAACCAACAACAGTAGTAGAAGCGATCAAATATGGAAATATATTAGATGAAAAAGATTTGACAACAATTACAGATAAATATGAGAATGAAATAGTAGTACCAGAAGGGTTTAAAATAGCCGATGATTCAGCAGAAGATGTAACAGGTGGAGTAGTAATTGAAGATGTGAGTAATAAAGAAACAAAAGGAAGTCAGTTTGTTTGGATTCCAGTAGGAGAAGTAAAATGCGAGGAAGGTACTAAGAAAATAGGACTAAATCGATATATATTTGATGACAACGGAGTGCCAACTGAACAGAATAATAATGAAATAGAAAGTTATTATCAAGAGTTAGTATCTTCAAACAAGGGGAATACAGTTGCAAAAAGTATAGAAGATTTTAAGACAAGTGCATCTATAAATAGTGGTTATTATTTAGGAAGATATGAAGCTGGAGATAGAGATGCAAAAGAAGCTAGAAAACTAAATGCTAGTGTAGAATTACCTATGGTATGCCAAGAAGGAAAATATGTATACAATAATATAAAACAGCCAGATGCTGCAAAGTTAAGTAGAGAGATGTATTTAGAAGATAAAAAATTTGTTAGTGATTTAATAAATAGTTATGCATGGGATACAGCTATTGTATTTATACAGAAATTTTCAGGTGATTCTGATTATGCATTGCAAAATCCTTTACAAACAACGAATGCATTAACAGGTCAAGCAACAGATGGAAAAAATAAAGATGTAAGATGTAATATTTTCGATATGGCAGGAAACTGTTCAGAATGGACAACAGAAAGCTCTTCTTATACAGACCATCCTACTGTGTATAGAGGAGGAGAAACTTATCCAAATGATTCTTATACAAGTTTGCGTCATTGGGGAATTGCTACAGGTGCAGATCGGTACAGTTTCTTTTAGGCCTATACTTTATATAAAGTGATTAAGAAAAAACATTTGGTAGGAGAAAAATTATATGAGAGAAATACAAGAAAAAATTAGAAAAAGTGAAAAGGGCTCTGTTACTTTATTTGTTCTAGTATCTATGATGTTTACCACGATGTTCTTGCTATTTGCTTATACAAGTCAAACCAATAGAATAAGTGACCAAAAAAAGCAAATAGCAGAAATTCAAAGAAAATACAATACAGGAAATATGGAAGACATTTATAATCAAATGCAGACAAAAGAACCACAAAATGGAGAAATTATATTGCGTAAAGCAAATGGAGAAATTTATAGTATTAAGGATTGGACAAATGAAGATTTGACATTAGAAATACCTTATCCTGATGAAATTCAAGATAAATATTATTATTTAGATGGTGAAAAAATTAATTATCAAGAAGGTCAAAAGATAACAAAAAACTGTACTATCGAAGTAGCATATGAAAACTATCGAGCTGAAGTACAAGTAAGTAAAATAGACAAAGTTTTACCTACTGTAGAATTAGGAATTAATGGTGGTACAGGTTATACTATGCCAAGTAGTGGAAATGCTACCATAAAAACGACAATAACAGCCAATGATTTAGGAGGAAGTAAATTAGCTACTTTGCAGTATGCATGGTCAAACTCCAATACAACAGAGCCATCGGCTTGGAAAGATTTTACTAACGGTAGTGAGGTTATTAAAACAGATATTACGCTTGCGGGTAATTACTATTTATGGACCAAAGTAATGGATGGAGCTGGTAACCGAGCAGAAACAGTAAAAACTTCAAATGCTTTTGTTGTATCAGCTAACACAATAACAGAAAATAAAATTGTGCTAACACCAAACCCATCAACATGGACCAATAGTACAGTGACAGTTACTGCGAATTATGGAGTCAATCTAACAGAAAATAGAACAATAACTTGTACAGGAACAGAGACGATAGATTATACTAGAAATGGAAATGATAGTGTAACTGTCAATACAAATGGACAAACGGTGACAGCAACTGCAACTGATATAGCTGGAAATAAAGTGATTAAAACACTTACCATTGAAAATATTGATATTACAAAACCAACTGTTAATGTGGAAGCACAAGATATTACTTCTGATAGTGCAAAATTGGTAGTAACTGCTACAGATACAGGTAGTGGAATACCACTTGAAAAAGCTTATTCTTACTACTTAGATGGCAATTTGAAAGCGACGGTAGATAGTGCAGAATATACTTATACAGGTTTGCCATCAGGGACCGAATGTGTGCTAAAAGTAGTTGTTGTAGATAAGGCAGGAAATGATGCGGAAGCTACAACGACAATTACGACAGAACTAGCCCAAACTAAAAATTTAGTAGAAGAAAAAAATAAAAAGACGGTATTTACTACTAAAACAGAATTAGAGGACGTTTATCAAAATAAACTGTTTGTACCAGAAGGATTTAAAATTGCAGATGAATCAGCAACAGATGTCACAGGAGGAGTGGTTATAGAAGATGCAACTGGAGGAGTAACAGCAGGAAGCCAATTTGTATGGATACCAATAGGAAATGCCATTTATACGAACGAGTCGAAAACGGAATCTAAGCCATCAATAGCGCTAAAGAGATATGCATTTAATACAAATGGAACAATAAATACAAGTTTGACGAAATTAGGTCCAAGTGATCAATGGAAACCAACTACAGGCTCTGCTTACTATTTTATAGATCCGCCAGCTAATACAACTGATACAAGACGTGCAAAAGATATTGTGGCATTTATAAATAGTGTAAAAGGTAATGGGGGATATTATTTTGCAAGATATGAGGCAAGAACAACTGGCACAACGGCAAGGACTTCATCCAGTACAGCTACAGTAGGAACAATGACAGTAAAGGGAAGTAATAGTGTATATAATTATATAAAGCAAGCAGATGCAGCTACCATAAGTCAAGGAATGTATAATAATGAGAATGCTACTTTCACAAGTGATTTAGTAAATAGTTATGCGTGGAATACAGCTGTTGTTTTTCTGCAAGAATGTTCAGGTGATTCCGATTATTCAAAACAAATAAGTTTAAATACTACTTTTCAGTTGAAAGGTACTAATAATTCAACCACTACAACAACACAAGATAAAAGGTGTAATATATGGGATATGGCAAGTAACTGTAATGAATGGACAACAGAAAATGCAGTATCAACAACGAGTACAACTGGGAAGAAATATGCTACATCAATAGGAGGCGTTTATTATGGGCAAAATAAAACAGTTGATACAACAATGAGCCATAGGATACAGACAAGTGGTACTGGTGCTTTTGTATATAGAACGTTTCGACCAATTTTATATTTTACAAAATAATGGTAACCAATGAAATAGGAGAAATTAATCTCCTATTTTTTGTATTCCAATGCTTACTTGCTTTTTATTAAAAAATATAGTAGAATAGTAGCATAAAAAAAGAGACAAAGAAGAAAGGCGTGATAACATGAAAGTAATATTAAAAGCAGATGTAAAAGGAGTGGGAAAAAAAGACCAAGTCATAAACGCATCTGATGGATATGCTAGGAACTTCTTACTACCAAAAAACTTAGCAGTAGAAGCTAACAATGACAATATGGCAAAACTAAAAGCAAAACAAAACTCTGCCAAATTTCAAAAAGACCAAGAAAGAGAAGAAGCTATGAAAGTAGCAGATAAATTGGGAAAAATTGCTTTGAAAATAAAAGTAAAAGCAGGAGAAAATGGAAAAATCTTTGGAGGGGTATCAACCAAAGAAATAGCACAAGAATTAGAAAAACAATATAAAATAAAAGTAGACAAGAAAAAGATAGACTTAAAAGAAGCGATCAAAACATTAGGAATGCAGACAGTTGAAATTAAGTTATTTGAAGGTGTTATGGGAAAAGTAAAAGTTGATGTGATATCAGAATAAATTGCCAAGAGGGAGGAAAAAATGGAACTAGGAAAAGTACCACCACATGATTTAGAAGCAGAGCAAGCAATTATTGGAAGTATGTTAACAGACAAAGATGCTGTTATTTCCAGTGTAGAAGTTTTAAAAAAAGAAGACTTTTATCGTGAAGACAATCGAGCAATTTATGGAGCTATCTTAAATTTATATAATCGAGCAGAACCAATTGATATTATTACAGTAAAAGCAGAATTAGAAGCTATGGGGAAATTTGAGCAAGTAGGAGGACTAGAATATTTAGCAGAATTACCAGAAAAAGTACCTACGACAGCTAATGCTTCTAAATATATAAAAATAGTAGAAGAAAAATCAGTATTAAGAAATTTAATCAAAACAGCGAATGAAATTATTGAATTAGGATATGACCCGACCGAAGAAGTGGAAAACATTATGGAAGGGGCAGAAAAGAAAATCTTTAATATCATGCAAAATAAAAATCAAAAAGGATATACACCAATCAAAGATGTGTTAGTAGAAAGTTTTACTCAATTAGAGGAGTTATACAATCGAAAACAACATATCACAGGAGTACCTACAGGATTTACAGAATTGGATTACAAGACAGCTGGATTTCATGGTTCAGAATTAATCTTAATTGCAGCAAGACCTGCTATGGGTAAATCAGCATTTGCTTTGAACATAGCAACTAATGCAGCAGTCAAAGCTAATGTACCAGTTGCTATTTTTAGCTTAGAAATGTCAAAAGAACAAATGGTAAACAGAATTTTATGTAGTGAAGCCATGGTAGATAGTAACAAAGTAAGAACTGGAAAGTTAGAAGAAGATGACTGGACGAAACTAGCTGGAGCCATTGGTCCGCTATCAGAAGCAGAAATTTATATCGATGACACACCAGGTATTTCTGTTATGGAAATACGAGCAAAATGTAGGAAACTAAAGTTAGAAAAAGGACTAGGGATGGTTGTAATAGACTACTTACAATTAGTACAAGGAAGTAACAAACGAAATGGAAGTCGTGAACAAGAAATATCAGAAATCAGCCGTTCCCTTAAAATACTAGCCAAAGAAATTGGAGTACCCGTTATAGCATTATCACAGTTATCTAGAGCAGTAGAACAAAGACCAGACCATAGACCAATGTTATCAGATTTGCGTGAATCTGGAGCAATTGAGCAAGATGCTGACATCGTAATGTTCTTATATCGAGATGACTATTATAACCAAGACAGCGAAAAGAAAGATATAGCAGAAGTCATCATGGCAAAACACAGAGGAGGTTCTACAGGAACAGTAGAATTATTGTGGCTAGGAAGCTATACCAAATTTGTCAATCTAGAAAGGAGATTTGACGATTAATTGCCACTTGCCACTGGTTCCGGGTTTGTTTGGCAACTTAACAACATTTAATCAAATAAAGAAGAATAAAGGGGTTTTACATGGATTATCTTGAGAAAATGTCAAAAAGGAGAGTGAAAGCAATTTGAGAGTTCTCAAAGAAAAAATGAATACTCCTTTCTTTCATATTATGTGTCAAGGGATTAATAAGGAGTATATTTTTAGTTCTGAACAAGATAAAATCAAATATATGAAAATAATGGAGAAAACAAAAGAGGAAATCAAAATAATAATTTTAGCATACTGTATCATGAATAATCATGTCCATATCTTATTTCATGAAAAAGATACCAAACAAATAACGAAGTATATGCAGAAAGTCAATTTATTATATGCCAAATATTATAATAAGAAATACGAAAGAGTAGGATATGTATTTAGGGATAGATTTAAAACGCAGCCTATTTATACAGAAAGATATTTATGTACTTGTGTGAGATACATCTACAATAATCCAGTTAAAGCTAATATATGTAATCATGCTAAAGAATATAAATATTCTAGTTATAGTCAAAATAAGTTTTATACGGATACACCAATAGAAAGGAAAATTAGAAAATTTATTTGTGGAGAAGAAGTTCAAGAAGAATATAACGAGTTTGTGCTTCTAGAAGATGAACAAAATAAGAAACAAATACATGAAGAAATTTTTGAGGAATTATTGCAACAAAAAAATATAACATTAAAAGATTTAAAAAATAATAAAGAATTATTAGCAAAACTAGTGAAAAAATTAAAAAATGACTATAAGATATCTTTTAGAAGTATGGAAAGAATGATAGGAATAGGAAGAGAAACATTGAGAAAAATGATATAAAATCGTAATAAGTTGTTAAGTTGCGAAACAAGCTTGGAAAAGGAGGAAAAAGATGACAAGTGATATGTATGATAAAGTTAAAGGAATAATAACCAAGAAACAGCTAATAGAAAATAATGACAAATTAGTGGTAGCTGTATCAGGCGGTCCAGATTCTATGTGCATGGTAGATATATTAAAAAAAATTAAGACAGAAAATGAAACTTGCCAAAAAAAGGCGGGACCAATGGCAAGTTTTGAAATTGTGGTGGCACATGTGAACCATATGATTCGTGAAGAAGCCATTGCCGATGAAGAATATGTGAAAGAGTATTGCAAAAAAAATGGAATTGAATTTTATGCAAAAAGTATAGATGTTGAAAAATTGGCTCATACTAATAAAATAGGAATAGAAGAAGCAGGACGAATAGCAAGATATCAATTTTTTAACGAGGTTTTAAAGCAAACGGGAGCTAATAAAATTGCAGTGGCACATAATAAAAATGATAAAATAGAAACTATTTTATTGCATACCTTAAGAGGGAGTGGAATAGAAGGCTTAGTAGGAATAGAAATGAAAAGGGGAAATATTATAAGACCATTGATTGAATGTGAAAGAGCCGAAATTGAGGCGTATTGTGAAGAAATGCAATTGAGACCAAGAATTGACAAAACGAATTTTCAAAATGAATATACGCGAAATAAAATTAGAAATGTTGTAATTCCGTATATTCAAAGAGAATTTAATCCTAATATTACAAATGCCTTATCACGATTATCTAAGATTGTAGAAAAAGAAAATGCATATATGGAGAAACAAACCAAGAAGGCTTTTCAAGAGATATTGTTACAAGAAAATGAAAATGAGATTATAGTAGATTTAAAAAAATTTAATTTACAAGAAACAGTAATAAAAGCAAGGATGATACGATATATTATAAAAAGGTTATTTGGAACAACAGCAAGCATTGAAAAAATACATATAGATGATGTTGTAAAATTGTGTGAGAATAATATTGGTAATAAATATTTGATGCCTAATAAGAATATTAAGATTTTAGTAAAACAGCATAAGGTTTATTTTGAGAAATTGTCTTAAAAAATAAAGAATATAATTTTTTAAAAGTAATCGACAAAAAAAGGTAAGTTTCCGTAAGAAATGCTTGTAACATGCGGATTTGTAATAAAAAAGACATATAAAAAACTATTGAAAAACAAAAACTTATATGTTATAAAATCAATATAAAAAGGAAAACAAACATAAGGAGGAATTATTTTGAAAAACGGAATTAAAACATTAGCCATGTGGTTAATTATAGGAGTCATCTTTATTGTTGTATTATCATCTATTGTTGAAAATAGTGAATCAAAATTAAAATATTCAGAATTAATTGCTGATATTAATAGTAGTAAAGTAGAAGCGATTCAAATTGAGGCAGATGGTAAAACAGCAACGGTTACTTTAAAAGATGATAAAATTAAGAAAGAAGTAAATATACCAGATATGGAAAGCTTTATGAGCTATTCAGAAGATTTTCTAAAAGATGGAGCATTTACCTTAGAAGAAAAATCACAATCTATCTTTGTTACAGTGATTAGCTTGCTTACCCCATTTGGTTTACTAATTATATTCTTTATCTTCTGGTTCTTTATGATGGGCGGAGCAGGACAAGGTGGAGCTGGAAATAAAACGATGTCATTTGGAAAAAGTAAAGCAAGAATGATGACACCAGCTGAGAAAAACAAAATCACATTTGAAGATGTAGCAGGTGTAGACGAAGAAAAAGAAGAATTAGAAGAAATTGTACAATTCTTAAAAAATCCAAAGAAGTTTACGGATATGGGAGCTAGAATTCCAAAAGGTGTTTTATTAGTAGGTCAACCAGGAACAGGTAAAACATTATTGGCTAAAGCAGTAGCAGGAGAAGCAGGTGTGCCATTCTTTATTATTAGTGGTTCAGACTTTGTTGAAATGTTTGTAGGTGTTGGTGCTTCTAGAGTAAGAGACTTATTTGACCAAGCTAAGAAAAATGCACCATGTATTATCTTCATTGATGAAATTGATGCTGTTGGACGTCAAAGAGGTGCAGGACTTGGTGGAGGGCATGACGAAAGAGAACAAACCCTAAACCAATTATTAGTAGAGATGGATGGATTTGCAGAAAATGAGGGAGTTATCGTATTAGCAGCAACTAATAGACCAGATGTATTAGATAAAGCGTTATTAAGAGCTGGAAGATTTGACAGACAAATTGTGGTAGGATTACCAGATGTAAAAGCAAGAGAACAAATTTTAGAAGTACATTCAAGAAAGAAACACTTATCAGATGATGTAGACCTAAAAGTAGTAGCAAAAAACACATCAGGATTTGCGGGTGCAGACTTAGAAAATGTTTTAAATGAAGCAGCTTTATTAGCAGCAAGAAGAAACATGACAGAAATTGGAATGAAGGAAATAGAAGATGCTATGGTTAAAGTAACCATGGGACCTGAAAAGAAAACAAAAGTAAGAAGTGAAAAAGAAAATAAATTAGTAGCTTATCATGAAGCTGGTCATGCTGTAGTTAGCCATTACTTAGAGACACAAGACCCAGTGCATCAGATATCAATTGTACCAAGAGGAATGGCTGGTGGATATACAATGTATCGACCAACAGAAGATAAATCATTCATGTCAAAAACAGAAATGGAAGAAAATATCGTATCACTTCTTGGAGGAAGAGTTGCAGAAGCTTTAATTTTAAACGATATTTCAACAGGAGCAAGCAATGATATTGAAAGAGCAACAAAAATTGCAAGAAGTATGGTAACGAAATATGGAATGAGCGAAAGAATAGGAACTATTATGCTAGGTGCAAACCAAGAAGAAGTATTTTTAGGAAGAGACTTAGCACAAAGTAAAGAATATTCAGAAGAAACAGCAGCTATTGTAGATGAAGAGACCAAAAGAATTGTAGATACTGGATATAATAGAGCAAAACAAATTTTATCGGATAATATTGATAAATTACACCAAGTAGCAGGAATATTACTAGAAAAAGAAAAAATCGAAGCAGATGAATTTGAAGCTATATTTGGAGAATGAGACGGTGGGGACAGGTCTTAACTGTCTCATTTTTTATATTATAGGAAAGTTCTCCGAACTTCCTATAATATAAATACATTCCACAGAAAATTGCTTTGCAATTTTCGCGGGCGAACAATTACGTGGGCTGAACTTTATATATAAAAAGGTAGCAAATATTAATCAGCCCACTATTGTTCGTAGAAATTATTTTATTTAAGAATAAATGAGACAGTTAAGACCTGTCCCCTCTGTCTCAAAAAGGTAAAAGGAAAAAGTAGCAATTTTATATTGCTATTTTTTTTCATTTAGTATAAAATAAAATTGCTAAATAAAGAAAGGAAAAGATGGTGCAAAGTTTATGAAAAATTATTATGAAATATTAGAAGTGAATCCAAAGGCTTCAAATGAAATTATAGAAAAAGCTTATCGTGTATTAATTAAAAGATATCATCCAGACTTATATACAGGTGAAAAGCAAATCTATGCAGAAAAAAAGATAAGAGAAATAAACGAAGCATATCATGTATTGACAGATCATTTTCTAAGAGAACAATATGATAATGAAATGAAAAAACAAGAATTACTAGAAAAAGAAGAATTTTATGGACAGCAAAGACAAAGTAGAAATGAAAGAGCATCATCTGCCACAAGAAAAAAGGAACCGACATTAGAACAAACTAGAAAAAAACCAAAAGTAGGTAGTTTAGGTTCTATGCTAGAATTAACGAAAGATTTAATTCATGATTTAACAAAAAACAGGGAAAAGAGACAACATTTGAAAGAAATGACGAAAAAAGATATGTTAGCTATTGTACTTACTATAATAGTAGTAATTCTAATAGGAATAATTTTATGGTTTATCCCATTCACAAATGGTTGGATGAGAGAGCTATTATTTGAAAATCCGTTGTTTAATTGGATAGGAAAACTATTTTCATAAAGTGATGTTTTTCATATTTTAGGAGGAAGAAATGCACTATGCAGACATAAAAAAAGCAGATATAGCAAATGGAGTAGGAGTTAGAGTTTCTGTATTTGTAAGTGGATGTACCCATCGTTGTAAAAATTGTTTTAACAGTGAAGCATGGGATTTTAACTATGGAAAAGAATTTACAGAAGAAGAAATCAACAAAGTAATTAAAGAATTAGACCATCCTTATGTATCTGGACTATCTTTACTAGGAGGAGAGCCTTTAGAACATAGTAACCAAAAAGGACTCTTACCATTACTTAGAAAAGTAAAGGAAAAATTTCCAGAAAAAAATGTATGGTGTTATACAGGATATACCTTTGATAAAGATATTACACATACTATGTACAATCAATGGAAAGAAACACCAGAGCTTCTTTCTTATTTAGATGTTATAGTAGATGGAAAGTTTGAAGAAGAAAAAAAGGATATCAAATTACGTTTTAGAGGGTCTAGTAATCAAAGAATTATTGATGTCAAAAAATCACTAAAAGAGAAGAAACCCGTATTATTTGAATTCTAACTATTGACAAGTGTTATGCTTTCATGTATAATAATAACGTTAAAAGGGTTATCCCACATACAGTTTCGTATGGACCGGAAGGAGGGGAATATAAATGTCAGAGATCAAAGTTAATAATGGTAATATAGAAGATGCTTTAAAAAGGTTTAAAAGACAATGTGCAAGAAATGGAGTATTACAAGAAGTACGTAAAAGAGAACATTACGAAAAACCTAGTGTAAAGAGAAAGAAAAAATCAGAGGCAGCAAGAAAAAGAAAATTTTAAAAAAGATGGATTGGAAGTTGAGGGTGTAATAAACATGCTTAAAACTTCCAATTTTTGTTATCATGATTTTGGAGACGGAGGAATGAGACAAGGGGGGACAGTACTTTTATGTCTCATTTTGAGTTAGTAGAATATGAATTGTAATAAGAAGGAAGTAAATGAGACATAAAAGTACTGTCCCCCCTTGTCTCATTCCTCCGTTCCCAAAATCATGGTTAAAACAATAAAAAAATGAGTATACTAAATTAGAAGGAGGAAAAGAGATGGAATATAAACAAACAGAATTAAAAAAAGGAATTAAACTTCATACAATTAATACAGATAAATTCAAAACAAATTTAATTGCCATTTTCATGACTACAAAGCTAACAAGAGAAAATGTGACGAAAAATGCAGTCATATCTGCACTTTTAAGAAGAGGATCTAAAACAATGCCATCACAAGAAGAAATTAGTAAACAAATGGAAGAAATGTATGGAGCTAGTTTTGATTGTGGACTAGATAAAACGGGAGATAATCAGGTTTTAAAATTTTATTTAGAAAGTGTAAATGATAACTTTTTACCACAAAAAGGGGAAGGGATGTTGAAAACTTCTTTGGAAAAGCTATTAGATATTGTATTAAATCCTTATATTGAGAATGATGGCTTTAAAACTGAATATGTCGAACAAGAGAAAAATAACATCAAGCAAAGAATTGAAGGAAAAATTGATAACAAAGCAAGATATGCATTAGACCGTTGTATTGAAGAAATGTATCAAAATGAACCATTTGGCTTATATCGATTTGGATATATAGAAGATTTGGAAAAAATGAATGGAAAGAATTTATATGAGTACTATAAAGAGTTAATTGCTTCTTGCAAAATTGACATTTTTATTTCTGGTAATATAAAAGAAGATATGAACCAAATTGCAATTTCAAATGAGAATGTACAAAAATTAGACAATAGAACGCCAGACTATATCATTCCAAAAGAATTAAATAAAGAGCTTCCAGAAAAAGAAAATGCAGTAACAGAATCGATGGAAGTAACACAAGGAAAACTAATATTAGGTTTAAATGTAAGTTTAGAAAAAGAAGACTTAAGATATGATACTTTAATTTATAATAGTATCTTAGGAGGAAGTGCAAATTCTAAAATGTTCCAAAACGTAAGAGAAAAAGCACACTTAGCTTATGTAGCAAGTTCTAGTTATTTACGATTTAAAAACAATATTTTTGTTAATTGTGGAATTGAAATTGGAAACTATGAAAAAGCACTAGAACTAATCAAACAACAAATAGAAGAGATGAAAAAAGGAGATTTTACAGAAGAAGATATCGAAAATGCGAAAAAGGGAATTATAGCAACCATCAGAACCATTGACGACGAACAAGATACTGGAATTACGTATTATTTTGGACAAGAATTATCGGAAAGTAATATTTCAATAGAAGACTATGAGAAGAGAATTGAAAAAGTCAATAAAGAAGATGTGGTTAACATTGCTAAGAATATAGCAATTCATACCATTTATTTCTTAAAAGATTAAGGAGGAGAAGTAAGTGCAAATTATTGAAAATTCGAAAGTAAAAGAAAAAGTATATATTGAAAAGTTAGAAAATGGTTTAACAGTTATGATAATTCCGAAAAAAGGAATTCAAAAAAAATACATGATATGGGGAACCAACTATGGTTCAAATGAAAGTAGTTTTATTGTACCAGGAGAAGAGGAAGTTACAACAGTTCCAAACGGAGTAGCTCACTTTTTAGAACACAAATTATTTGAACAAGAAAATGGAACCAATAGTTTAGATGTTTTAACTGCTTTAGGAGTAGAGGCCAATGCTTATACAACTAACGACCATACAGCATATTTATTTGAATGTACAGACAATTTTTATGAAGCGATGGACGAATTGATGGACTATGTACAACATCCGTATTTTACAGATGAAAATGTCGAAAAGGAAAAAGGAATTATAGGGCAAGAAATTATGATGTATGACGATTATCCAGACTGGCGAGTATATTTGAATGCTATGCAAGCGATGTACCACAATAACCCAGTAAAAATCGACATTGTAGGAACCATTGAAACCATTAGTAAAATTGATAAAGAAATCCTATATAAATGTTATCATACATTTTATAACCCATCTAATATGACAATGGTACTATGTGGAGACTTTGAACCAGAAGCTATATTAGAAGAAGTAAAGAAAAGATTAATCGATACAAAACCAAGTGGAGAAATTAAAAGAATTTATCCAGAAGAACCAGAGGGAATTGTACAAGAAAGAATTGAACAGAAATTAGAGGTTAGCCAACCCTTATATGCTATTGGAATTAAAGATAATGGGGAAGTTGATGTAAAGAAACATATTGCTATAGAAATTTTATTGAACTTAATCATTGGTAGAAGCTCTAAATTGTACAAAGAATTATACAATGAAGGAATTATTTATGCTCAGCCTAGTTTAGATTATGAATTTACTAAAATATATTCACATGTTTTAATTACTGGACAATCCAATGAACCAGAAAAAGTGTATGAAAAGTTTAAAAGTGAAGTAAGAACATTAAAGACAGAGGGCATTAATCAAGAGGATTTCGAGCGAATGAAAAAGATGATATATGGTGGGTATGTAAAAGAATACAACGATGTGACAGATATCGCCAGAATGTTCTTAGCAGATTCTTTTAAAGACATCAATAGTTTTGACTATTTAGAGGAAATAAAGGGAGTTACTGTAGAATATTTGGAACAAATCTTAAAAGATGTCTTTCAAGAAGAAAAAATGATAATTTCTATCATCAAAAATTAGAAAAAAATAATGTAAAAAAAACGGCGTTTTGAATAGAAAAATAAAGATGCCGTTTTCTTATGTCTAAAAGTGTCGAAAAAGTTAAAAAAAGCACGTACGAAAGTTGGCAAAAAGCCTTGAAAATACTTGACTTAAGAGGTATGTTGTGGTAATTTATAATTATACGAAGGATAAAAATTGAAAAAGGAGAAAAAAATATGTTAAATGATGAAATTTGTAAATTGAGAGAGAAATTAAATAAAAGCATTGAACAAGGGGATGATTATAGCATTACCTATCAATTAAGTATTGAATTAGATGAATTAATTGCTAAATATTATAAAGAGTTAAAAGAAAATAAAAAATAAAGCCAGTGCATTTTGCACTGGTTTTTGTGGAAAATATGCTTATTAGACTTAATCACATAAAAACAAGAGTTCTATTATGAACTCTTGTTTTCAGCCCTTTTAATTAAATTTTCTGCTGAGTCCAAAAGCTGAATCGCTAGTAAATCTAATTGCAATCCAGGTGGATTTTTGATTCCAATAAACTCTTCTGCCTGTTTTAAAAGTGTTTTTTCTGCTGAGTAACGATTCCCGCTAATTGCATTTTTAACTTCTAAAGTATGTAACCGTTTTTTTAAATCATTAAGCCTTTCTATATTTGTCATATGAAACCTCCTATTTGAACTTTAAATTACTATTGTTACTTATCTATAATTATAACACAAATTTAAGTTAAATGCAAAATTCTGTTGTTGAACTTGCATTTTTATAGCATTTGTTATATAATAATAAGCCGTATAAAGGAGAAAAATAATGCAAGTAAACCATAAAATATTAGAAAACTTATGCAAAGATGCGGGAGAAAAAAGAGTACAAAAAGCAAGAGCTTACAAAAGTTCACGGAAGAGTAGAAATCATCAACACAGAATACCAAAATAGCAAAAATTTTGAAATAAGTAGTATAGTAATAGGAAGTGAACCCTATCGAACCTATGTATCCATTCGAGAGGGAGAAGTAGAAGATATTACATGTAATTGTCAAGACTATTACAATTATTATGGAGTATGTAAGCATACATTAGCTTCTATTATGGCATTTGCAGAAGAAACAAAACAACAAGAAAAAGAAGAAATTCGGAAGAGTCAATAACTTGAATAATAACTATAGAAACTTTAAACAAATAGTAAATACTTTTTATAATGAAGAAATAGAAGAATTAGACCAAGACGAAGAAGTAGTATTAAAAAATAAAGGAACAATAAAAGTAGAACCAAAAGTTACCTATGACAAATTCTCAGGAGATATGAAAGTTGAATTCAAAATTGGAAACAAAAAAATGTATAAAATAAAAGACTTATCTGAATTTTATACAAGAATGTTAGAAAAGGAATTCTATAAATATGGAGAAAAATTGCAATTCATTCATACAAGAGAGATGTTCGAAGAAGAAAGCAAACCATTACTAGATTTTATTTTACGATATGCAGAAATTATAAAATATGCTAACTCTAATTCTAATAGTAATTATAGATACTATGGGAAAGCTTTAAGCGAAACTAGTATTCTATTAGGAAATAGTGGGATCGATGAATTATTTGATGTATTAAAAGGCAAGAAAATAGCTTTTCAAAAGGACTATCATACCGATGAAATTGAACTAACAGAAGAACAGCCCCAAATAGAATTTAAATTAAAGAAAATAAATGAAGAACAATATGTCATTATGCCTAATATAGAAATTTTTAATGTAACCATTTTAAAAGGAAAAAGCTATAAGTATGTTTTAGCCAACCAAAAAATGCATCGTTGTACGAAAGAGTTTGAAAAAACTAATTTGAAATTACTAGAATTATTTAGACAAAATTACATGACAGAAGTATTATTAGGAAAAAAGCAATTAACGGATTTATTTTCAGTTATTATTCCTAAAGTAAAAGAAGCCATTATATTTGAAAATATGACACAAGAAGAAATAGAACCATATAAGCCAAAGGAGTTATTGGTAAAAGTATTCCTAGACTTTGATAAAAATGACTTTTTAACAGCAGAAGTAAAATTTGTTTATGAAGAAAATGAATTCAATCCATTAAATGAGAAAATAAAGTTAGACTTTCCAAGAAATAAGATAGAGGAAACAAAAGCTTTAAATATATTTCGAAAAACAGGATTTATGTTAGACAGCAGAAATTTACGATTTATTTTGCCAGATAATGATAAAATTTATGAATTTTTAACAGAAGATGTGAATTACTACATGCAAAAATTCGATGTATTGGCAACAGAAAAATTTAAAACAAAACAAATTAGGCATCCTAAAATTGGGAGTTTAGGGATAAAAGTAGAAAATAACTTATTAGCTATCGATTTAAAAAATATCGAAATTGATAGTAAAGAGCTAGAAGAAATTATGGCAAAATATGAATTAAAGAAAAAATATCATAGATTAAAAGATGGAAGTTTTATCAATTTAGAAGAAAATAAAGAAATTGATTTCTTGAATAAATTAGTAACTGGCATGGATATTGACTATAAAGAACTAGAAAGTGGAGAAGTACGCTTGCCAGTTAATCGAAGCTTGTATTTAAACCAATTACTAAAAGGAATAAAAGGAACGGAAATTATAAAAAATACAGAATTTAAAAAAATGGTAAATGAATTAAACAAAGAACAACTAGAAGAAGAAATCAAAGTACCAGAAAATTTAGAAAAAGTTTTAAGATATTACCAAAAGACAGGATTTAAATGGCTAAGAATTTTAGACAGTTATCATTTTGGTGGCATTTTAGCAGATGATATGGGTCTTCGGTAAAACCGTGCAAATGTTATCTGTCATTGTAGATTACGTTCAAAATGAAAAAGAGAAAGAAAATAAAAATGCGATTTTAGGGCAAGAACAGTTAGCAGATAGTTCTTGTAAGAGAGCAAGTTTGGTTGTTTCACCAAGTTCTTTAACTTTGAATTGGCAAAACGAAGCACAAAAATTTGCACAAGGTTTAAAGACTTTAGTAATAAGAGGAACTTTACAAGAAAGAAAAAGACAAATAGAAGAAATGGACAGATATGATTTAGTAATTACCTCTTATGATTTATTAAAAAGAGATATTGAACTATATGAAAAAAAGAATTATCAGTTTCGCTATATCATAGCAGATGAAGCGCAATACCTAAAAAATAGTAATACACAAAATGCAAAATCCATCAAAAAAATAAAAGCAGATACTAGATATGCTTTAACAGGAACGCCAATTGAAAATTCTTTAGCAGAATTATGGTCCATTTTTGACTTTATTATGCCAGGTTATCTGTTTAGTTATCGAGCTTTTAAAAGTAGATATGAAATGCCAATTGTAAAAGAAGATAACCAAGAAGCAATGGCAAAATTGAGAATGCTAATTGAGCCATTCATCTTAAGGAGAAATAAAAAAGAAGTATTAACAGAACTACCAGACAAAACTATTACTGTATTAAACAACGAAATGGGAGAAGAACAAAAAAATATTTATTTAAATTATTTAGCACAGGCAAAACAAGAGCTAGCAGAAGAAATTAATTTGAATGGTTATGAAAAAAGCCAAATGCAAATTTTAGCAGCTTTAACAAGATTAAGGCAAATTTGTTGTCATCCAAGTTTATTTATGGAAAATTATAAAGAAGGAAGCAGTAAATTAGATCAATGTATAGAGATTATAGAAGAAGCGGTAAATGGAGGACACAAAATATTATTGTTTTCTGGTTATACTTCTATGTTTGAAATTTTGGAAAAGGAATTAAAACAAAAGCAAATTGAATATTTCAAATTAACAGGAAGTACAAAAGTAGAAGAGAGAATTAAACTAGTAGATGAATTTAATGAAAATCCAAATATCAAAGTGTTTTTAATTTCATTAAAAGCAGGAGGAACAGGACTAAATTTAACAGGAGCAGACATGGTAATTCATTATGACCCTTGGTGGAATTTATCCACAGAAAACCAAGCAACTGACCGAGCTTATCGAATTGGGCAAAAGAATAATGTGCAAGTCTATAAATTAATAACGAAGAATTCAATTGAAGAGAAGATATATGAATTACAACAGAAAAAAGCTGAATTAGTAGATAATATGTTAAGTACTAAAACATCATTTATCAATAAAATGTCAAAAGAAGAAATTATGAACCTTTTTGCGTGAGATAGTGGAGATTTTGAAACAAAGGGGTAGGTCTTGAGACAAAGGGGGACAGGTCTTGACTGTC
>CAMNWO010000004.1 GCA_946565805.1 uncultured Clostridium sp.
CATTCCATGTTAGTAGCCTAATTTATACTGTCCAACTTTTTGGGTTCAGTACAAACCAAGAGATAGCTTTTTTAACTATTTTATTGCTTCTTCAGCATATTGATTGTTTACAATTTTTTCATAAGGTACTTTTTCTTTTAGTTCTCCTGCCATTGTCATAACTTCTTCTAGACGTTCAAATACTTCTTTTTTTAGTACTGGTGTATCGTTCCAAGCATCAATATCTTGATAACTTTGAATAGCTGTTGCTAGCATTTCAATATCTGTATCTGGGAAAAAGTTTTGGATAACTTCTGCTATTTCTTTACTACTATGTTCTTTTACCCATTGTTGTCCTTTATAGATAGCATTCGTAAATTTTTGAATGGTATCTTCATTGTTTTGAATATAGCTCTTTTTGGCAAAATATGCTGTGTATGGAATTTCTCCTGCAGCCTCTCCAACAGATGCTACTAAGTATCCTTTTCCTTGTTGTTCTGTCATAGAAGCTGTTGGCTCAAATAATGTAACATAGTCTGCATTTCCACTGGCAAATGCTCCTGCCATTAAGTCAAATTTGATACTGTCATCTAAAGTTGTATCTTTTTGTGGGTCAATTCCATTTTTCTTTAACACATATTCTAATGTCATATAAGGTACTCCACCTTTTCTTCCTGGTATTACCATTTTTCCTTTTAAGTCTTTCCAATCAAATTTTTCTGTTTGATTTCTTGCTACTAAGAAAGAGCCATCTTTTTTGGTTAATTGGGCAAACACTTGGGTATGGTCTTCTTTTCCTTCATTATAAACATAGATAGATGCTTCTGGTCCTGCAAATCCAATGTCACATTGGTTTGCAAGTACGGCTGTCATAACAGCATCGGCTCCTTGCCCTGTTGTTAATTCTATGTCCATTCCATTTTCTTTGAAATAACCATTGTTAATTGCGACATATTGTGGTGCATAGAAAACGGAACGAGTTACCTCGTTGACCTTAATGGTTTTTAAGTCTTCTTTTTGATTTGTTTGTTTTATGGTAGCAAATATGCCAATTACAATGGCTATAATAAGTACAACAACAATGCTTATTATTCTTTTTTTACTCATTTTATACCTCCTATTTTGTTTTATATATTTTATGTTAAGGATTAGAAAACGTGAAGATACTTTTCTATTAATTTAATACTTGATAAAATTTTTTATATATGCTAATATAAACATAACATTATTTTAAGGAGGCTTTATCGTGAAAAAACAAGCTTATATAGCTGATGATTATGCGTCCATCTACAAAAAACTAAAGAATACTACTATTACCCTTTTAAAAAGTAAAGATATAGAAGAATTAAAAAATCTCATTTTGAAGCAACGAAAAACAAATCGTAATGGATTAAAAAACTCTCTTATCGAAATTCCTTGTAATAATATAAAATCAAGAATAGAAAAAGATTATACAAGTATTGATTATTTAGAAGGTGTTTTAGGTACAGTAGACGCGACTGACCAATTTGATGGCATTACAAATATGGCGTTATTAATGCTTATGTCAAATCGCCTAGCGAAACATTTTCGTTATAAGAATAATAAAAATTTATCAGCTGATGACCAAAAATTCTGTAAGAAAAATGAAGCAACTTTATTAAGATGGAAAGATTTGTCTATGAAAGATTTAATTGCTAGTTTATACGTTCTTAATCAAACAGAACCTGATTATAAAGAAGTTATTTCTTATGGTTATCGAAAAGATGATATAGGAAATGATTCTTTTGTCATTGACTTACCTTATTTTGGACAAGTTTGTGTTCATTTTGGACATAAAATGCAAACTATTTTAGACAATGCTCAAGAAACAGTACTTGGTATCTTAGAAAGTAAATTAGAATTAGGTCAATTATCACAAAAAGATTTTGAAACATTAAAAGATAATTTAGATGTTACTACTATTCTTCCTGACTATACAGGAAAATTATATGAATATACTGCTGGATTACCGATTGAATATGAAGGCAATAAAATTAAAAATATAAAAAAAAGTTTAGGTTTAGATAAAAAATTACCAGAAGATATTCAAGAAGAAGATTTTGTAAAAATACAGCAAAGTAGTCTAAATTCCAGAGAAGCTTACTATTTTGCTATCAAATTAGGACTATCTAAAACTCAATTAGAAAAAGTAGTTCAAATGGATTCTACTTATCTAGATGCTAGAAAAATTGGAAAAAGTGCTTTTTCTTCAACAACTGCTCAAGAAAGATCAGCTATTTTTAGGCAAGAACTAGCTAAGCAAATGTCCCAAAAACCTCGTGAACTAAATCAATAAGGAGATTTCGAATGATAAATATATATACCAAAGAAGATTATGCAAAATCTTATACCCAATTGTTAGAAATTGTAAAACATCTTTCTTATGAAGATGTAAAGAAAATTCCTAAAGAAAAGCTTCTTTATTATAAAAAAAATAAAGACATTGCATATACTTATTTTTATAATCCACAATTGAGTTTCGAAGAGCAAACTTCGAAATTAACAAAAATATTAATTGCTAATCTTTATGTCGATTATTGGACTACTGAAGAAGAACGTATGGAAATAAAGAATAATGACAAAAAAGAATTATATGATAGAGAAATAGAAAAGACAAAACAATATCCTGTTAATAATTTATTTTCTAGAAAGAAAAAAGCAGATAAAATTAATACCACAGTAACAAGTATAACTGTTATCAAGCAAAAAAGTATTTTATCTCAAATACTTTATAAAATTAAAAAGCTATTCAAATTGACATAATTTCCATGTAATGTTATAATGTAAATAGCTTTATATTAAAAGCAAGGAGGAGATCATATGGAGAATACAGAAGATTTTTTCTTGAAAATCCAAACATCCATAATCGATTTTTGCCACTCTAAACCTCGTACAGGATTTCATATAGAATATTTAGAAAAAGCTAATGAAATTCTTACGTTGTATACAGAAGCAAATGCGATTGTGGAAAATGAAGGTGTTAATGATGCTAGGATAGAGGAAATCTATCATAAGATTCAGTCTTTAGCACAGTAAGATCTCAAAAAGAAGGCCATAATTTATGAGCCTTCTTTTTCTTATTTAAATTTCTTTGTTTGTAAAATTAATTTTTCTAAAAGCAATACTCCTGCATACATAATTCCTGCTACGATTCCTAAGATAATTACACTTGCCATAACCAAATCTAATTTAAAAACTTGCCCTCCATAAACAATTAAATAGCCAAGTCCTGCCTTTGATACTAAAAACTCTCCCGAAATTACACCAACTAGCGAAAGTCCAATATTGACTTTTAGTGAGTTAATAAAAGTAGAAATATTAGCTGGTATAATAATTTTTGTTAATACTTGTAATTTAGATGCCTTAAAAGTCTTTGCCATTTTAATAACTTCTTTATCGGTTTTTAAAAAGCCATTTAGGTTTTCTAATATTGTTACAATTAAAGAAATGGCTACTGCCATTACAATAATGGCTGGTGTTCCTGCTCCTACCCATATAATAATGATAGGACCGCAATGCTACTTTTGGCAAACTATTTAATACCACTAAATATGGTTCTGCTACTTTAGATAGAAAGTCTGACCACCATAAGATAATCGCAATTAGTATTCCTAGTCCTGTACCTAATAGAAATCCAACAATTGTTTCATAAACAGTAACTCCTATATGTTCCATTAAATTGTTAGAACTTAAATTCGTAAAAGTCTCCCAAATTCTACTTGGTTGACTCATAATAAAGCTATCAATCACTTTTTGATTGGCTAGTATCTCCCATATAGCTAGAAACGCAATTAATATTCCTATTTGTGTTAACCATATTAAATATTGCTTATATTTTTTATTTCTTATATATTGTTTTCTTTCTTTTGATAATAGTTGCTTATTCATCAACTCCCAGCTCCTTCCATAAAGTATTAAAATATTGACTAAATTTGGGATTTTCTCGACAGTTAATTGGATTTCTATTTTCCATATCAAAATCAATTTTATGAATATCTTTTACGGTTCCAGGTCTGGCATTTAATACAATCACTCTATCTGACATACTAATTGCTTCTGAAATATCATGTGTAACTACTAATGCTGTAATTCCTTCTTTTCGAAGAATATTGTAAATATCATTGGTTACCATGATTCTAGTTTGATAGTCTAATGCTGAAAATGCCTCATCTAATAATAGTATTTTGGGTTTTACTGCTAATGTTCGAATTAGGGCTACCCTTTGTCTCATTCCTCCTGATAACTCAGATGGATATTTATCTTTAAAATCATATAAGTCATATTTTTTTAGCAATTCTTCTACATAGGCTTTGGACTCTTTGTCTTTTTTTCCTTTGATTTCTAATCCAAACATAGTATTACTTAAAATGGTTCGCCATTCTAGCAAACAGTCCCTTTGTAACATATATCCTATTTTAGGTGATATGCCGTTCACACTTTTCCCCTTCTATGTAGATTTCTCCAGATGTTTTGCTTTCTAATCCTGCTATGATAGATAATAGGGTAGACTTTCCGCATCCGCTAGGTCCTATTATACTTACAAATTCTCCTTGCTTTACTCTTAGATTAATGTCTTGTAGCGCTAGTATTTCTCCTTCTTTGTTTTGATACTTTTTGGTTACATTTTTAACTTCTAATATTTTTTCCATTTTGTCATTCCCCCTATAGTATTTTATGTTAAATTATAAAAAAAGTTTATCTCTTTTTTCATATCTTTCAAAATTATTATGATATGAAAATAGATAAACTTTTCTTTTATGAGATTAACCTACTTTGGCTAGCTTGTTTTTAATTTCTTCTAGTTCTTCTTTTTCTATCTTAGTTGCTTCTAATACAATTTTTTCATCTAGTTTTAAGTTTAACATGTTTTTAGCAATTTCTTTTCTACTTTCTTTTTTCCCCTCTTTCCTTCCTTCTCTTTTCTGTTTTTCTATATTTTCTCTTCTTAGTCTTTCAATTAGTTCGCTCATCCCCTTTTCACCTACCTTTCTTTTTATTTTCTCTAATAATTCTTGTTGCACTTTCTTTTCTAAAACATTATTTAATAGATAGACAATAATATCTTGTATTTCTTCTAAGTATTTTTTATTATTTGTATTTTCTATGATTCGAAATAGGTTCTGATTTAATTCTTTATCATCTCTTGCCTTTTCAATCATCATGCTATATCCAAACATAGTATCTTTTTCTAATAAGATCTGCTTTGAAATTTTGTTAATGTCAATGAAGTTATATTCTAAATCAATTTTGTATCTTTCAAATACATAGTTTCCAATTTGCTTTTCTCTAAAATTTTTTGGTATTCTCCATTTTTGATTTCCTGTATAAATAACAATTGGAACTACAATTGGATAACTCGTATTTCTTCCTATTTTTTGGTTTCTACTCCATTCTCTCATGATGTCTAAAATATAGTTTAACATTCGATATGGCATATTGTTATCAATACTTGATTGATGTTCAATTAGGAAAAATACTTCTTGTTTTTTTAGTTTATATACTAAATCCGCTTCTTTTGCTTTATATTTTTTAGTAATATAACTATTTGTGTATCTAACTAAATCTTCTTTTTTTATCTCTTCTCTTGGTTCTACAAATTGATTAATCAATTCCGCAACTTCTTTTGTGTCCTGTAATATGTTTTTTATTAATTTATCATGTGAATATCTCTTTTCAGTCTGTTCTAATTTGTATTCTGCACTTTCTTCTGCTAATTGCATGACAGCATTTAGCCTAAAGGTGTGTATACATTTTATATATTGGCTATATGTAAATACTTTCAATATAATTCCTCCTATATTTTATCTTGTTTTTATTCTTGTGTCAAGTTTTATTTATTCGTAAACCAATAATGTTTTCCCCCCCCTACCTGATTTTTTTATTTGTCTTGGATAATCTCGATTTAATTTTAATTGACTTTTGAACTAAATCTTTTCTTAGATATGAAAACTAATTTTATTAAAACATGAAAAAAGAGGATTTGCAACTGTTTCTACAAATCTTCTTTTCCTTCGACAATACTTTTTAAATTTCTACATTTTTATTTATCAAAATACTCACTAATTTCCTCTAATCCTTCAAAATTCTTTTGTCTAAAAACATCATATACTACAATATTAACCGAATTTGCTAGATTTAAAGACCTTAAGGTAGGTCTCATTGGAATTCGAATCGTTTTATCAATATATTTTTTCAACAAGTCTTCTGGTAATCCTTTTGTTTCTTTTCCAAATAACAAGAATATTTCATCCATCTCTTCATAGTTTGGCTCTGAATAGACATGCTTTCCCTTTGTTGTAACAAAAAACATATCATTTTCTTCTGGTCTATATTTCTCTAAAAATTTTTCTAATGACTCATGCTCTTCAATTTCAACCTTATCCCAATAATCCAATCCTGCTCGTTTTACTGATTTTTCATCTAGTTTAAATCCTAATGGATGTACTAAATGTAGTTTTGCTCCTGTGGCTGCACAAGTTCTTGCAATATTACCGCGTATTTTGGGGTATTTCTGGTTGTATCATTACGACATTTATTTTCACGTTTTTTCCTTCTTTCTTTTTTGTGATTTGTTTTAGGATAAGCACTAAACTATCCCTTATGATATTTTAAGTTTTTGCCTTACGTATTCATATAATATAATACCTGTTGCAACAGAAGCATTTAAGCTTTCTGTTTTTCCTAACATTGGTATTTTTACTTTTTCATCTGCTAAATTTTGAATTTCTGGTTCTACTCCATTTGCTTCATTTCCAATTATAATTACTTTTTTGTAGTAATTAATATCATAAATTGTATTTTCCGTTTGTAATGAAGATACTACTACTTTGAATTTGTGTTTTTTGATTTCTTTTAAGGTTTGTTTCAAATCTTCACATTCAATTATTTTGACTCTAAAAATGGCACCCATGGTAGAACGTACTACTTTTGGATTATAGGCATCTGCAGTTCCTTTAGATACCAAAATTTGTGTTAATCCAATACTATCTACTGTTCTTAATATCGTTCCTAAATTTCCTGGATCTTGTACATCATCTAAAACTACAATAATGTCTCCGCGCATAGTCAATTTGTGTATCTTGGCCATTTTTTTCTATAACAGCTAAAATTCCTTGTGGTGTTTGAACTTCTGATAAGTATTTAAATACTTTTTCTGATACATAGATACATTCTTGTTTTGCAATTTCATACATTAGGTCTTTTGGTATTGTTGCATTTTTTTCGCAATCATCACATAAAATAATTTGTTTGATTGGTGCTTTTTCTTGTATTGCTTCTTCTACTAGTTTAATTCCTTCAATTACATATTCATTATTAATATCTCGATACTTTTTGTCTTTTAACTTTTTTATGTGTTTGACAAATTCATTGTCTTTACTTGTTATTCGTTGCATACTTTCCTCCCTTGATGATTTTGGAGACGGAGGAGTGAGACAAAGGGGGACAGGTCTTAACTGTCTCATTTTTTATATTTTTAGTAAAATTTATTTTATTTTTTAAAATGAGACAGTTAAGACCTGTCCCCCTTTGTCTCACTCCTCCGTTCCCAAAATCATCGTTTTAAAAATTCGGTTACATCATTTAAGATTTGTCTTTCATGATTATTGGCTATTTCTAATGTTACCATAGGTTTGATACCATTTGAAAATTTTATTTTGTTTCCATATTTTTGTACTAATTGATTTAAATCTAATTCAAATTCATTTGGTTCAAAGGTAAATACTAATGTTGTTTTTTTATTTATGTTTTTGCTTGCTATTTTACTAATTTTTAATTGTTTTGCTAGGTATTTTATTCTAGCTATGTCAATTAAGTTTTCCAATTCACTTGGCATGTTTCCAAATCTATCTATGATTTCGTCTATAACATTTTGGATGTCTTCTTCTTTTTTACAAAGTGCAATGTTTTGGTAAATTTCTATTTTTTGGTTTGCATCTTGTATGTATTCATCTGGTATATAACTTGTTACGTTTAGGTCGATTTGTATTTCTATTTCTGGTTCTACTTTGATGCCTTTCATTTCTTTTACCACTTCGTCTAATAAGTTACAATAAGTGTCATATCCAACTTGTTCTAAATGTCCTGATTGAATTTCTCCGTAGCAAGCTTCCCGCTCCTCTAATTTCTAAGTCACGCATGGCTATCTTAAAACCAGAACCAAACTCTGTAAATTCTTTGATTGCTTTTAGTCTTTTATCTGCTACTTCGGTTAATAGTTTGTCTTTTTTGTAAGTAATATAAGCATAGGCTTGTCGCTCTGCTCTTCCTACTCTTCCTCGAATTTGGTATAGTTGGGCTAGTCCCATTCTATCTGCATTTTCAACAATAATGGTATTGGCATTTGGGATATCAATTCCTGTTTCTAATATAGTAGTACATACTAACACATTTGTTTCTCCTTCGGTAAATTCCTTCATAATTTCTTCAATTTGCTTTCCTGTCATTTTTCCATGGGCATATACTACATTTGCTTCTGGTACAAGTTTTGCTATATCATCTGCTTTTTTCCCGATCCCCTCTACATTGTTAAATAGGTAGAAAACTTGACCATTTCTTTCTAATTCTTTAGTAATTGCTTCTTTGATTACTTCTGTATCATATTCTAGTACATAAGTTTGAACTGGTCTTCGATTATAAGGCGGCTCATAAATAACAGACATATCTCGAATTCCTACAATTGACATGTGCATGGTTCTTGGGATTGGTGTTGCTGTCATGGTTAATACATCTATATTATTTTTTAATTGTTTGATTTTTTCTTTATCTTTTACACCAAAACGATGCTCTTCATCTACGATTAGCAATCCTAAATCTTTGAATTCTACATCTTTACTTAATATTCTGTGTGTTCCAATTACAATATCGACTTCTCCTAATTTCAGCTTCCTTATCACTTCATCTTGATATTTTTTACTTTTAAAACGATTTAGAATTTCAACTTGGATTGGAAAGTCTTTTACTCTTTCTTTAAATTCTTGGTATTGCTGTTCTGCTAGTACAGTGGTTGGAGCTAAATAGGCAACTTGCTTTTGGTCCATTACTGCCTTGAAAGCCGCTCTTAATGCTACTTCTGTTTTCCCATATCCTACGTCTCCACATAATAGTCTATCCATTGGTTTTTCCATTTCCATATCTTTTTTGACTTCTTCGATACAGCGTAATTGGTCATCGGTTTCCTGATAAGGGAATTTTGCCTCAAATTCATTTTGCCAAGGTGTATCTTTACTAAATCCAAATCCTTGCATTTTTTCTCTTTTGGCATATAATTCAATTAATTCTTGTGCTACTTCTCTTAAATTGTTCTTTACTTTTGCTTTTGTATTTTCCCATTCTTTTCCTCCTAAACGATTAATTTTAGGCTGAATGGCATCTCCTCCTACATATTTTCGAATGGAGTCTAAATCACTGGTTGGAATGTATAAAATGTCGTCATTTTTGTATTTGATTTTTATATAATCTTTGATGGTTCCATCTGCTTTTATAGTATTGACACCAATGTAAATACCGATTCCATATCTTTTATGAACTACATAATCTCCTATTTTTAAGTCTGCAAATACTACTTTTTCTCCTTCTTTAAAGGCTGTATGGCTAATTCTTCTTTTTCTTTTTTCTCCATCAATTAAATCATTGGCAACAATTATTAATTGCTTTAATTCATAATTTTCTAATCCAGCAGATAGGTTTCCAATGGTAATGGTTACAATGGCTTCTTTTGATTTTACAATAATCGTTTGGTTTAACTTTTCTTCTATTTTATTGAAGATTTCTTTTTCATTTAATAGGCTTTGCAATTTTTTTGCCTTTTCTTTTGTATTTACTAGCATATATACTTTTTTCTTTTCAATGATTGCTTTTTGTAAATCCTCTAATAAGTTTTCTAGTTCACTTTTGTAATAGTTCACTTCTCGATATTGAAATTTATATTTTTCGTTTGCTAGTTTATTTTCTACATCTTGCTTTTCTATATAGACAATTTGTCTACTTCTTAATTTGTCTTCTAACTCTTCATAAATTAATAAATTGTTAATTGCATCAGGTACTCTTTTTTCTTTTTCCATTAGTGCTTTTATTAGATTGTTGTTATCAATTGCAATATTAGTTGCTCTTTGTTTTATTTTTCCTATTTCTTCTAAAAATATGCAGTAATTGTTTGATAAATAATCCAATAAATTTTCTTGTTTTTCATAAAAGCTATCAAAGTATTTATCGATTTTACTAATATAATTTCCTGCCCTAATTTGTTCAATATCTTCTTCTATGATTTCTTTTTGTTTGCTATTTTTAGCTGTTTCTTTTATTTTTTGACAAATACTTTCGATGTTGTCTTCTAAGATATACTCATGAGCTGGATGAATGGTAGTTTTTTCTAGTGTGTTGATTGACCTTTGGCTAGTGATGTTAAAGTTTCGAATTGAATCCACTTCATCTCCCCAGAATTCAATTCTAACACCTGTTGTTTCATTGGTGGCAATGTCTACAATTCCACCACGAATAGAAAATTGTCCTCTTCCTTCAATTAAATCACATCTTACATATCCTAATGTTACTAACTTTTTTTTAAGTTCTTCTAGCGAATAGCTTTTTCCCATTTCGAAATTTAGCTCATTTTGGTATAATAATTCTTTACTAGGTAGTCTTTGCATAAGAGCTTCTATTGTAGTTACTACAATTAAATTTTTCTTTGTATGAATTTGATTTAAGCTTTCAATTCTTTGATAGGGAAGTTCTTTGCTTTCTGCTACATAATCATAAGTTACAATTTCTTTTTTAGGAAATAATACTACATTCTCAGTAAAGTATCGAATATCTTCATATAGCTTTTTAGCTTGGATTTCATTATAACTTATTAAGCAGATTGGCTTTTTCCCAAATTCATGAATTGCAGTTCCAATCTGTATTTCACCCACGTCAGTTAAGCCCGATAAGCTTATCGGACTTGTTTTATTTTCAATTTGTTTTAGTAAATCAATAAATTTTGTTGATTTACCAAGTTCTCCTAAAATTGTATTCATATTTCTCTCCTAGTGCCCCCTTCGTGACCTTATTATATTGGGAGACATTATGGAATATTATACTATATTTTATACCAAAAAGAAAGCTTTCACTTATGTTTTTCGCATAATTTTATCTATTTTTTATATACTATGTATAAGATTTGTTATAAAGGAGATGATTTTTATTTATTATAATTATCCAGAATACCCATACATTGGTTTTAAAGATGAGAATTTGAAAACACCTCTTACTTTTCCAAAGCAACATCAAAATGTTCAACCTGGTCTAGAGTATGTTATGAGTCCTCTTCCTATTTTTGATAATCCTAATTACATTCCAAGTGGTAAGTTGCAAGATAAAGTAGTTATTATTTCTGGTGGTGATAGTGGTATTGGTAGAGCTATTTCTATCCTGTTTGCTAAAGAAGGTGCTGATATTGTAATTGTTTATTTGAATGAACATGAAGATGCTAATTATACCAAGCAGTTAGTAGAAGGTTATGGTCGTCGTTGTCTTTTGCTTGCTGGTGATTTAAGAGAAGAAGCTTTTTCTAATTATATTGTCCAAAATACAATACAAACTTTTGGAAAAATAGATGTGTTAATTAATAATTGTGGTGTTCAATTTCCACAAAATAGTATTTTAGATATTACAGCTAAACAACTTCGTGATACCTTTGAAACTAATATTTTTTCTTTTTTCTATTTAACAAAATCGGTCTTGCCTTATTTAGATGCTAATAGTAGTATTATTAACACTACTTCGGTTACTGCTTATGAGGGAAAGAAAAATTTAATTGATTATTCAAGTACCAAAGGGGCTATTTCTGTTTTTACAAAATCATTAGCACTCTCTTTGGCCGACCAAAAGATTCGAGTCAATGCTGTTGCTCCAGGCCCTATTTGGACGCCTCTTATTCCTGCTTCTTTTTCGGAAGATGAAGTTGAAATTTTTGGTACAGATACCCCTTTGAAGCGTGCTGGTCAACCTTTTGAGGTTGCTCCTGCTTATTTATATTTAGCAAGTGATGATGCTAGGTATGTAACAGGTCAAGTAATTCACGTGAATGGTGGTACCATTGTATGATTTTATGCTAAAATTTGATTTTTATGTTGATTTATGGTATAATATGGTTAGTGCATTATGTGCATTGTAACTATTAATTAAGCATCCTCCAATTGGAGAAAGGAGACAGTATGGTAGCAAAAAAAAGACAAGTACAATTAGCAATTAATTTTCTTTTCCCTGGATTAGGTCCTAACTCATCCCGGTTTAAAGAGATAGCCAAATTTATTCGTAGTGAATTCAATCGGTTAGGGACCTGCGTATTGTGGTATCGAAACGAGCGTTTTATGAAATTACTCCGTAAATTAAGGTTATCCATCGATAAGGAAGAAGTGATTATCACACCTTGTGCTGTTTTAGCAACAAATGATTGTGCTTGCCGTCCTACACATATTTTCAAGGCCTAGTTAGACGTAAAAGGAGGTAGTTTACTACCTCCTTTTTCTTACATTTTTACCACTAATTTATTAAATTTTGAATGAATATAATTTTTTAGTTTTGTCATAAACTCTTCTGGTTTAATCTCTTTTTTGGCTACCATATCTAGTCCTTTTTCCCAACTAGCTGTAAGTTTTGGATTTAGCATGTCTGGCATAGAACTATACACAATATCATAAATTCTTTCTCCTTTATTGGTTGGTGTAATGATTTGTGTTTTTGAATTAATTTCTATGTAGTTGATTTTCTCCAGTTTTTTCATAATTTCAGCTCTTGTTGCACTAGTTCCAATTCCTGCTCCTTTAATTTGTTCTCGTAGTTCCTCTTCTTCAATTAACTTTCCTGCATTTTCCATTGCTAAGATAATAGAACCTGAATTGAATCTACTTGGTGGTGAAGTTTCAGCGTCTTTTATTTCAAAGTTTTTTACTTCCACAATTTGTCCTTTTTTTAGTGTTTTTAAAATTTCTAAATTATTATCTTCTTTTTTATCTGTTTTTTGTGGTTCGTTTTCCGCATTTTCTCCCTTACCTTCAGCTTTTGGTTTTAATATCTCTAAAAATCCTTGTTTAACACATACTTTTCCACTACAATGAAACATTTCGTTTTCAATGTTCACTGTTACTTGCACTTTATTGTATTCTGCTGTTGGATAGAAAATAGCTAAAAATCTTTTCACAATTACTTTATAAACTTGCTTTTGTAAGTCTGGTAGTTGATTATAATTTTCATATCCTTGTCCTGTTGGAATAATAGCATAATGGTCTGTAATTTTGCTATCATTGACATATTTAGTTTTTATTAAATTGGTTGAATATTTTTCCTCTACCATCTTCTTGATATATCCTTGTACTTCTTCGTCTTTAAAACTTCGTGCTATTCCGTTTAGATTTTTAGATATTTCTTTTGCTACTGCTGTTGAAAGTACTCTGGCATCTGTTCTAGGATAAGTAACTAATTTTTTTTCATATAAATTTTGAATAATTTCCAAAGTTGTATCTGGTTTAATTTTAAACCTTTTGGTACATTCATTTTGGATTTCTGCTAGGTTAAATAATAGTGGTGCATTTTCTTTTTGTTTTGATTTTTTTAGTTCTGTTATTGTAGCTGGCTTTTCTGCTAAGCTACTAATGAATTCTTTTGCTTCTTGTTCTTTTTTAAAGCCTGATTCATTATAAAGTTTTGGTGATTCATACATTACTGATTTTCCATTTACTTTCCATTCTGCTTTAAAAGAAGCCTTTTCATCTCCAAATTCTCCTACGATTTTGTAATATTTTGTTTTTACAAAGTTTCGAATTTCTCGTTCTCTTTGTACAATCATACCTAATACACATGTCATAACTCTTCCTACTGATATAGAAGCTTTATCTTCATTGATACTTTGTGCTAACTTTCTTCCATAAATAATAGATAGCAGTCTTGAAAAATTAATACCAATTAAATAATCTTCTTTAGCTCTTAAATATGCACTATCTGACAGGCTATCATATTCAGCTAGGTCTTTGGCTTCTCGAATTCCTCTGTTGATTTCTTCTTCGGTTTGTGAGTCAATCCACACTCGTTTCATTTTGGCATTTGGATTAGGTTTTGCCATCATAAATACCAATCTTTGTATGTATTCTCCTTCTCTCCCCGAGTCTCCTGCATTGTAGATTTCTTCGATATCTTCTCTTTGCATCAGTTCTTTTACAATATTGAATTGATTGGCAACAGCTGGAATAATTTCGTATTTCCAGTCTTCTGGGATAAATGGCAAAGTTTCTAAACGCCATAATTTAAGTTTTTCATCGTATTTATCTGGATAGCTCATGGTTACTAAGTGTCCTACACACCAGGTGATAATCCAATCATTCGACTCTAAATATCCATTTTTTCGATTTGTCGTTATTTTAAGTGCTTTTGCAAATTCCATTGCAACAGATGGCTTTTCTGTTATTAATAATTTTTTGCCCAATTTTATTTTCCTTTCCTAAGTTCTTCGTTTATGATTTCTTTTACTTTTTTCATTTCTTCTTTTGTCTCTGCTTTTTTGTAATCAAAACGGTCTAGCATTTTATTGATATTATCACTTCTTTTTATTATTTCTCGACTATAAGGAAAATTAAGATCAAAAACATAAGAAGTAAATCTTAGAATTTCATCAGTTTTATTCACTTTATTTTTGCTATCTGCTAATTTGTGTTGATAAAAGTCTTGTAACATTTTTGAAGATAATCTTCCATTTTCGATTGCTGTTATATCTTCTTGTTTTCGCCAATAAACTTCTGCTCCTTCATAAATTAAGTCTATTTTGTCGGCATCTTTTATAATTTTACAAAATAGTTCCTGCTCTTTGGTTAAGTTTTGGCTTAATTCATATCGATTGTGTTCATAGACAGCTGTTAATAGGATGTCATCGTATTTATCTTCCTCTACATATTTTCTAATGTAATTATCTTTTTTTAAGATTTCGACTCCTGCTTTTCCATGATTAAATTTTTGAGTTTTATCTACTATTTTATATTGTTCAAATCTTCCTATATCATGCAATAATCCAATTAATTCTGCTAGTTTAATTTGTTCTGTTTCTAAATTTAGTTCTGTTGCTATTTTTTTGCTAATTTCAGCTACTCTCAAAATATGCTCTAATTTTTTATCTACTTTTTCATTTTCTATTTTTTGTTCTTTTACATGTTTGATTAACTCTTGTTTTGCTTTTTGTATGTCTATCATTTTTCCCCTTATTTCTTTTCTAAATATTCTTCTACTATTTGATAAATTTTCTTCATTTGTTCTTGTGTTTCTTTCTCTTCGAATTTGAATCTTTGGTATATTTTTTTAAAGTATTCTTTTTCTTTTATTTTTTGCAATGCATAAGAAGTATTAAAATCAAATGCATAAGCAAAATGAGAAACAAGCACATCTACTCCTGTTTTTCTTTTTGCATAATTAATTGTTTGGTCTTCTATAAATTGTTGGTAAATATCTTCTGTTATTTTCTCATCTTCTAATTTACTACTCCCCCATGCAGTTTCTTTGTCTTCAAATGTTAACATATAGATGATGTCTGTTTTATCTGCGTCTCGAATGATTTTTGAATGTAATAATTCTCTTTCATTTGCTACTTGCATGTCATCTTTATTTCGGTTGTGATTTAAAATTGCTTTTTTTATGATTTCATCGTATTGTGTATCTTCTATAAATTCTCGTATCATCCCTTGTTCAAATAATATCTCTGCTCCCAACTTTCCATGATTAACGCTGTCTTTATCGATAAATGTATTATATCTTCTTACTTGTTCAAATCTCCCTATATCATGTAACAATCCTATCAGCTCTGCTAATTGTATATCTTCTTCTGGAATTTGCATGTTTTGTGCTATTTCTTTGGCAATTGTTGCTACTCTTTCAATGTGTCCTATTTTTACTCGAATTCTATTGTTGCTTATATCATAATTACTTACATATTTTTTCAATACTTTTTTTGCTTTTTTTATCTCTATCACTTTTACACCTCTTAGGTTTTTATTGTATCATTTTTATTTTTCAAATTCAAGAGGACTTTTTTTATGTTACAATCTATTCTTTTAATTAAAATGTATTATCTCTTATTATGTTTTTAACATAAAATTCATAAACTCCTTGAAATACTAGTCTTTTTGTTATATAATGGAAAAAGTTACAAAGAAATACGAAAGGAGTTTTAAACTTATGGAATATAAATTTAATGAAATTGAAAAAAGATGGCAAACTTATTGGGATGAAAATAAGACTTTTTTTACAGATGTATGGGACTTTTCAAAACCTAAATTTTATGCTTTGGATATGTTTCCTTATCCATCTGGGCAAGGTCTACATGTAGGACATCCTGAAGGTTATACTGCTACAGATATTCTATCTAGAATGAAAAGAATGCAAGGATACAATGTTCTACATCCTATGGGATGGGATGCATTTGGTCTTCCTGCAGAACAATATGCTATTAAAACTGGAAATCACCCAGCAGGTTTTACAGCAGCTAATATCGAAACTTTCAAAAAACAATTAAAAATGCTTGGGCTTTCTTTTGACTGGGATAAAGAAATTTCTACTTGTGATCCAGATTATTACAAATGGACGCAGTGGATTTTCAAGAAGTTATATGAAGATGGTCTTGCTAAATTAGTTGAAATGCCTGTTAATTGGTGTGAAGAGTTAGGTTGTGTTTTATCCAATGATGAAGTTATTAATGGTAAAAGCGAAAGAGGAGGATTTCCAGTTGTTCGTAAAAATATGAAGCAATGGGTTCTAGATATTCCTCAATATGCAGATATTTTAATTGATGGATTAGATGAATTAGATTGGCCAGAATCAACCAAAGAAATCCAAAGAAACTGGATTGGTCGTTCAGAAGGTGCTGAAGTTACTTTCCAAGTTGCTAATCATCATGGTTTAGATTTTACTGTATTTACTACTAGACCAGATACTTTGTTTGGCGCAACTTACTGTGTGTTAGCACCAGAATTAGATTTAGTCAATCAAATTACTACTACGGAACAAGAACAAGCTGTCGAAGATTACAAAAAATTAGCAGCTAGCAAGTCTGACTTAGAAAGAACAGAATTAAATAAAGATAAAACTGGTGTATTTACAGGTGCTTACGCTATTAATCCAGCCAATGGTAAGGAAATTCCTATTTGGATTTCTGATTATGTTTTAGCAACTTATGGTACTGGTTGCATTATGGCCGTTCCTGCTCATGACCAAAGAGATTATGAATTTGCTACTAAATTTGGTATTGCTATTATTCCAGTATTAGAAGGTGGCGACATTTCCACAGAAGCTTTTGTCGGTGACGGATTACATATCAATTCCGATTTCTTAAATGGCTTAAATAAGGAAGAAGCTATTTCAAAAATGATTGCTTGGCTAGAAGAAAATAAAATTGGTACTAAAAAAGTTAATTATAAACTTCGTGAATGGATTTTTGCTAGACAACGTTATTGGGGAGAACCAATTCCAATTGTTTATGTTGATGACGAAATGAAAGCTTTGGCGGATTCTGATTTGCCTTTAGTTTTACCTGAATTAGAAGATTATGCTCCTTCTAAAGCTGGTGCTTCTCCTTTAGATAAAGCTACTAATTGGGTCAATACAGAATTTGGTGGAAAACCTGCTAAGCGTGAAACTAGTACTATGCCAGGTGCCGCTGGTTCAAGTTGGTATTTCTTAAGATATATTGATCCTAAAAACCAAGATGAACTAGCTAATAAAAAATTATTAGAATATTGGCTACCTGTTGATTTATACGTAGGCGGTCCAGAACATGCTGTTGGTCATTTATTGTATTCAAGATTTTGGAACCAATATCTATACAATAAAGGAGTTGTTCCTGTAAAAGAACCATTTGCTAAACTTCGTCATCAAGGTATGATTTTAGGTAGTAATGGTGAAAAGATGAGTAAATCAAAGGGTAATGTTATTAATCCTGATGATATGGTAAATCAATATGGTGCAGATGCCTTAAGAGTCTATGAAATGTTTATGGGACCAATCGAAGCAGCTAAGCCATGGGACCCAAATGGAATTGATGGTTCTAAAAAATTCTTAGACCGAGTTTGGCGCTTATATACAGAATCTAACAAAATTAAGAAAGAAACTAATTCTAATCTTGAAAAAGTTTATCATTTTACAGTGAAAAAAGTTACTAATGATTATGAAACTATGAATTTTAATACAGCTATTTCTCAAATGATGATTTTTATCAATCATGTTAATAAGGAAGATATTTTCCCTTATGAATTCGCTGAAGGTTTCTTAAAGTTGTTAAATCCTGTTGCGCCACATATTACAGAAGAATTATGGCATATTTTAGGGCATAATGATACAATTTCTTATGAGAACTGGCCTGAATATGATGAGGCAAAAACAATAGCAGATGAAATAACTTTACCAATTCAATTTAATGGTAAATTAAAGGCAACAATTCAAATTGTTCCTGATGAAGAAGAATCTTCTGTAAAACAAAAGGTTCATAATGCTATTGATTCTAAATTGGATGGTAAAACGATTCTTAAAGAAATCTATGTTAAAAATAAGATTTATAATATTGTTGTGAAATAATTATATATAGCCTATTAGGACTTGTTGTATTTTATATTTAAGTTCTAATAGGCTTTTATAAAGCTTGAACTTTCGTTTTTAGATAATAAATTTCGTCATCCTGTTTTTCTAATTTGTATTCACAAAAACTAATTCTTTTGTCTTGCTTTTCCATCTTTTCTGAATGTGCTGTGAAAGCGTCAAATAATGCTGCTAATTTTTCTCCATGTTCATGTTCAATTCTAGCTACACTTCTACTAATATTTCTAATCTCTTCTTGCATCGATGGAATTTTTGCTATTTCTCTTTCCATTCCTGGAATTTTTGCTACTTCCGTTTCTATTCCTGAAATTTTTGCCACTTGTTTTTCTATTTCTGGTATTTTTGCTACCTGTTTTTCTATTTCTGGTATTTTTGCTACCTGTTTTTCTATTTCTTGTATTTCTTCTTGCATATTGTCTACTTTTTTATCAATACTTCCAATAGCAGCTAATATTTCATTTTTCATTTCATTGTTCATAAATTTCCTCCTTTCTTTTCTTTTTATACAATCGATTGTTCTATTATTATACATACATAGAACTACTATGTCAAGAAGAATTTATCGACACATTTCGACATTTTCTTGTCATTAAACTGTAAAAAACATTTAATATTACTGAAATACACACACATTATTTTTATAGTATAATAAGAGTAGATTATACTAAGGAGAATTGTATATGAGTATCGAATCAGATTTAAGAAAAGATGGAATTGAAGTCATAGAAACACTAGATACTTTGAGAATTAATTCAATTGCTCGCAACATTGCTCAAAAAATTTGTGAAACATTTCCTAATTATGGTTTTAGCCAAAATGAATTATTTATTCGACTATCTAGATTAAATATGTATAAAGCAAAAATGCCTGAAGGTATGGCAGAAGCTAACTACTTTTATAAAAATACTTCTATCTACTTTAATGAACATATATCCAATGAAGATTTAGAAGAGTTTGCTATTCATGAATGTATACACTATATTCAAGAAGTAAAAGATAAAAGAAATTACTTAATTCGAATGGGACTTTGTGATTATACAGAATTTAAAATTTATGGGTTAGGTTTAAATGAAGCTGCTGTTCAATTAATGTCTTCTAAAATTAATGGCATCCCAAAAGAATACGTAAAATATTTTGGCATTAGTTTTGAAACTAATAGTCCTTCTTATTATCCTTTAGAATGCTGTTTAGTCAACCAGTTAGCACATCTTGTAGGAGAAGATGTTTTATTTGAAAGCACTTTAAAAAGCAACGATAATTTTAAAATCGCTTTTTCAAGAGCAACTTCTCCTAAAACATTTATGGCAATTCAAAATGCAATTGATGATATTCTTTCTCATGAAGAAGATATTATTAAATTGAACAATAAAATTGCTCAAATCGATGATAGAAATAGAAAAGTGGATAATATGATAGAAAAAATTGATGAGTTAAAACATGAAATTACTTTAACTTTTATGAGAACACAAAATCTTATCATTTCTAGTTATTTTGATACTGCTTTTGATAAAATTATCGATTTAGAAGGAGTTGAAAAATATCGTCAAAAGTTATATTCCTTTAAGGATTTAATTGGCTATACAGAAGGCTATAGTTTCTTTAACGACTACTACATTTCTAAAATGGAACAATTGGAAACTAAATATAATTTATTAGAAAGTGGAGAATTTGAAACAGCCCTAAAAATTATTACTAAAAAAGAAAATCTATTTATTCGTGTTATTAAAACTCTTAAGAAAATTGTTTTTGGAAACTCTTCTCAAGAAGAAAATAATTATTAAATATTTGACTAGGAATAAAAAGAACATACCATGAAAAGAAACTCGTTCAAGTAATTTTCATAGATATTCTATGTTAATTTTAATTCGTTTCTTTCTATGGTATGTTTTTTATTCCTACTTTATAACTTTAAGTTTTCTACTATACTTCTCGCTGCTTCTCTTCCTGAATAAGAAGCCCATGCAACAGTTGATTTAACACCTGCTAAATCTCCACCAGCATAGATTTTAGGATTAGATGTTTGATATTTTTCATTTACTTCTATATTTCCCCATTGATTGGTTTCTAATTCTAATTCTTTTACATATGGTTCTACTTTTGAACCAAGTGCCATAATAACATAGTCCATTTCCAAAATATAATTACTCTTTTCTATATTAACAGGTACTAATCTAGTGTCATTTTCCTTTTGAACTAATTGTGTCTTTATTAATTCTACTTTTTCTACTTTATTTTTTCCTAAAATTTTAACAATATTATTTTGGAATAAAAATTCAATTCCTTCTTCTATCGCTTCTTCTACTTCTTTATCTTCTGCTGGCATTTGCTCTCTCGCTCTTCGATAAATTACTTTTACTTCTTTGGCACCTAATCGTTTAATCGTTCTAGCACAGTCCATTGCAACGTTTCCCCCACCAATAATTGCAACTGTTTTCTCTTTGTATTCTGGGTGAAGTTTATATTCCAAAAGTTCATTTCCTCCGGATAACTCCTTTTAATTCTTCCCCTTCTACTCCCATTTTAGCAGATTGATTGGCTCCTATACTTAAAAAGATAGCATCATATTGTTGTTCTAAATCTTTTAAAAACAAATTTTTTCCTAATTCTTGCTTATATTTTACTTCTATTCCTAATCGTAAAATCTTATCCACTGTCTTTTGTACAATTTCTTTTGGTAATCTAAATTCTGGAATCCCATGTACTAATAGTCCACCTAAATAATCGTATTTTTCGTAGATAGTCACTTGTATTCCTTCTTTGGCTAAAAAGCTACTTGCTGTTAGCCCAGCTGGTCCTCCTCCGAATGACTGCTACTTTTTTGTCATTTTTATTTTTCTTAATCTCTTCTATATAACTGTTTAGCAAACTGTCATCTTCATTCATCTTTAAATCAAATGTAAAAGCTTCTAAATCACCTATGGATACAGGCTCTCCCTTAATTCCTCTTATGCAAGACCCCTGACATTGTTTTTTATGTGGGCAAATTCTTCCGCAAACTCCTTGTAATACTGTTGTTTGAGTTAATATTTCATAAGCCTTTTGATAATTTTCTTGTTTGATTTGTTCTATAAATTGTGGAATTTGATTTCCTAATGGACATCCTTTTATAGAACATGGTTTTACTTTACAATTTAAACAGTAGTTGGCTTTTTCATTTATTGCTTCCATTTTGTTTCATTCCTTCTTCTGCGTTTTTCTTGTATTTTATTATAGTTATTCTGTTCTGTCAATTGCTTGACTAAGTAGTTCAATCAGAAATTTTTATATTATTATAAAAGCTTGGCTCTCGTTTTATTTGTAATTTACTACTAATTTTAGGTCATTGATGAAGTCAATCTTTTTCGTCTCATCGCGAAGTAACGCGGCTGGATGCCAAGTTGGCATATATTTTATCCCTTTTTTCTCGATCCACTTTCCTCTAGAAGCTGTTATTCCATATTCTTGTCCTAAAATATTTTTAAGAGCTACGCTTCCGAAGCAACACAATAATTTCAGGCTTTACTAACAATACTTGATTTCTCAAATAATTTAAGCAGGCAACAGCTTCCTCTTGTTCTGGATTACGATTAGCTGGCGGTCTACATTTTACAATATTAGCAATGTAAACTTCTTCTCTTTTTATACCAATCGTTTGAAAAGCCATATCCATTAGTTTTCCAGCTCTTCCTACAAATGGCTTTCCGTAGTCTATCTTCATCTGCTCCTGGTCCTTCTCCAATAAACATGATTTTGGCTTCTTTGTTTCCTACACCAAAAACAATATTTTGTCTTGTTTTACACAATTTACATTTATTACAATTAATAATTGATTCTTCTAATTCTTCCCATGTTTCAAACATAATTGCTACTCCTATTTTACACATTCTTCTATTAATTCTATTTTTCTACTTTTGTTAGTATCAATTTTTGCTTTTGTTCCAATTGGTATTACTGTTTTGGTTTCTATATGTCCAAAATTATTTGATTTTATGATTGGCATTTTGTAATTGTTTCCTATTGTATCTAGTACAATTTGCTCTAATGCTATCTCACTTTCATGTTGATAATTTCCTATCCATATTCCTTTTATTTGGTCAAATACTCCATTTTGTTTCATATGTGCTAAAAAATGACTAACTCCTGCTGGATCTGTTTCTATTCCTAGCTCTTCTAGAAACAGAATTTTATCTTTAAAATCCAATTTATATTTTCCACTCACTAAACTATGAAGTAAGTTAAGATTTCCACCAATTAGTTGTCCTTCTGCTTGTCCTTCTTGAAGTGTTATATATTCTTCGTTTTCTCTTCCTATTTCTAAGCTTCCCTCTACAAACCTTTTGATTACTTCCTGAAAACTGTAATCAGTTTCATCTGTTGCAATCGTTTTAAAGTTAGTTCCACTAAAAGTCACTAATCCAGTTTTAGCTGTAATGACATTAGTGATTGAGGTAATATCACTATAGCCACATATAATTTTGGGATTTTGTTGAATAGTCTCATAGTTTAAAAATTCGAATACTGTGTTAGAATTGTTACCACCTTTAGCACACCATATCATTTTAACTTCTTTATCTTGAAACATTTCATTAATATCATCTGCTTTTTCTTGTGCTGTGCTACTGTAACCGTAATGTATTAGAATATATATTTTTAGCCACTTTTACTTTGAAACCTTTTTTCTCTACTATTTGTTTCGCTTTTCTTATTTCTTCTATATTATTTCCTATAATTGGATTGGATGGTGCTACAACACCAATTGTATCTCCTATTTTTAATTTATTTGGAATTATCATCATTTTCTCTCCTTTTTGAGACAGTGGGGACACCTCTTTTCTGTCTCATTTTTACTTTTTCTTATTAATTTTAAATGAGACAAAAAAGAGGTGTCCCCACTGTCTCATTTTAATTCAATTAATGCTGTGTTTAGTCCATATCCTTGTTTTTCTACTCGATAAGAGTGAATTAATGTCGAATGACATACACTACAAATTCCACTGTCAATTATGTTTTCTGGTTTTAATCCTTCTTTTTGTAATATAATTTGATTGATTTTTACAGTATCGATATGCCACTTTTTGTTTGGAATAGTTTCTTCTATTGTTTGACCAATTTCTTTCATATCTGCAAATTCTTTTTCAAAGCTCATCTTTACTTCTTCTTCCACTTCAAAATGACATTTTCTAATGCTTGGACAAATACAACATATTATATCTTCTGCATTACAATCAAATTCTTTTTTCATTTTTTGCACTGTCTTAACTGAAATTCTTTGTAAGGTTCCTCTCCAGCCTGAATGAGTATTAGCAATCACTCTTTTTACAGGGTCAAAAAATAGCAATAAAATGCAATCTGCATTGGTTGTAGAAAGCATTATTCCTTTTTGATTAGTTATTAATCCATCTGTTTTTGCATATTGCTCTAAATTAAAGTCTGGTTTATTTTCATTGATTTTTTCTTTCGCAATTTTCACTTCATCTGTATGGTCTTGATTCGTTTTTACCAAATGTTCTAACTGAGAATTTATTGCAAAACATAAACTTTCATAGTCTTGGATTGCCTTTTGATACTCTTTATCTTCTAGTTTTTGCTTATTTGCTCTAGCAGTTCTATAATTTTTATTAATTCCTAAGCTATATGCATGGTTTAAAATATCTTTGTATTCTAATAATTTTTTAAATTGTAAATATTCTACGTCATCCTTTTGGATATGTAAAACATTTTCATTTGATAAATTCATTTTTCTCTCCTTTTCATGATTTTTTGGACGGAGGAGTGAGACAAGGGGGACAGTACTTTTATGTCTCATTTACTTCCTTCTTATTACAATTCATATTCTACTAACTTGAAATGAGACATAAAAGTACTGTCCCCCTTGTCTCACTCCTCAATCATAATTAAACAATTTCTTTTATTTTATCATATTTTACTTCTTCTTTGGAGTATTCTTCTGGTTTTAATCCTACTCTTGTTTTCATAAATCGATTTACTAGCAATATTAATATTCCAAATATGATACCGACTATTATCATACAATAAGCAGTTTCCATTCTATCTAATAAAAAGGATGCTAGTATCCCTGATAGAGCTCCTGTAACTCCTTTTAGAAAATTATTGGCAGTAAAAATTTTTGTATCAATTTGTTCATTCGTAAAATTACTTAAATATTTTTCGATTAATGGAAAATAGATAGCAGTAAAAATATATTTGATAATATAAAATCCTACTATTAAAATAATTGCTATTTTATATTTTTGTGCTATTGCACCTGATATTCCAGAAGAAATACAAGCTCCTATAATACAAAACCCTACTATCGATAAAGTTTTATTTCTTAATCTATTATGCAATTTTTCTTGCTTTTTGCTTGCCATTCCTGCTATTATTCCTAAAATAGCAAATAAAATTCCTAGGTAACCTGCTCCCACTTCTAACTCTTCCATCATACTAATTTCATAATTGGTTAGTATGCTTATAATTCCACTCATAACAGCTGCATATAGGATAAGACTTTTTACTCTTTCTGCCTTTAGTACAAATTTAAAAGATTCTCTTAATTCCTTAAATTGTTCTACACTTTGTATTTTCTTTTTCTTTGTTTTGCTTACTGGTTCTATAAATAAAATGGACATTGTTGTTGTTATTATTAATACACAAAGTGATAAAATAATTGGCACATATGGATTAACTTCATACAAAAATCCAGCTATAATAGTACATACAGCATTTATGATATAATACCCAGAATTTCCTTTTTGACTTATTTTAGCAAATATTTTACTTTTAAATCTGCTTGGTGGTATTGATTCATTTAATAAACTTGGCTCTGCACTTTCTTTGATGGCAAATGAGATAGCACTTAGTGTTTCAGCTATAATTAAGTTAAATAAGTTATTACTAAGTAAAATCACTACCATATACAGACAACTTAAGACATTTCCTAAAATAATACTATTTTTTCTGCCTAAGAATTCTATGATAAAGGTTGCAGGTATTTGTGAAAACATCGTAAATAAATAGTAAAAGGAATCGATTAACACTACATCTGCTGGATTAATATTTTTTACTTGTGTTAGAAATAAGAAGTTTATCGTGTAAAAAAATATGTAATCCCAACTAAGTGTTTTATAGGCTGGAAATAGCTTCATATTTCGTTTTCTCATCTGTATTTTATTGGTTTCTTCCATTGTTTTTCCTCCATTGTTTATCTAAATTGTAGATTTTAGTTCATCATATTTCGTTTCTTCTTTTGAGTATTGTTCAGGTTTTAATCCTACTCTTGTTTTCATATATTTTCCCATTAATATGTATAAAATAGTAAATATGATTCCAATAATTATCATACAATATGCAGTTTGCATTTTGTCTAATAAAAAGGACGCCAGTATTCCCGTTGTTGCAGAAACAGCATTCGCAAATAAGTTCTTGGTAGCAAATACTTTTGTATCAATATTCTTGTTAGTAAAGTTTCTAAAATATCTATCAATAATAGTATAAAACATACCATGTGTGAATTTAGCAGCTATGTAAGATAAGATAATTACAACTATCAATGACTTACAATGTTCTGCTTTAAGTCCTGCTATTCCTGCTATAATTGTACTAATAGAAGTTATTAATGCTATAACAAGGATCGATTTATTTCTAAAACGATTGTGAAATTCATTTTGTTTTTTAGATGCATAGGATGATACAAATGTTAGTCCTGCTGCAATTGTCCCAATAAAAGATGCTGGTACTTTTATATCTTGCCAAAGGCTAGTTTGATAGTTTAGTAATATTGAAAGTAAACTTGTTACTAAGGAAGCTGCTAATACTAGTGCCTTTAATCTTTCTGATTTTAACACATATTTAACCCCTTCTTCAATATCTTGCAATTGCTTTTTAACATTTGTCTTAGGATTTCTTTGGGATATTTTTATTGGCTCTATATAAAACATTGCTAGGATACTTGCTACCATTAATATTATTAAAGAACATATAAATGGCAAATACCCATTTATTTCAAATAAAAATCCCGCTATTATTTTACAGATAGCACTTAAAAAGTAAAATCCAGATTTTCCTTTTGCATCTATTTTAGCAAATATATTACTTTTATACCTTGAAGGTGGAATAGATTCATTTAATAAACTCGGTTCTGCAATATCTTTTATAGAACATGCTAATGCTGAAATAAATCTTGCCACAATTAAATCAAATAAATTTCCACTCATCATAAACATTGTCATATATAAACAATTTAATATATTTCCTAATATTACACTATTCTTTCTTCCCAAAAAATCCACTATAATGTTAGCTGGAATTTGTAGAAATATTGCAAATAGCGATCTTATTGAACTTAGCAATACTACATTAGCAGCGCTAATATTCTTTATTTGTGTTAAAAATAGAAAATCAATGGTGTAATAAAATAAATAGTCCCATGCAAGTTTTTTGTAAGTCGGAAATAGCTTCATATTTCGTTTTCTCATCTGTATTTTATTGGTTTCTTCCATTGTTTTTCCCTAGTTCCTCCTTCATTTTTTTTATGATATCATCTTTTGATTTTTTGTTAATATAGTTATATTCATTATTGTTTTGTTTCGTATTAAAACCACATACTGTTTTGTACTCGCAATATTCACATGGCGTTTTTCCATTTTTGTTATATGGCTTTAAGTCTATTTTTCCTCTTAAAATTTCTTTTGCTATTTGTTTAATAATAATATCTATATAGTCTTGTAATATTTTAAATTCTTCTTGATCTACTCCATTTGTCCATTTTTCGTTGACTGTCCCTGAGGATGTGATAGCAGCTGGGACTAATTTTGAACTTCCAGAAGTTAAAGTATTATCATTCATTTGAATAATTTTAACATCGGCTAAGATTAACCCTTTCATTCTAAAGTTTTTTTGAATGAGTTGTTCAATTTCTTCTTCCGTTATTTTTTTGTCTGCTTTTATCATTTGTTCTAATAAAGAAAAGTAAAATACACCTGCTGGCATAATGTCTTCTTCTTTACAAATGGCATCTGAGTAAGTTAATAGTTGAATTTGAAGCCCTGCATATACTTCATTTAAGTCTATGTTTTTACTAGAAGATTTATAGTCGATAATTCTTAAATATTTTCCATCTTCTCCACTAGCGGTATCAATTCTGTCAATTTTTCCAGTTATTTCAACTCTTTTTCCGTCATCTAGTGTTAAGACAATCGGTTTATATTTTCCCTTTTTCCCGAATTCAATTTCTGTTCCTTCTACTGAAAAATCACTATATATTAGGGTTTGTATAATATATTTTAGTGCTTTACTAACAATTCTTTTTAGTCTTTTTACTAACATTTTGTATTTTGCAGTCAAAGAAAAGATGAAGTTTTTACTTAAATTCAAATTTCTATCAATAATTTCAGATACAATTTTATAAATTTGTTCTTCTTCTAATTCAGCTAACCCTAATTCTTGTTCTCTTACTTGTTCAAAAAATTCGTCAATGGTTTCATGCATGAAAGAACCCGTTTCAAAGGTATGAATTTTTAGGCTTTTTTTCTCTTTCAATTTTAGTCCATATTGCAAATAATATGAAAATGGACAGCTTCTGTATTTTTCTAATCTTGATATGCTTGTATTTAAAGTGTTTCCGTAAAGTCTATCTATATTTTCTTTTTGAATTGGTTGTGGCAAATTCGTAAATGCTAACCCTTGTAAATCGTTTTGCAATTTTTTTTGCCAGTTTAATTTTTGTTGGTAATATTGATAAATGGCATACCAAATTTCATTAATTGGCTCTTTGTCTCTTAGTTTTGCTATATTTTCTAATAGTTCTTCATAAGTTACCATCTCATTTATCATCTCATATTGTTTTTCTATCATATCACTTTTTTCTTCTAATTTAGGATACAATTTCTTTATTTTATGAATTAACATAGATGGTCTTAAAGACTTTCCTTCTTTATCAGAAGAGGTATATGATAAGTATATGCTGTTTTCCGCTGTGGTAAATGCTTTGTAAATATTGAAGTTATCTTCATATAGTCGTTCTATAGTACCTTTTGCTAACTCAATTCCGTCTTCTTTTAATTTTTCCCTATCACTGTCATCTAAAAAGCCTTCATCTTTATTGACACTTGGAAAACTACCATCGTTTAATCCTATAATAAATACACTTTTTACTTTATGGCTCCTTGATCTGTCTATGTCTCCAAAAGTTACTTGATCTTGCGTTCCTGGAATTTTTCCTAGTTCACTGTTTTTTAATCCAACTCGTAATATTTTGCAATATTGATCTAGAGTCATTTTATCTCTTCCAAATACTAGCACCATTTCATCAAATAGCTCTAATATAATTTTGTAACTAGCTATATATTCATTTGCTAAATCTAGCATAGCATTTTTTTCTAGTTCTCCGTATCTTTTCAGCTATTTTTTCTTCTAGTTTTTGTTCTTGTAGAAATTCATAAAAACATTTTGTTATATTTTCTACTGTTTTATTTTGATTGATTTTTTCTTTTAGTTCTAAAAGCGGTTCAACTATTTGCTTTCTTAACTCATTGTATCGCTCTATTTTTTGCTTCTTGTCTTCTTTTTCTATTTCATAGCTAAAATCTTTTTTCCACTTGTTCTGCTTAATTCCCCATTTGTTGCAATAGTTTTCTAACTCAAATATTTCGTCTGGTTCAATTGCTGAAAATCCTAGTTTTAAATAATTGAAAACAGTTTCTGTTGTAAAATTTTTGTTAATCACTTCTAAAATAGCTAAAATAAATTGGATAATAATGTTTTGAGCAACATCTCTTTTTTCGTCAATGAATACAGGAATTTTATATTTTGAAAAGATAGCCCTTACTAAAGAAGCATATTCTTGAATATTTTTGGTAATAATAGCAATATCTTTATATCTTCTTTTTTCATTTTTAATTAGATTTTTAATTCTTTTTGCTATATTTTCTATTTCTGAATAAGGGTTTTGGGCTAAAAATAGTTCTATGTTTTCCACATTTTTTTCATATTTTGTGGATTGCGGATTATTTATATTTTCACTTAGGTGTTGTAATTCTTCTGTTTTAAAACGATAACTTTTACTTAAATGAACTGGACTTTCTAATAAAAATTCGTTTTCATTTACCAAATTCCAAATTTTAGCGATTGTTGTTTTGTTGGAATAGTAAATGTCTAAATCAGGATTGGTATTAATATTTAGGTCATTGGTACAAATCGTGATATTCACTTGTTTGGCAAGCTTAATAAATTTTGCAATTACTTCATATTCTTGCTTCGTAAATCCTGCAAATTCGTCTAGATATACGATACTATCTTGTATTAGATCGGTTTTTTCTATCTGGTCTGCTAGTATGGTTAATAGGTCTACTTCTTCAATATATTTTCCTTCTATTTGTTCTTGAAATTTCTCGTAAATAAGTATCATATCTTTTAATTTAGTTTTTAAATAGGTATCTTCTACTTTTTCTATTTCTTCTTCTAAATTTTCTACTGAAATTCCATGTTTTTTGAATTCTGTTATGGCATTCATGCATAAGTCAATATTTTCTTCTGTTTTTCCTAAAAATTTTAATTCTTTTTTATATTGATTTAAAATGGAATATAAAAGCATTGCTTTTCCTTGCTTAGTTAAATGCGTTTTGCAACTTTTTCCTACATCATTTAATATACGGTGCGCCATTCTACTTAGTGTTAACACTTCTGCATTAATTACTGCATGATTTTTAACAGTTTTCATTAGCTTAGTTTCTGCTGTGAATGAAAACTGTTCAGGTGTTATCATATATATTTTCTTTTCCTTTGTTATTTGGTTTGCTATTTCTTGAAAGCAGTATTCGCTTTTTCCGCTTCCTGGTTTTCCATATATGATTCTTAATCCCATTTTTTCCTCCATTTTTCCGCTTTTATTGTATATGAAATCCAAAAAAATAGCAAGATTTACTTGCTATTTTCCTAATACAATTAAAAATGAGACACTTTTCGACTGTCCCTACATGTCTCATTTTAGAAAGCTCCTCCGCCTCCGGCCTGAGCCTCCACCACCAGAAAATCCTCCTCCACCAGAGAAGCCTCCGCCTCCTCCTCTTGAATATCCTCCTGTGTCTCCACTTTCTACCATTGAGGAAAGCATTTTAGCTGTTGTTTTTCCATAACTTCTCATAAATATTCTATCTAGGCTCGCATAGGTATAGAACATGTAATAATCAGATGTAATAAAATCAGCAAATAAATTGTTGTTCATTAATGCTGTTAAGTCATCATCAAGATAAAGTCCTTTTATTCTTTTCATAATTTTATCAGCTACTCCAAAGCTAACAGCATAACTTAGATATTGTTCCCATAGTACAACTTGTTCTATATCTCTATTCTCCATCATGGAATAATTTTCTATTTTATCTTTTAATGTATTTAATTTGCTAAAGTCTTCTATCATGATAGCATTATTTTTTAACATTAAATTATCTGTTAGGATCAAAATGGTTGCTATACAAATTAGGATTTCGTCTGCTAGAATATATTTTACTGGTGAGAAAATGGCAGTTAAAACAATGATAATTCCAAAGAGTACTATTAAGCTAATAGTAGTTGCCACCACTTTTTGACCACTTACTCGTTGTACAGTCTTATTAATCTTATGTCTAATTATAATAATTAAGTTGATTGGCAAATATAAAATTCCCATCAAAATAGGAGCAAATACTAAAGCAAGCATTATTAATTTGCCTATAAGGTTATAAGATATTTGTTCATTATAAATTTGAAGGCCATTAAACATGATGTGTTTTGCAATTAAGATCATGCTTAACACAAATAGAAATAGGTTAAATCCTCTTATCACTAATGGTACCTTAGCTTGGTTAGCTCCCTTTTGTGCCAAATTTGCTTCTACTAATTTATTTAGTTGTTTGAATTTTTTATTTGCTTCTTTTTCTTTTGGCATTGCTTCTAATCTGTCTGTCAAATATACCATTTCTTTTGAAGCAAATACCCAATCATAAACATATTTTTCTATGTAATCCATTTGATTTTCTAAATCTTTATTTTTACTTATAATATAAAGATAATTATCCTTTTTTATGGCTTCGCTTCTTATTTCTAATTTTATTATTTTTTTATTAATAAGCCCTAAAATGACTGCTATGATATCTCTGGCTAAAATTGTTCTACTTCCTTGAATACATCCTGCAAGCATTGGATTGTATTTTTTAAATAGTTCCTCTTCATCAATATTAGTAACTGTATATTTCTTGTCCTTTTCATAAATTAGCATCAGGATAATCCAATAAATGAATAAGCAAATAGCAAATATTATAATTTTCCAAGTAAAAGAATTTTTTTCTTCTTTGTTTTCTATAATAGCATTTTCATCTTTATGTACTAATTCTTTGGCTTCTAAATGGGATAATTTAGTAGAATTGGGAATGTTATTATTATCAAATAAAACTCTTGTTGCTACATATTGCCCTGGTTTTACATTTTCTACTTTAAAATTAGCATGGGTATTGTTGATAATTTTTGATTTTCCATTGTATGGTCCATGTCCCCATACTTCTATGTTATTTTGATTTTGTGGCAAATAAATATCTATATTTAATTTTTCAATTGTTGTTTCCCATGCTCCTCCAATAAAGTTATAGTATAACTCTCCTATATCTTCATGTTTTACACATAAATTTTGTATCGTATAGTCTATTTTAAATTTTTTTGTTGTATTCGTGGAAGGTGAATATACTTTAACTTGTTGCACCCCTTGCTTTTGTTCTGTTGTGTATAGATTTGTATTTCCATTTCTAGCTCGTTCTACCTGTTTAAATAGTATTTCCTTTCCCTCTACTACTTGAGAAACACTGTTTATTTTTACATTGTTTCCATTATAGAATTTATCTTCTAGTATACTTCCTGAAATAGCATCTTTTCGTTCTTTGTCCTCTAAATTATAAGGAACATTAATAAAAATTCCATTGTAATGTCCACTAAATCGATAGGTCATTTCTTGTCTAATGTTGACAGATCCATCTGGCTCAACAGTTGCTTGTATGTCCATATCTTCTACACGATAACTTTCTGCTTGTACACTTTTGGCTCCAATTAGTAGTATGATTATCATAAATAAAATACTGATTACAATTTTACTTTGTTTTTTCATCCTTTGTTTTCCCCTTTTCTTTTTTCCTTTTTATTATACTATACTGTTGCTTTTAGTCAATAATCCTTCTTTTGAATAAGTGAAATTATCCTTCTCTTTTCCAATAATACAAATATTGTTGTGCTAATCCTGCTAAGTTACCGAACTTTTCCTCTGCAATTTTTTCAATTTGCTTTGTGGTCACCTTTGTCTCATCTGGATTTTTAATATATAACTCATTCATAACTCTTCTTACCCAGACATCTACTGGAAAAACTTCTAGTCTTTTTAAATTAGAAAATAATAAAATGCAATCTGCTACTTTTACTCCTACTCCTGATAGTTTTAGTAATTCTTCTTTTACTTCAAATGTATTCGGATTTTGTTTCATTTTTTCCAAATCTATTTGCTTGCTTATTATCATTTGTGTTGTCTCATATACTCTTTTATCTCGAAAACCTAGCCCTAACTCTCTATATTCTTGCACTGTTAGATCTTTTAATTGTTCTGGTGTTGGAAAGGTATAATAATCTTTTTCCTTCCAAGTGATTTTATTTCCATATTTCTTGGATAGTCTTTCAATAATGCCTTTAATTCTTGGAATATTGTTATTAGCAGAGATGATAAAAGAAATGATCGTCTCCCATAAATCTTGGTTTAATAAGCGAATTCCTTGACCATATTTTATACTGTTTTTCATGTTTTGATCAATTTTAGCTAGTTCTACTTTTATTTGTTTGTAATCTCTTCTTAAATCAAAGTATTCTTCTACTAATTCCGAAAAGTTGTCCTTTCCTATTCCTTCTATTCTAATATTGTTCTTTTCTTTCTTAACGTTTAATACATTTTCTCCTACCACTCCTATATAGCTTCCATCTTCTTGTTCGTTCCATCGAAAACATTGGCCACAATCGAAAATGTCTTTTAGTTCAAATGTATCTATATTTTTTAGTTCTATTTCTTGTTCTTTCACTGGTTTCTCCTTTTATTGATTTCTACTAAGATTATATCATTTCCTTCCTATTTGTACAATGTTTTGATTGGTTACATTTTTTGGTAATGGGAAATTTTATGGAATTCTTGCATAAAATATATTACTATGTTATAATAATAATAGCTTAAGCAAAATTCAGAAAAATCATGAACAAGAAAAACCCTCTGGCCGTCACCAGAGGGGCTTTGCTATTTATGTAGATTTTTTATCATTTCTATTGCTAGAATAACGATATCAACTACAATAGCTATTATCTTTAGTATAATTTCCAGAAAAATCATTATGCTTTACCTCCTTTCCTAGATTTCCTCTTGAAAAGGATAGCTATAATATAACACGACTTTATTTTTAAGTCAATATTTACTTTTACGTTTTTTTAAATCCTAACCCTACAACTTCTCTTGAATTTGTAATTACAATAAAACTTTTAGGGTCAATTTGCCTTGCTATCATTTTTATTTTAGCAATATCGCCTCTAGAAGCTGCACACATTAATATTAGTTTTTCTTCCTTGGTGTACATTCCTTTCCCAAAAAGTCCTGTCGTTCCCCTTTTTATCTTTTCTCCTATTTTTTCAGCAATTTCTTCATTTTTGTCTGATACTATTAATAATAATTTTGTAAAATAAATTCCTTCAAATAAAATATCTATCATTTTTCCCATTAAATAAATAGCTATTGCAGAATACAATCCTACTTCTATTTCTTGAAAGAAAAATACATTTAAAGTTACAATGATAGCATCTATCATAATAATGACTCGGCTTATACTAATAGTTGGTCTATATTCTTTGGCAATATAGCTAATTAAATCCGTTCCTCCTGTAGACGAATTGACTTTTAGAATAAGAGCTGTACCGTAATCCAATAATAATTCCGCCATAAATACATGCTAGAAATCTATCCTCTGTTAAGGGCTTTAGATGGTCTAGAAAATCAATAAAAATAGACAATGCTATTGTTCCAATCATAGATTTTACAAAAAATTTTTTTCCTATTTTATAAATTGCCATTAGGAATAATGGCACATTAATTATTAATATCATTGTACCCATTGGTATGTTTAATAAATAGTAGGTTATTGTCGCTATACCTGATATTCCTCCAGATGATAATTGATTGGGTAACAAGAATAAAGATACTCCTACTGCTATGATAAAAGCTCCTACTATGGTTCCTATTATTTCAATTGTTATTTTTTTGATATTCATAAAAAAATCACCTTTATAGCATTGTTTGCATATATTGGTGATTTTATACCATATTATTCTTCTAAAAAGTCATTATAGGTTTTTGTAATTTCTATTTTTGATTTTCCTTGTTTGATAGCTTCATCTTGTTTTAAAATTAGGCCAACATCATAAGTATCTTTTAACTTCATAACATTTTCTTTTTTATGTCCTATTACATTATTACTATCAATTGGATTTACCGTAACTTCTACTTCTTTTACTTTTACATTTAATTTTTTTATTTTTCCTACAATCGCATCATACCATAAAGCTGATTCTACTAATTGTCTAAAAGCTGGATGATAGGGACCTGCTACTACTTCGCTTTGTTGGTTTTCTGGATCTGCTATTTCTTCTGTATTTTGCAAACCAACTCTAATAATTTCAATATTTTTGTCAGCAAACATTCTTACTAATTCTTTGCAAACTTCTACAGCTTGTACTAGTGGTAATGGTTCGTATTTTCCTTCTTGGTATTCTTTTTCTAACTTTGTATTTTTTACCACTAAAACAGGATAAATTCTTACCATTTTTGGTTTTAATTTAATTAACGCTTTTGCTGTATTAATCTCATCAATTCTCGTACTTTCTGGTAACCCTACCATAATTTGATGTCCTAGTTTAAACCCATTCCAACGAATCATTCTGGATGCTTTTTTGACATCTTCAAAATTATGCCCTCGATTACTTCTTTTTAGAATGTAATCATTAGCAGATTGAACTCCTAATTCTATGGTTTTTACTTTGTATTTTTTTAATCTTTTTAATGTTTCTTTGTCTATGCAATCTGGTCTAGTAGAAATTCGAATCGATTCCACTTTTCCTTCTTCAATATATTGATAGGCCATTTCTAAAAGTTCTTCTTGTAGTTTGGCTTCAATTGCTGTAAAACTTCCTCCATAAAAAGCGATTTCTATTTGAGCTTCTTCATTTTTTATATTTTTTAGGTAATCATCTATTATTTTTTTAGCTTCTTCTTTTGTTATTTTTGTTTTTTGCCCACTAATTGACTTTTGGTTACAAAAAATACAATCATTTGGACACCCCAAATGTGGTACAAATATTGGTATAATATATTGTTTTTTCATAGATTTACCTCTTTTCTATTTTAAATTTTCTAATGCCTTTTTAGCCGCATTCATTTGTGCTTCTTTTTTGCTTTTCCCCTTTCCCTTTGCTAAAACCTTTCCTTCACAGCTTACTTGTGATTCAAATTTTTTATTATGGTCTGGTCCTTCTTCTTTGGTTATCTCATATTCTATTTTTACATCTCCGTTTTCTTGTAATTTTTCTTGTAATACGGTTTTATAGTCTCTGTCTCCTACATGTTTTGTCGCTATTTGAATTTCGTCTTTTAAACTTTTTACAATAAATTTCTCTGCTTCTGCTATTCCTCCATCCAGGTAAATAGCTGCAATTACGGCCTCTACACTATCCGCTAAGATGGCTGGTCTATTTTGCCCTCCTGTTTTTCTTTCTGATCTTCCTAAATATAAGAAATCACTAAAATTATGCAATTTAGCTACTTTATGCAGACTTTTTTCACACACAACGGTTGCTCTAACTTTAGTCATTTCTCCTTCTTTTAATTCAGGATAATTGTTATATAGATATTTACTTGATATAAATTCTAGGATGCTATCTCCTAAAAATTCTAATTTTTCATTGCTTTCTACTTTGTTTTCATAGGCATAGGATGTATGAGTAAATGCTTTTTTTAATAAATTTTTGTCTTTAAATTCATATCCGTATACTTTCTTCTACTTTTTGCATGTTACACCTCATTTCTTTTTGGATGATGTTTTTGGGGACAGGGTCAAAAAACATCGTTTTGTTATCTATATTATATACTATTTTACAAATTTTGCAAGTTTGTTGGCTAATTTTTATAGCGATGTTTTTTGACCCTGTCCCCAAAAACACCATCCAAAAATCACCAGTATTTTTTTCTCTATTTTTGTAGACAAGTTTTTACTCTTATTGTATAATAAATGTGTATTATTTTAAGGAAAGAAAGAGTGAAAAATTATGTTAGATAATCATGATAACAGAAACTTATCTGATGTATTTAGAGAATTACAAGAAATTCAACAATCACAAACTGCAAATACAAAAAAACATGTGCAAAGAAAGACAAAAGCAAGAAAAAATTTTGCTTTTCATTTTCATGCAAATAATCCTCATAAAAATTCTGATTTAAAACTTTCTCATATTGTAGTAGGATGTGGCATTTTAATTGTTGGACTAGCTGTGTTCTTCCCAAAAAACACTTCTTTTACCCAAAGTTACGCGAAAGAAGAAACTATGAGTGAAATCTCAGAATATGAGCTAAATCGCCATCGTTTAAATATTCAAAGTATTATTTCTGAGAATGCTGATATGGATAGAGTAAAAGAACAAGTTACAGAAGAACGTGATGTTGAATTTGTTACAGAATATAACAATACTCCTACACTTCCAAAAAGTGAAGAAGTAATAAAACAAGAAGGTGCTTTAGGAAAAGATAATGTAACAGTTATTAAAACTTATGAAGGTGGCAACTTTGTAGAAGAAATTATTTTAAGTAAGGAAAAATTAGTTGATCCTATTCCTAAAATAATAGACATTGGTACTTCTGAATTTTTGGCAAAGCATAAGGTACACCTTGGTGATATTATGTATCTTCTTAATGATGGCAAGTTGAAAAAAGAAGCAGAAAACTCTAGTGAAGATATCGCAGAAATTAAAAAGAGTTTAGACGTCAAATTATTAGACTTACCAAATGAAGAATGGTGTAAAGTTTCTTTTGATGGTATAGAAGGATATCTTAAAACTTCTAGTTTAACTTCTTCTTATACTACACCAAATATTGTGGAAAAAAATAGAGTACAAAGAATTTTAATTAAAGTTAATATAGATCTTGAGTTAAATCGAACAAGTGGTTTAACATTAAATGATTACAAAAAGATATTTACTGGCATTCCAAATGATAAAAATAAGATATTCCAAGATAATTATACTGCTTTCTATAATGCTGAAAAGAAATATAATATTAATGGTATTTTCTTAGCATCCATTGCTATTCACGAAAGTGGTTGGGGAACTTCACAAATTGCTAGTGAAAAGAAAAACTTATTTGGCTATGGGTCTTATGATGCAACTCCTTATGAATCTTCTTTCGATTTTGCTAACTATGCAGAAGGTATCGAAACTGTTGCTAAATCTTTAGTTAAATATTATCTAAATCCATCTGGTACCAAAATTTATGATGGTGAAACAGCAGCTGCTTGGTACTACAATGGACCAACTCTAAAGGGTGTTAATACTAGGTATGCAAGTGACCCAGAATGGCATGCAAAAGTATTCAAATATATGGAAATGCTATACCATAGACTTCAATAAGATAGGAGGCCAAAATGAAAAAGTTTAAAATAAAGAATGAAAGATTAGTATTTACTATTTTAATTATCGTTTCATTTATTGTATTTCTTTTATATTACAATTTAGTATTTTCTGTTGTAATGGCTAGAAACTCTTTTGCTAATGAAATGATAGCAATTTCTGATGAAAATGAAAATTCTATCTTCAATATACAAAAAATATTACTATATAGTAGCGCAAATGCCATCGATCATTCAGAAGACCAATCTTTAGAAGACTTAAGTATTTGCCAATATACAGATATTTCTATCTATATTGATAATATTAGTACTGTTTCTGAATTAACAAATGAAAATACAATTAAAGAATTATATATTGATAATATTGTTGCTACTTCCTCTGCTGATAAGGGGACCAAGGTTTTAAATTATAAAAATCCTTTGGATTTTGGTAAATATAAGTCAATTGAAACACCTGTAAACAATCGAATTGATTTTAATATTGTTAATACCAATTCAGAAAATGAAAATAATGATTATTCGAAGCCTACTTTTTATACTGATTGCTCTAATCCTATTTCTTTAGGCTATATGAATCAAGATATTTTAACTAATTATGCGGTTTCCAAAGATGCTAATACTATTTCTTTTAATGGAAAAGTTTTAAAAGAAGCTAATATTAATTTAGAAGATATCAATTATACTTTAACTTTTAAAATTCATATCGTAAATAATTTAAATCAAAAATTTGTTTATAATATGAAGTTAGATGTTGGATTAGATGATAGCAATGGTGGTATTTACAACGGATATGTGTTTAAGGGAAAAAATACTTCTGGAAATGAATATAGATTTTTTAAAGAGATTTAGATAAATTCTAAATCTTTTTTGTATTACATTTTTGTTGTTTCGTGATATTTTGACATGTTTCTTATTTTTTCTGTGTTATATTGTTGAAATATTGCGCAAAAAGGAGGTGATACTTTGAAAAAACTAGGAACCGTAACTGTTTCTGTCTTTAAAAATGAAGACAATCAAACTGATTTTGATGTTGAAACAGATAATGATAATGTTTTACCTGTTTCTTATGTGATTGAAGATATGCTAAAATTTTATTAGACTAACTTTATGTTGGTCTTTTCTTATTTTTATGTAATGGAAAATAATGAAATATTCTTGTAACTACTTCTGTTTTAAAATCAACACAACCCCTTAAAAATAGCGAATAATGACAGATAATAATAAAACAATGGAAAATAATAAAATTCCATTGTTTTTCATAATTTTGGAGGCGACACCCGGATTCGAACCGGGGATCAGAGTTTTGCAGACTCGTGCCTTACCACTTGGCTATATCGCCGTTTAAGTTTTTCAGCAATGCTACCAGATACTGAGGTTGTAACTCACTCGTTCGAACAACCACAGCAACTTGGCTATATCGCTGTTTTTGGAGCAGGTAACGGGAATCGGACCCGTAACTTAACCTTGGCAAGGTTACGTTTTACCACTAAACTATACCTGCGTCTCTTCTAATTTAAGTCTATTCTCATTTAACTAAAAATATTCCTAAATGCATTATTTATCATAACAAATTTATAGCATCTTGTCAAGAAAAAAGAGGTAATCCCTTGAAATTTTTGTGATTACCTCTTTTATTTATTTTGTTTTTTTCTTTCTAGTTGTTTTTTTAGTAGCCGTTTTGGTAGTTTTCTTCGTTGTTTTTGTAGTTTCTTTTTTAACTTCCTCTGCTTCTTCTGGATTCCATTTTTCTCCTTCTTTTGGCTTATTCCAAGAAATGTAGTCACAAGAACCTGGGTTGTTTTCACATATGTAATAATTTCTTTTTCTTTTTGTTTTTCTAACTTGTACCGTTGCACCACATTTTGGACATGGTACATCAATTGTCTCGATGATTGGTTTTGCATTTTTACATTCTGGATAGCCTGGACAAGCTAAAAACTTTCCATATCTTCCATATTTATATACCATCATTCTACCACATTTTTCACATTGTACATCTGATACTTCGTCTACTAATTCTACATGTTCTAATTCCTTTTCTACCTTTTCGATTTCTTTTTCAAATGGTCCATAGAATTCACGAATCATTTTTTTCCATTCTTCTTTTCCCATAGCTATTTCATCAAATTCATTTTCTATTTTAGCTGTAAATTCCACATTGATAACATCAGTAAAGTTTTCTGTTAATAGTTTATTAACAATTCTACCTAATTCTGTAGGAGCTAATTGTTTTTGTAGCTTTTCAATGTATCTTCTGTCTAGAATTGTTGTAATAGTTGGAGAATAGGTACTTGGTCTTCCAATATCTTTTTCCTCTAATGCTTTTACCAAACTTGCTTCTGTATATCTTGGTGGTGGCTCTGTAAAGCTTTGTTTTGGATTTAATTGATTTAATTTTAATTCTTGTTTTTCTTGTAAGTCTGGTAACATTCCTTCTGCTTCTTGTTCTTTTTGGTCTGTTCCTTCTACATATAGTGTCATAAATCCTTTAAATTTTATCATTTGTCCATTTGCTTTAAAAGTATAACCATTCGCATCAATTGCAACAGCCATTGTATCATAAATAGCAGTTGCCATTTGACTTGCCATAAATCGGTTATAGATTAATTTGTATAACTTATATTGATCTTTTGTCAAATAATCTTTAATTGATTCTGGTTCTAGATCTGCATAGGTAGGTCTAATACCTTCGTGAGCATCTTGTGCTTCTTTGTTTGTTTTATAATATCTATTTTCATAGTATTCTTCTCCATAAGTTGCAACAATATGTTCTTTTGCTGATGCTCTTGCTTCTTCTGAAATTCTAGTCGAATCTGTTCTCATATAAGTAATTAAACCAACTGTACCTTTTTCTGGCATTTTGACACCTTCATATAATCCTTGTGCAATAGACATCGTTTTCTTTAAAGTGAAACCTAATTTTCTAGATGCTTCTTGTTGCATCGTACTGGTTGTAAATGGTGGTGCAGGGTTTCTTTTCTTCTCTCCTCTTTTTACTTCTTGTACGATGTATTTTGCTTTGTCTAGTTCCTTTAAAATTTTATTCATTTCTTCTTCTGAATGTACTTCTTGTTTTTTTCCATCTTTTCCATGAAATCTTGCATCAAATGCTTTTTTACTTTCTTTCTCCTGTAGATTTGCATATAAATTCCAGTATTCTTCTGGCTTAAAGTTTTCGATTTCTTCTTCTCTGTCTACAATTAGTTTAACAGCAACTGATTGCACTCTTCCTGCTGATAATCCTCTTTTTACTTTTTTCCAAAGAACTGGGCTCATTTTATATCCTACAATTCTATCTAATACACGTCTTGCTTGTTGTGCATCTACTAGATTAACGTCAATATCTCTTGGTTCCTTGATTGCTTTTTGAACTGCTCCTTTGGTTATTTCATTAAAGGTTACTCTTGTTATTTTATTTTGTTGTTCTTTCAAAATAGTGGCTAAATGCCATGCAATTGCTTCTCCTTCACGGTCAGGGTCAGTCGCAATGTATATCTTTTTAGCTTGCTTTGCTTCTTTTTTTAATGATTTTATTAAATCTCCTTTTCCTCTAATGTTGATATATTCTGGCTCAAAATCGTGTTCAATATCAATTCCCATCTTTGATTTTGGTAGGTCTCTGATATGTCCCATGGATGCTACTACTTTTGTGCTTCCTCCTAGGAATTTTTTTATGGTATTCGCTTTTGCTGGTGATTCCACTATTACTAATTTATCTGCCATGTAATCCTCCTTATTTTTTTGCTTTCTTAAGTATTCTAGCCCAATTTTCCCTAATTTGCAAGCTTTTTCAAGTAAAATTTTATTTTATAACAATATCATCTTTTTAGAGAAATCATTTAAAACATCATTCACACCTATTGGTGTTACTTCATTTTCTTTTAAAATATTTAAAATTTCTTCTACTTTCTTTTCATCATTTGATAGATATTGTACTTTTTCGTTTTCTACTTTAACCTTATCTTTTTGGTATTCTGTTTTAACAATATTGATACCGAATTTAGCTTTTTCTTGCTTTATCATTTCATCTTCATTGATAATTTTATAATATTCTAATTTAATAGGATGTTCGATTCCTGCCTCCTTTAATGTTTCTTTTTTAATAAATGTACTGCTGAAAAACGTTCTCATTTTTATCCCCTTTCTTTTGTAATCACGTTTCTCATAATACTACGTTTTTCAGTATATTTCAAGAACTTTTCATCGCAAGTTTCCCCTTATTTTTTTGTGTTTTTACAAGTTTTGATATTTTTCATCTTTTTTCGTGCTTTTTGCTACAAGAAGGATGGTCTTTTTGGGTAATTTAAAAGAGGGATTGATTAAGAACTCTCCTCTAATCCCTCTTTTAATTCTATATATAATTCTGCATTAGTTGCTGCATTGTATGGATTTACATACAAAATACTTAATAGGCCAAATGTTAAAACTGATAGCAAATTCCATCCGAAAAATGACATATCTAAAACAAATGTCTTCCATTTATTCCCCTTCATCATTTTTTTCGAAAGCATAAAAGCTTCTTTTCTTTTTACAGTAGGATTTTCTGCTATAATATAAGGTATCATCCTATATTCATAGGTTTTAATAACTCCTCCTATGATGGTTAGATACCAGAGTGCATTATACACATTCCTTAAAAACATTATGATTACTACATTTAACCAATGTTCTTTTTGAAAGATTTCTCCTATAATTCCTACTTTTGTATTACTTCCCTCTCTTGCTTTTAGGAAATATCTTTTTCCTCCTACAATTAATGGATCTGCTACAAATATGGTAAAAGCAAATGAAAGTACAGCACCTATATATAAGAGTATCCCCAACATTGGATAGTTATTATTGAATGATGTAATACCATCCCATATTTTGAAAATATATTTTTGTGACTTCGTTGCACTATTTAAATTTGCTTCAATTGCTTCTATTATTTTTATTTGTGTTTCATTTAAAGTTTGCTTGATATTTCTTTCTGTGAAAAAAGGATCTATTTCTTGTTCTTTACTAACCTTCTTTTCTTCTACTTGATGAATAACAAAATTTGGATCCATTGAGTCTTCTGATTGCCATATTCCTACTGTTGATGTACCAAATTCACCTGTAAATAAAGCAATTAAAAAACATACCACAATAGCTGTCCAATAATTTTTATAGACAACTTTTTTTGCTTTATCTTTTAACTCTTTTCTTTTCCACATTTTCCTTACTCTCCCAATTTGTGTTTCTTTTATTATAAACTACTTTCTTCTACTTAGCAAGTAAAAATGAAAATCTATTCTTTTAGTATCTTCCTATATTTTTTGTATTCTGGCATGTGGTTTTCAAGTAAATTCCAAAAATCTTTTGAATGGTTCATATATTTTAAATGACACATTTCATGTAACACTACATATTCAATTACTTCTTCCTTTTTGTTGGCAAGTTTTTGATTGATTGTAATATTTCGATTGCTAGAACAACTTCCCCATGCATACTTAATGTCTTTGATTCTTACTTTATTAGGCGTTTCTTTTAATAACTTTGTATATTTTTCTATGTATTTTTTTACTATTATTTTTAATTTTTGTATATCCTCTTCTTCTATGTGCTCTTCTTTTTTATCATTTTCTTTTTTTAAGCTATTATAAATCCATTTTGCTTTTTTATTTACAAATTCCTGGATTAGTTTATCTTTCATTTTTGTGGGGGCTTTTACTGTTACTTTTCCTTCTTTTACATAGATATATAGGTTTTTTATTTTAGAACGAATTATCTCATAGGATATGGTTTCACTGTTATATTTTAAAATTTCTTTTTTATTTATCATGATTTTTTCCTCCACACCTAAAGGTATTACTTATCTGTAAGCTCACTTAACGTTTGCACAGCTAAGGGCATCCCCAAAATCATTCTATATCTTTTAATTTTAGGATGTCTCCTACTTGCATTTTTCCAGCTCTCGTAATAGTGTTATATCCATATTTTTCTTTTAGCTCATCAATTGCCTTGTCTAGTTTCTCTTGCTTTTCATTGTCTTCATTTTTAAATAAAGACATTTGTTGTTCTTCTTTTTGAATTAGGTTATCTACTCTTACTCCTACCAATCTAATTGCCATTCCTTTTTGATACATCTGTCCTAATAGCTCTTTTGCTTTTTGATAAATTTCTTTTGTTGATGCTGTGGCTAATAACATTTTTCCTTGATGAGATGTATCTTCAAAATCTTTGGTTCTTAGTTGCACATTTACGGTGTTAGTTAATAATTGATATCTTCTTAGTCGATAGGTCACTTGCTCTGTTAGGGCTAATACGATTTCTTCTAATTTTTTGATATCTGTTACATTTTGTGGCAATGTGATAGAATTTCCGATTCCCTTTGGTAGTTCTTTTTCGTACTTTACTTCTGAATTGTCAATTCCATTAGCATATTCCCACATCATAATTCCATGTTTTCCAAATTTCTTTTCTAGCATATTTTTATCTGCTTTGGCTAATTCTCCAATGGTTTTTATTTGTAAATTATATAATTTTGGTGCACTCTTCTTCCCCAACATGAATAGTTCCGAAATGGGTAATGGCCACATTTTAGTTGGTATTTCTTCTTGGTATAGTGTGTGTATTTTGTCTGGTTTTGTAAAATCAGATGCCATTTTGGCTAATAGTTTATTGTTAGCTACGCCTATGTTTACGGTAAATCCTAATTCTTCTTTTACTCTTTTGCTGATTTCTTTTGCTTTGTTTAATAGACTATCTTTCATGAGATAGTTTGTCATGTCTAAAAAGCATTCGTCAATACTAAATCTTTCTATCTTGTCTGTATATTGCAATAGTAGATTATATAAAGCGTCTGAGTATTTTCTATAGATTTTGAAGTTTGATTGATAAATCTGCAAATTAGGACATTTTATTTTTGCTTGGTATATGGTTTCTGCTGTTCGAATTCCACATTCTTTTGCTTTCATACTTTTGGCTAGTACAATTCCTGATCTTTTTGTTTCGTCTCCTCCTATGATAGCTGGTATTTCTCGAATGTCAATTTTGCTTCCTTGTTTTAACATTTCTACTGCTGTCCAACTTAAAAAAGCATTGTTGACGTCTATGTGTAATATTTGTTTTTCCATAGTATCACCAATGCCATTATAGAATGTTTGTTTGTATTTGTCAAGAAAAATTTTTTTATACGATAAAAGGAGAGCTTACAAGCCCTCCTCTACTCAGTAATATGAGACCAGATAAATTTTGCCATCTCCCAAAGATAATCTTCAAGTACAAAGTTACCATTCTCATCAAAAACAGGTTTTCCTTCTTCATCTATCTTAACTGGTACAAACCCTGAAGAATAATATTCTCCATTCTTTGCTAAAATAATATGCGTTAAGAGTTGATTTCCATCGATGATATCAAAATTTACCATGTCCCTATCATACCGCGTTACCTTTGTAGTTTTCATAGTGTCTACCTCCATATAAACAATTTTGTTATAAAGCTATCTTTATTATAGCATATTTACATAATTTTTTCAAGTTTTGTATTATTTTTACTTTTCTATTTTTCTTTTTTGCACTCTATAAGTAATTTTACTAATCCAAGAAGTAGGAACTAGTTTAGCTCCCAATCTTGCAAATTTCACATCAATTCCAGGAACAATATAAAACTTTCCTTTTTCTAGTTTTCTAATCGCATATTTTGCAACTGTCATACTATTAGCTTCTCGTAAATGAAATTTTACATTAGCTACTTTATTGAAATTCGTCTCCACTGGTCCTGGGCATAAAATGCTAATCTGCACGTTTGACTTCTCTTTTCTTAATTCTTCTCGTATTCCCTCTGAAATTCTTACAATATAAGCTTTTGTTGCATAATAAGTAGACATGAGTGGTCCTGGCATAAAACCTGCTATAGAAGCAACATTTAGTATTTTACCGCTCCCTTTTTTCTTCATGTCAATTAAATATAGTTTCATTAGTGTATGATAAGCTATTATATTAGTATTAATCATATCAATTTCTTTTTTCAAAGATGTTTTAGAAAAATTTCCACAATCTCCAAAACCCGCATTATTGATTAAGATATCCACATTTTTTACTTTTCTGTGGATTTCTTCACAATTTTCTATTTTCGATAAATCGGTTGCTATCATTTCTACTTCAATTCGATTTTTTTCTTCTAACTCTTGTGCTAATTTTTTTAGTTCCTTTTCATTTCTAGCAACCAATACCAAATTATATCCTTTACTAGCAAGCACTCTTGCCATATCTCTTCCAATTCCTGATGACGCTCCTGTAATTAATGCTTTCATAAACTTCCCTCTAATTCCTACTAAATTTATTTAAAATAATTCCAACAGCATGTACAATTACTGTTGACTTACTGTTAGCAATTCCTTTTCCTAAAGCTTTTCCACCTACAGTTAAGGCTGCTACTAAAGCACTTAATAAGAATTGTAAATCAAAGTTCAAACTAAATTGTTCGGTTATTTTCATGGCTATTAATGCACTAATAGCACCACTTAATACACCACATATATCTCCAATTACATCTGCACAAATATTAGCTACCTTTGGTGCATTTCTAATAAGTTTGATAGAATCTTTGGACCCTTTCACTTTTTTCGTTGCTTTAGCATGAAATTCATGCTCATTAGCAACAGTTACTGCTACTCCTATAATATCGAAAAAAATTCCAATTATAATTACTAGTATTAATATTAAGATAGCAGATATCAAATTCAAATGAGATACCCCATTAGCTGATATATAGGAAAATATCATAGATAATATGAAAGTCATGACAAATACTTCTATGAACCATTTGACATTCGAGTTTTCTTTTCCTTCTTTTTCTTGTTTATTACTCATTTCTTTCTCTCCTTTTTTTATTTTTAAAAATGAGACGGTAGGGACAGGTCTTAACTGTCTCATTTTTGTTTTAATAAAATAGATTTTACCTAAATATAAAAATGAGACAGTTAAGACCTGTCCCTCTTGTCTCATTTCTTTTCGATTGTTAGATGGTAAAAGCCTAAGTAAATTTTACAGTTTAGGTCTGGTTGAATTTCTCTATTTCCCGCTTAGCATTACTGCTAGAGCCGTTTCCGTTTAAGGGAAATATCTATTAGATTTAATAGACACCAGATCGCCACTTAAATCTGTACCTTAATCCCTAGACTTTCCTAGCTATTTTTTCATAGCAAACATTCTAGAAGTTTTCCTTAACATACAATTTCTTCTTTACTAGTCTTTTTTGCAAAAGCAATTTCATAATCTAAAAATAAAATTGATTTGGCCGAAATAAATTTTATTTTCTTTTAAGATAATCCCAATACCTTCACTCAAGACAGGCTACTCTATGTATTTTGTGTCTTGGCACGCAACATAGGTTTCACTTAAATGTTGTTACTAATGGTTGTGTTATTAACTTTAGAACTCTGTTTAAGCCTCCGCGAAACCAGGGTTTCTTATGTATGCCATTACATATCTCCCTAATTTCTTTACTCCCTGGATACACACAAAACTGGCATTTCGCGCATAAACAAGAAACTTCAACGATGTGCCCTTTAGTGGATTTTTAGCCCCACCCTCGTAAAGTTTGTATGACTAGAATAATGCACCATCGATATATATTATACAGTTTTTGGTTAAATATTCCAAATTTCTTTTTCGTTTGTTTTTGCCAAATTCAGGGTTTACAGGGCAAATTTATTTCCCTATTTTGCCCTTATCCTTATTTTTTCTCGAATTATCTCTCTTTTTCTTTCATTTTTATCTATATGTGTTTTTCTATTTCTTTATATATTTCTTCATGGATATCTTGAATCGTTCTAATCTCATCTTCTTTTACACATTGTACCTCATACCAATTATAATCTTTTGCTACATCACAAGCTGCATGATAGGCATCAATTAGATGGTTTTTGTCGCTTTCATGTATGTCTTTTTTAGTATCATGTGTAAATTTATTTTCTCTATTTTTAATTAGTTCTAATGATTTTTCAACTGGCATATTTAAGAAAAATACTTCTGTTGGAACTGGTAGTCCATATAGATTAAATTCAAAGTCCCATAACCAGTCTAAGAATTTTTTTCTTTCTTCTTTATCTTCTATTTTTCCTGCTTGGTGTACCATATTGGCAGTTGTATATCGGTCTGCTAATATAATTCCTCCATTTTCATAATATTCTTTGTATCCTGTTTGAAAAGTTGCATATCTGTCTGCTGCATAAAATGTAGATGCAACATAAGGACTTATTTTTTTTGCATCTTTTCCAAACTCTCCTGATAAATACATTTTGACTAAAGATGAGCTTGGACTGTCATAGTTTGGAAAGCTTACTATTTTGTAATCAATTCCATCTTTTATTAATCTTTCTTTTAATTTCTCAAATTGTGTTTGTTTTCCACTTCCATCTGTTCCATCTATTACAAATAATTTTCCCATTTTTATTCTCCTTCATTTTCTTTTTCTATTTTTTCTTCTTTTTTGTTGGCTAACATTTTATTAATGCTTTCTAGTATATCGTCTGAATTTTCATCAAATTCGTCTTTTACTAAGTTAAACATTTTTATTTTCTCCTTTCACATTTACTGTCTAAATTTTACTAAATTAATTGATAAAAAGCAACCTTTATTCGATTTAAGTTTCAGTATTTTTTCTTATAGATAAAACTAAGAAGTTATTGTACTTTTTCTTTGTTTTGTTATATAGTATATTTGAGGTGATAACATGAAAAATTTATTTAAAAATTATGCTGCTAATATAGAAAACCCTAAATGGGAAAATATTATTTCTAGAAAAGAACCTCTATACCATAGAGCTTCTGATATTCGAAGTGAATTTGAAAGAGATTATACTAGAATTATCCATTCTAATAGTTATAGACGATTAAAACATAAAACACAAGTATTTTTTTCTCCAGAAAATGACCATATTTGTACCAGAATTGAGCATGTGACACATGTTGAATCAATCAGCTATTCTATTGCAAATTATTTAGGACTTAATACAGAATTGACAAAGGCTATTGCTGTTGGTCATGATTTGGGACACAGTCCTTTTGGTCATAGTGGTGAAAGAATTTTATCTAATCTTTCAAAAAATGATTTAGGCATTCCTTTTTGGCATGAAAAAAATGGTCTTAATCTTGTTGATTCAATAGAGTTATTGGAAGATAGCGAAAAAAATAAACAAAATCTAAATCTTACTTATGCAGTAAGAGATGGTATTATTTCTCATTGTGGTGAAATTGATGAAAATGGAATTAAACCAAGAGATGAATTTATTGATTTATGCTCTTATGTATATCCAAATCAATTTGCTCCTTATACTTGGGAGGCTTGTGTTGTGAAAGTTGCTGATAAAATCTCTTATATTGGTCGCGATATTCAAGATGCCATTACTCTTGGGATTTTAGATGAACATTTAGATGAACTCTATAATTTATTACATGATAATATAAAAGATAAAATGTTGAATAATTCAAATATTATTCACTACTTAGTTTATGATTTGTGTGAAAATTCTTCTCCTGAAAATGGTTTGTGCTTTTCAGATAAGGCTTTTCATCTAATTAATAAAATTAAAGAATTTAATTATAAAAATATTTATTTTTCGGATAGAATTAAACCTTCTAATCGATATTTTGAACTTGTTTTGACTGAAATTTATACTACTTTAAAGGCTTGCTTTGATGGTAAAGATGCTTTTTCTTCTGCTAAGTCTTTGGAAAAGTTCTATCCAAAGTTATATAAGGATTTTCTAGATTTTTTATATAGCTTTTATGATTATTCTGATAGATCTTCTTCAAGATTTAAGAATAAGGTTCTTTTCTCACCTTCTTCTAGCTCTGATTTTTACCAGGCTATTTTGTTTTTTATTTCTGGTATGACAGACAATTATGCTATGAATATTTATCATCAGATTATTGGATTTTGATTTTCTAATGGTTCGTTTGATTTTTATGTTAATTCATGGTATAATTACTTTACTATAATTTTATAAGGGAGTGTTATTTTATGCTATTGGAAACGTCGTGTAATTATAATTGTTGGGAATGCTCTCATCATTGCGAAATGGCTCAATTGTTTCGGTTGCCTGAAGGGGTCTTCTACAAAGTAATTTTAGATGTTCTTAAGGCTAGGGCTGGCATGCTTATTACGCAAGGCTATGACCGTCAATTGGTTGATCAGGATTTGATGGTGAGTGCTGTAACTCTTAAGTTGGCTCGTGAGTTGTTTCTTGAAAAGTATCACTTCTGAAAGTCTATTTTTTAATGGGTTTTCTATTGGCTCCATTCTTGCTAAAGTTTGGGGCTTGTCTTTTTTATTTAATAGTTAGATTTTGTAACTTTATAAGTTGTTTATATTATTCTACTTTACTATTTTTTTCTTTTCTAGATGTTGTTTTTATTTCTTCAAGATTTCAATTAAATATTATTTACAATATTTTCGGGTATAACTTTTCCAAATACAACGTTTTCACTATATAAATTAAAATTTAAATATACTATATGTCCAAGTATAACGAAAGATATCTTTGTAGTGATAATTGTTATGATTAATTTAAATACACTATATGTTCAAGTATAACGGGGACTATAAAGGGCTTACATATTACAGTCAAATATTTAAATACACTATATGTTCAAGTATAACCTCTGCTAATACTCTAATGTTCCACTTGTTACACAAATTTAAATACACTATATGTTCAAGTATAACGCGGTAGAGGAAGTAAAAGAACAAATAGAAACATAATTTAAATACACTATATGTTCAAGTATAACCGAAGTTGGGTCATAAACATCAATACCGTTAATTAATTTAAATACACTATATGTTCAAGTATAACAGTATTGCTGACAAGTATGAGCTTTTGAGTGAAAGATTTAAATACACTATATGTTCAAGTATAACTCTGTATCTTGTGCTATTGAATAAGCTCGTGGCTGACATTTAAATACACTATATGTTCAAGTATAACACAGAACCAGAAGACGTAGTATTTATAATTAGAAAATTTAAATACACTATATGTTCAAGTATAACACTCTAGACTCTTTTGCTATTAATCTTTCAACTAATATTTAAATACACTATATGTTCAAGTATAACAGTTGCAATGTCAAATGCTGTAAGTGCTGGAAAAAATTTAAATACACTATATGTTCAAGTATAACGCCGAAAAAATAGACATTTCTAATAATTATAATATATTGTTTTCGCTTATTTTTCAAGTATTTCTATAATATTTTCCAGATAAGTGATTTTTTCTTCCATTTCTAAAATCCCTTATTCCCAATACCTTTCACTACTCCAAAATTCCCACTTGGAAAATTATAGAATTAAACTCTCTTGATCTTTTTCATTAGTACCGATTGTTTCCTCTTCAAAAGATTGCTGATTTATTAATTTAATAATAGTTATAAAATCTTCTTTTTTATTTATTACTTTTCTTAATTTATTCTTCAATTCGATTAAATTACTAGGAGTTATATGACCTCTAAACACTGAATTTTGATGATGTACTAGATACTGCTTACAAACTTTAAATACTTTATTAACTCTTCTTTCCTCTATGTCATAAAAAACAAAAACATAATTATAGTTATACTTTTCTTTCATCTTTTTTCCTCCATATTAAAAGGTTTAAACTCTTTCCCTTCTACTATATTCTTTATTAATTTATAACCATCTAATTTAATTGCCTTTTTATAAGTTATTTTTCTATTTAGTTTACTATGTAAAAATGACTGATTAATTCTGTCTTCAAATGCCTGTATAAATATTTTCCTTCCATCTTCATTCAAAATACAGTAATTTAATTCTTTTATAAAATGTTTTTCAACTGTAATTTTTTTATTATTTACACAATCAAATATCGTTTTATATACTATGATTGGTTTAAACACTTCTGATAAATCTAAACAAAGAGAAAATCTTCCTTCACTTGGTTCATGCAGAAAAGAAATTGCTTGATTTAAGTGTGTCTGATAAATTTGGCTAATTGTTTTTGTATATAACAATGTATTTCCAAATGATATTAGTGCATTAATTGGATTGTCTGGTGGCCTCTTTACTCTTTTGTTCATAACAAAATCCTCTGGCAAAAAATATTGAAATGTATTGTAAAATCTTGCCCATATACTTCCTTCTACATACAATATTTGATTGATATCTTTAGCAACTTCTAATAATCCTGATACTTCTTTTTTTAGCCAATCTAAATATTCTTTTAATTCTTTTTTTCCATGTCTATAATAATGATATAAAGTAAAATAAATATTATCAGCAATTCCTTGTACAATAGATTTTGCTATTATTTTTCTTTTTTCTAAATAAGCTTTTGCTTGTTTTACTGTTAATTCTCCGCTTATTAAATATTCTTTAGGATAAAATGTTCCTGTATAGTTTCCATAGTAGTTAAAAAAGTGAATTGTTACTCCTGCTTTTCCAAATAAGTCTAATAATTTTGTACTTATTGTTAGTTCATTGAAACAATACAATTCTTTTATGTCTTTTATCGGAAGATAATTGTTCCCTTTCTCATTTTTAAATCTAATAGAAAAATCTTGTCTATTTAAATCTCCTTTAGAAAAAATGTATCTTGTTTCTTCTTTCATATTAATACCTCCTATAAATTACAGTAGTCATTATAAGCGCATCTTTTACATTTGTTTTTCTTTTGATGTTCAGGCGGTATTTGCATATTATATAAAGTTTCTATATTATTTTTTAATCTTTCTATTTCGTTTTCTATCTGTTCATTATTTTCAATATAATGAATCTTTTTGTCTTGTCTGTTTTTTTCAAATATTTCTATTTTTCCATCTCTTTTTATTCCTTTTTGATTTAATATGTACATATAATACTTTATTTGCATAATAGCTGCTTGTAAATCTGCATCTGATTTCTTATATTCTACAATATACTTATCTGTTATTTTGTCTGCTTTGATATTGTCTATTGCTACTTCTGAATTGTTTTTGTTTTCATGTAATACTCTTCCAATTCTTACTTCTTCACTATTATCTTCTAAATTAATTTTTTCATAAATAGCCAACATTGCCTTTTACAGTGTAAATAGTAATTTATGATTGTTCCTGTTATTTTCACCAAAACATCTCACCACACTTTTTATCATATTTTTCTTTGTCAAATTTTCCTTCTTCTATAAATTCCTCTCCATTTTCAATATATAGAATATTCCCAAATTCTTCTGTGTAATATTTTTTACAATTGTTTTTATCATAAATAGTAATTGTATATAAAAACAGATCCATTATTTCTTGAATTCTAGAAAGTTCTACTTTTCTTTGAGCATAACTATATTTGTCATTTAAGCAAATTTGTTTATATTTTTCCCAAACTTTACTTCCTTCTATTTTCTTATTCTTTATATTAATAGTTCGATTTAAGAATATTTGTAAATTCATTTGATTAATTAGTTTCATTTTCTTATCAATTTTTTCAAATTGTAGTGTTTGGACACTTTCTAAAAATTTGTTATAGTTATTTTGATTATATTCTTCCCCTTTTTTATTTACTTCTTCTAATATTTCTTGATAGTATTTCTCAAATTCTTTCTTTTCTAGCATTTTTCTATATCTTTCTTCTTTAATATTATATGCATTTCTAATATCATTTCGGTAAATTTCGCAAGCTGGTGTATTATCAAAAAAATATGCTTTACAATTTTGTTTCTTACAAGAACGGTTGATTCTTCCTAAAAACTGTTCTTCTGACTCTATTAAAGATATATCTTTAAATCCTATATCCATATCGATATCCACACCTGCTTCTATTACTTGTGTACAAATTACAATTATATCATTACTGTTTTTAATTTTCTCAAGTATTTGTTTTCTTATATGTTTGTTATCGTCCCCGCTTATTTCTATAATTTCCTTTTTTATCTTTTTAGTTATTAATATTTTATAAAATTCTCTTGCTGTTTTCTTTTTTATGAATTCTATTAGAAGTTTTTCTTGATTTCCTTCTCTTTCTTTTATGATAGTGGCTAATGTTTCTAAATCTATTCTTTTCTCTAAATAGTCTGTATTAATTTTTACTCTATCTTGAAATAATGAATTTTTAAAATACTTGTCTTTATTTGGAATTAGATCTATAAAGTCTTTATCTTCATTGATTAATTTGTCTAATTTTGGTAATGTCGCTGACATGATAATTATTTTTATGTTTAATATTTCGCTATATTTTTCTAAAAAATTTATTATTTCTTTCCAAATAGAATTTTTATAAGCTTGTATTTCGTCTATAATAATAACACTATTACTAAATCTAGATAAAATCAAATTATTTTCTTTTTGGGTACCAAATAAGGTAGAAAATAGATTAACATGCGATGTTAGAACAACTGGATAGTGCATAAAATTATAATCCAAATATACTTTTTCATAATCTACTTTCTCGTTTTGTTGCTGCGTTATAGCAATACTAGAATTAATGCAAATGAAATCTTTTTCGTATGTAAATATTTTTTCAAATGTTTCTTTGGTTTGTTCTATCAAAGTATTAAATGGAAATATATAAAATATGTTTTTTATACTTTTATCTTTTTTTAATATATTAAGTGCTAGATTAATTGATGTATTTGTTTTTCCACTTCCTGTTGGTGCTTCTAAATAAAATAGGTGTTTATCTATGTTTTGGTTCAATATTTCTTCTGTTTCTAAAAATATATCCGATCTTAATCGATTAATATTATTGGGGGCTATGCTATTTTTGTTTTTTTTATATCTTTCTATACTTTGATAAACGTGTGTATTTTTATATTTTTCGAATATATCGTCTATATTATTTATGCTTTCTATTTCTATCTCTTGTGAATTCATGTATTCATAAGTAGCATAATAATCACATGTTATAATTAATGAATATAATAATTTATTTAAAATGAAAAATTCCATTTCTTTTATTTGATATTGCTTTAATATCTTATTTTTCTGTATAAAAATATTTTCTTCCAAATCTATTTCTAGTAAGTTGTTTTTATTTTTATATTCTAAATATAATCCTTCTTGTTGTACTTTTTCTAATTTATTTAAAAATTCTTCTGCTGATAAATTCTCCAAATTAGAATGATGTCTTGCTATTTGATAAGCAAAACAATATAATATTATCTTTATAAGTTTTTTATTCTTAAATTTATTTATTTCTAAATTAAATATGTCAATGTATATAAAGCTTGATACAAGTGAATGTTCACTTGTACAAGTTTCTGTTGTTCTATATTTACTATTTTTCATCTTTTCTTTTTGAAATTTTGGATTTATTTTTCCTAAATCGTGTAAATATATAGCGTTAATGAATAATTGATATATATATTCTTTTTCTTCTATTATTATTTTTTCATATTGAAATGTTTTTTCTATTAATTTTTTGATATGCTTGTCTATTTCTTTTTCTCTTGCTATTTTTTGATAGTATTTTATACTTCTGTCTAAGTGTTCTTTTAAGGTTTCTCTTTCTTTTCCATCTTTTGTATGTGCATATATATTTTCTAAGTTATTGATTTGCTCTTCTATTTTTATTAACATGTTTTCTCCTTTTCCATTTTTATTTTGTTTATAGTTGTTATTATTTTTACTATTTATTTTTTACTTTATATATTTAAGTATAATAATATGAACGATTTTTTAGTAGCAGTTTTTACTGAATTTAAATACACTATATGTTCAAGTATAACTGCGACAAGAAGTGGGAAAAGTCGTCGATGTGTTCTATTTAAATACACTATATGTTCAAGTATAACATATGTTTCTCCATATTCTATTACTATGTAATCATATTTAAATACACTATATGTTCAAATATAACCAGTCAAAACAAGATGAAATAAAAGCAAAATTTAAATTTAAATACACTATATGTTCGAGTATAGCTACACACTAACTGAAATTACTTGCCCTTAATTTAAATACATCTTCTGTTCTTGTTCAATTATGATACGAATAGATTTAATGCTTATGAGATAATATTTAAAAACAGCATCTGTTCTTGTTTAAACCGTTAAAATAAAGTTTTCTTCCTTTTCAAAATAACTCATCTCTCTTGATATTAATGCATGTTATAAGAATCATTCCAAGTGAACTAAAATTTTTAATTATTCCTTTAATTGTTAATATTTATAAATATTTTAGCCTTTCAAAAAAAATCACTTGGAAAATTTCTTTAAAAAAAGTATAAATTTGTATTTCTATCGGTATATCCCTCTATTTCATTTTTTAGATAATAATTAGTATAAATAAATGGCTCATACTCATAAAAATTATACTCTTCTTGTAACTTTATTGGTTGTATCTCCTTTATTAAGTATGCTAATTCATCTACTGAATCAAAGCTGTCAATTTCTATATTTTCTGTAAAAATAGAATCTATATAATCTAATTTTTCCTTTCCTAATTCTATTTCTTCCACCTGTGTAATAGATGCTGGATGGTCATTCTTCCCTAAATATGGTATATATACTGTTTTTCCTTGTAATAAATATTCTTTTAATTTGTTATATAGATTAGGTTCTACTGTTCCATCATTGTATATATAGATTGTCCAAGATGGATTTTCTAACCATTGTTCTCTTACAATTAGATTTCCACCTTCTTCATTAGAAGCATATCCTACACTATTATTAAAAGTTTGAATTTTTTTAGGATAGATTCCTTTTAGTTTTTTATCTGGTACAATCGATATTTTTAAATCTTTTAGTTTTTCATAAAATTCTGGATATGTTTTTTCTCTTTGTTGATTGTATCCATCTAATCCTATAATAGCACCTAGTATCCCTAATAACGCTATTTTATGAATATTGTTGTATGTAAAATAAGCATATTCATTTACTTCTGGCTTTTTAAAGAATGCGGTTTTCCCAAAAAGCTTAAATTTAATGGCTTTTTGCATTTTATCACCTTCCCTATTTTATATTTTCAAATATGTCATAAGTTTCACATTCTATTCCTTCTGTGTTAATTTCAGTTGTAATTTTATTATAATAAATTTCTACCTTTTCAACTCTGTTCTTGTTTTCTTTTATTACCTCTTTCAATTTTTCTATGTTAATTTTATCTTTTCCACTCTCCATTTTCTCAAATGTAATATATTGATCTAGATTTGCTAAATACAAGTTACTTCCTTCTTTTTCTTCAATAAAAATAGCAAATTCATTTTCACATCCAGATTTACTATTCGTGTTAATTGCTGTAGCAGAAATAAGACTTGCTTTTTTAAACTCTTGGTAGGCTTCTTCGGTATATCCTTCAAATTCTGGCAATATATCTTTATAATTTTTATAATTTTGAGGATTTACTGAAAATGGATATATATAATGACATTCATCTGCTACTATTTTAGTTCCTAATGTAGACGCCTTATCGTCTTCTTTATTTGAATTTCTAAATGGTGATAATATATCTTGTGTTTCTATATTACTATCTTCATATTTATTAAATCCTTGTCCTATTTGAACTGCGCCCGTAATGCTAAGATTTACATTTTTACTAGCAAATGTTGCACCAAAATTCATAACATCAATTGCAGAAAATAAATTTATCAATACTTCTTCTGGCTTTGTTTTCTTTTCGATAGTCTCTCCAAACACTCTTTCATATCTTTCATCTAAATCTAATGGTTGAATTTTTTCTCCCGTTTTTTCATCAATTTTGTATGATTTTATATAAATTACCTTTTTTCCTTCTTCATCCCACATTTTTTTCATTGGATATTTTAAGGCTTTATCACTTCCAAATATTTGCGTTGTGCTAATTGTTTTTGGTCTTCCTGTAAAATCTGCATTCCAATTACTCATTAACGCTTTTATTCCAATTACTCCATATACTTTGTTTTTCTTTTCCATATTTTATTCCTCCTCTTTTTTTCCAGCATATATAATATTTTTTGAGCATATACCAGAAATAATTAAATCTTGGTAATCAGATGCTTTAGCTTGTGTTTCATATCCTGTTACCATTCCAATTAAGTTATTTATTTTATGAGCCCCTAAATCAATTTTGTAGCCATATTTTTTATACATTGTGATAATGGCTTGTTTTAATTTAGTTGATGTTGATAATTCTAAAAACGGTGTAACTAAACCTTGTGTTTTATTTTTTGCTTCACTCTGACTTACTAGATAGTAAATTAATTGTCCTGCTGCAAAATAAAATTCTTCATCATTTTCACATGTTATAATTCCATCTTTTTCTGTTTTTTCTTTTAAAGTATAATATAAATCTTTTATTCTATTTCCCATATTGGCTTTCTCTCCTATTTCATAATAATTTAATAAATTTAGTCTAAAGTTTTGTGCATTAGCTATCTCTTGTATATTGATATATTCTTTATCAATAAATTTCTCAAGTATCATCTCTTTTGTCATTTTATCTATACAAGTTTTAAATCCTACTTCTATTCCTTTTTTAAAATAGTTTAGCATAGCTTGCTTTGTAGTTAGCAAAATATTTATTTGTTTATCGCTAAATATACCTGTTTTCGGCTTTATATCATTGTTGTAATAATTTTTTGTCAATTTATTATTATAGTAATATTCATCAATTTTTGCCTCTAATTCTTTTTTATTTCCTATATTTTTTTCTTCTAACTTCTCTAAGTTTAAATAGTTACTCATTTTAATTGGTTTCATTTTTTCTATATGATTTATAATTGCAAAGTCTTCTATTACTGGCTTTCCATTGTTTGTTGTTTTATGTAAGTAAAGACAAGTATTGTTTTCTATATTGCTTTCTGATACTTCTGTATTGGTAAATTTAAAATCTATAGGAAGATAAATATCGCTAATTATTTTTCCTTGTTCATCTACTAAATTATTAATCCATTCGAAAAATTTCTTACTAACAAATGCTTCTTCTAAAGAAATTCGATAGGGAACTTTAAATTTTGTTGTCTTTAATTCTAGATATGGCTTTTTGCTATTTAATCCGCATATTGTTATTAGATAATCCCCATATTTCTCCATTTACTTCTATATTATAGTCATTTTTATTAAATATTCTTGGATAAAAATATCTTTTTCCTTCTCTTTGATAATCTTCCATGTCTTTCTCTAAAAAGATTTTTATATAATTTTTGTCAGCCAAATTGTTTTCATTTATCAGGTTGATTATTTGGGGAATAGCTTCTTTTATTCTCTTTTTACAATCTTGTAATTCTTCTTGATTAATTTTTTGTAAGTCTATTGTGTCCATAATTTTCTGTGCTTTCTTATCTTTTATTCGCTCCAGAAATGTATTAAAATAGTTGTCTATTGCATTGTATAATTGTTCTTCTGTTAATACTTTGTCTTTATTGCTTCCTACTTTTGGTAAAATATCACATTTGATAAATATTGTATAATAATTATTGCTATGTATTTTTTTGGTTGTATCTACTGGCTTATTCATGTCAATTAAGTTACTGTTATAATCTGCTTCTTTAAACCATCTATATAGTTCATTTTGTTCTGTTTGATTTCTTTTAATAATTAACATTTTTATAGTGTTATCTTTGTTTATCTTAAAATAAGTTCCGTCTTTTGGTATATAATTATCTACTACTGCTTTGTCCATATTTTCGGCATTTCTAAATATCTTTAATAAATCATTGACCATGTTTTCCTCCTTTCTTTTAGTTACTTGCTAAATATCCACATCCAATTGTATTTTTCTCTAATGCTCCTGTTGCCTTCATGAAAAAAGCTAAATCTTGGGATAATTTATCTTCTTTTACTCCTATTTCAAATTTATTCCCTATTAGATTTCCTTGTTTGTATGGTATTTTTATAGGCTTAAAATTGGTTTGTGCAATAGATTGAATAAATATTGTCTCTTCTGGTATTTGTTCATTAAAGTATTGATTGTATTTTCTAATTGCGTTTTTACATATTCTTGTTGTTAATTCTTCTAGTCCACTTTCTTTTCTCCAATATCTATTTTCTGGCATTGTGGCAACAACCGGAGATAGTGTTGCTAGTTTTGTTATAAATTTTTGTGAATAGCTTTTTATTTCTGTTGCTATTATTTTTGCTTCTACTTCTGCTAGCGGTAATACTCTTTTTAATTTTGTTAGGAATATTTTGTCGATACTTCTGATATTAAAAATATAAATTCTGTCTTTTTTATAAATTCTATCTTTTTCAATCGGATTTAAACTACTATATGTATAAAATTTGTATTCATTTTTCTTATGTTTGTCTCTTAACTGTTCGTCATATAACATGGCATTATTAATTAGACTGTTTAAAAAATTATACGTCTCATCATTTGTTATGTCTTTTTTTAGTTGTATGGTTACTACTAGTTCATGATAGTTCATTTTTTCACCTCCTCTTTTCATATTTCTATAATCTGTTTATATCATTTAATGCATATGTTAATTATATAATTATTTTATAATTTATTTTGTCGCTTTTTGTCGAATTCAATATTTTTTTGTATTAAAAAATAACTAATAGTAGTATCATTTGTTTTTATTAACACTATCATTATACCTTTTCAATCTCGCTTTATCAACCTATTTAGACAAAAAATACACCTTATCATCAAACTTTTTATTTGACAACAAGATGTATTTTATTTTAATTATCTTTATTCTATTTTTCTTTCTCTATCCAATCTTTCCCGTCAACAACTCTAGTAACCAGCATAGAAGAAACCGTATCTCCTACCACGTTAAGAGCAGTTGCAGGTGCATCAATAATGGTAGCAATCATCGTTAAGATAGGTAGTGCTGCTACTGGGTATCCCATCATAGTAATAATTAGCATTTCAGAAATCGTTCCACCACCAATTGGGACTGCAGTAATTAATAAATTAGCTAATAAAGCAATTCCTAACACTCCCAAAACATCTCCCGTTGTTGCCAAAGATGTTCCAAATAAACATACTAAAAACATAATTTTAAACATAGAACCTATAATAGAACCATCTTTATGAAAGCTTGTTCCTAAAGGAATTGTTGTTTCTGCAATATCATCTGGTACTCCCATTTTCTTTGTACATTCTACATTAACTGGTATAGACGCTGCACTTGAACAAGTTGCAATTGATGTTAAAGTAGAAGGTATTACATTTCTCCAAAAGGCTTTTACACCTTTTCTTCCTCCTGCAATAAAAGCATAAATTGTATACATGATAAAATAAAATGCAATTGCTACAACTAAATAAATCACAAATGTTTTTAAATATCCAACTGCGATAGATGCTCCAAAGCTTCCTACTAATGTTGCAAAATAGCATCCTAGTCCAATTGGTGCATAATACATGATGATTTTAATTACATTATTTACAATTTCATTCGCAGATACTAAAAAGTCTAATACTGGTTTTGCCTTTTCACCTGTCATGTTCATGGCAATTCCAAACATAATAGAAAATACTAGCAATGCAATAATATTTTCTTTGGATAATAATTTAGAAAAATCATTAACCGTTAATAGTTGCACAGTTCTGTCTGCAATTGTCATTTCTTCTTTTTCTTCTGTAGATGTTTCATCTGTTACCACTTCTTCCATAGATGCTCGTATTGTCTCTCCATCTTCTGGATTTACCAATTTAACAAAATAGGTACTTGCAAATCCAATTAATACAGCAATAATAGATGTTACTAAAAATACACCTATAATGCTTACCATAATTTTACCTAATCTCTTAGGTGTTTTCATTTTCGCGATGGAAGTGGTGATAGTTAAGAAAATAAGTGGAACAATGATGACTAATAAAAGATTTAGGAATAAATCTCCTAACGGACTTAAAATAGTTGCTTTTTCTTGGAATACAATTCCTACAATAGCGCCAACAATAATAGCAACCAACAAAATGATTGTTGACTTGTAATTTGATAAAAATTTTTTCATAATACTACCTCTTTTCTTAGTAGGTAACTAAAAATATAATTATATCTTTAGGATTCTGGGTCTATTATATACTATTATATATTTTTTTGCAACATTCCTATTATTTAAATTTTTTCATTATTCTTCAAATAGATTTGGACATTTTATAAAATTTGTTTGATTTGGTTTATTTGACAACTGGATGGTTGAACATAAACCTCTATTACATCAAATCGGATTGCTTTATGGCTTAATTGTTTTTTATAAATATAATATCTTGCTACTTGTTTCATATGTCTTTGTTTGGTTCTATTTACTGCTTCTGATGGATTTCCATATTTCAAATTAGAACGTGTTTTTACTTCTATAAAAACTACTTCTCCTTTTAATTTATCTTCTGCAATGATGTCAATTTCACCTTGTCGGCATAGAAAATTTCTTTCTATTATTTTATAATTATTCTTTTCTAAATACTTACAGGCTAGGTTCTCTCCCCATTTTCCTATTTCTTGTCTAAAATACATACATATCCTCCTACTACTTTTTCTATATATCCTTCTAACTCTAGCATTAATAATATATTGTTTATTTGTGCTATATCTTTATTCGATTTGTAATAAATTTCGTTTAATGAAATAGGTTGTTCTCTTATAAATTGATAAATTTGATTGTATTCTTTGTTTCTACATATTTTTCTTTGTTTTTCTAATTTTGATTTCTTTTTGATATTTCGCTTTTTATAGGTTAGAAATGGATATTCTTTTATGATATCTTCTACACAGGTTACTATTTTAGCCCCTTCTTGGATTAGTCTATTTGTTCCAATTCCATGTTTATTTCCTACTTCATGTGGCAAGGCAAATACTTTCTTCCCTTGTTCTTTTGCTAGTTTGGCGGTCACGCTAGTTCCGCTTCTATAGGCTGCCTCTATTACTAAAATCCCTAATGCCAGTCCACTTACAATTCGGTTTCTTTCTAAAAATTTTTGTGATTTTGCTTTTTCTCCTGGTGGATACTCTGTTACAACTAATCCACCCTTTTTTATAATTTGTTGATAAAGTTTTTGATTTTCTGGCGGAAATATGTGATTTAGTCCACAAGGTAATACTGCTATTGTTTTTCCTTTTTGTTCCAATGTTGTTTGATGAGCAACTGTATCAATTCCAACTGCCAGTCCACTCGCAATTGTAATTCCTTGGTAAACTAATTCCTCTGAGAATTCTTTGGCTAAATTTTTTCCATTTTCAGAACAAGCTCTTGAACCAATAATAGAAATAATGCTATCTTTTAGTAATTTAATATCTCCTTCTACATAAAGATGCTTAGGCGGATTTTTTATCTTTTTTAATTTCTCTGGATATGCCTTATCTTCGATTGTTATAATTCTTAAGTTAATCACTCCTCTTTTTATGAATTCCAATATTTTCTATCTAAGCTTCTATATTGAATTGCTTCCGCTATGTGCTTTTGTTGAATTTTTTCACACTTCTCTAAGTCTGCTATGGTTCTAGCCACTTTTAAAATTTTATTATAACCTCTTGCACTTAAGTTTAGTTTATGAAATGCCGTTTCTAATATTTGTTTACTTTCGGTATCTAATTGACAAAATTTTTCGATTAATTTTGGGGTAAGTTCTGAATTTGAAAAAATATGATATTTTTGATAACGCTCTAATTGTATTTGTCTTGCACGATTTACTCTTTTTCTAATTTCTTCTGATGTTTCATTTTTACTTTCTTGCTCTAATTGACTATACTTTACTTTATTTACTTCTATATGGATATCCATTCGATCTAAAAGTGGTCCACTAATTCGATTCATATATTTTTTGATTTGTTCTGGTTTACAATTACATTGTTTTTCTTCACTTCCATAATAACCACATGGACATGGGTTCATGCTAGCTACTAGCATAAATTCGCAAGGATAGGTAATTGTTGTATTTAATCTACTGATTGTGACTTTTCTATCTTCTAATGGCACCCTTAATGCCTCTAAAGCATTTCGATTAAATTCTGGTAATTCGTCCAAAAACAATACACCTAAATGCGCTAGGCTGATTTCTCCGTGGCTTTGGATTTTTTCCTCCTCCTATTAAAGAGGCTGGCGTAATTGTATGATGTGGAGTTCGAAAAGGTCTATTTTTTACTAATGGCTTTTCTTCTGTTGTTAGTCCTAATATACTATATATTTTGGTAACTTCTAAGACTTCGTCTAATTTCATATCTGGTAAGATACTTGGCAATCTTTTCATTAGCATCGTTTTTCCAGCACCAGGTATTCCGGAGCATAAGGCAATTGTGTCCTCCACTTGCTGCAATTTCTAAGGCTCTTTTTACATTTTCTTGTCCTTTTACTTCAGAAAAGTCAAATTCATATTCTGTTTGACTTTGAAGAATTTTTATCGTTTCAGTCCTTTTTATTTCTTTTTCTCCATTTAAATATTTTACTACTTCTTTTAAATTGTTGACTGGTAATATTTCTATTCCCTCTAATATCTTTACTTCTTCTTCATTTTGCTTGGGTATAATAATTCTTTTTACTCCTATTCTTTTTGCTTCAATGCAAACTGGTAAAATCCCTTTGGTTTTTTCGATATTCCCATTTAAAGATAATTCTCCTGTAAAAATGGTTTCCATCAAAATTTTCCCGAAGATTTGGATTTCTAATATCTTTATTGGCAATTAAAATTCCTATTGCAATTGGTAAGTCAAACATAGAGCCTTCTTTTCTAGTATTGGCTGGCGATAAATTGACAATAATTCTTCTACTTAAAAATTCTATCCCTGAGTTTCTGATTGCTGTTTTAACTCTTTCTTTTGCTTCTTTTACACTGGTATCTGGAAGCCCTACAATTTGGAAGTCTGGTAGTCCATTTGATAAATCAACTTGTATGGATACTATATATCCTTCCAGCCCTTTTAGTGCCATACTTTTTGTGATTGCTAACATTTTTTCCTTTCTACTTATATAACTTAAATATCTGAGGCCATGTAAGAAAGGCAAGCTTAGACATAGGGGTGTCTAAAAAGGGTTATTTTTCTTAAAATTTTTGGATTATGGGGAATCGTAATTCTTTTAAAAGATTAAAATTATACTTTTGTTTTCGGATTACAAATAATGATATGACCTCAGATATTTAAATTATATAAGATTTTTTTGATTTGTTTTGATTTTTAATTCACGATTTTAAAATGTTGAATTAATTGTTTTTGATTTTAACTATTTTTAGTATAGACTACTTTCCAGTTTTTGTCAATCCTTTTTGGGGAAATTTTTGAATTCTTTTATTTTCTTTGTATTTAAAGATAAAAAATAAGCAGGTTTTACCTGCTAAAAATGTTTGATATTTTTAAATAATTCTTTGTATTGCGCTAATTGCTTATCTGCAGGAGCCAGATCATATTTTAATAAATCTTTTGAATCAATCCATTTGAATTCTAAATGACTATGCATTTTGAATTCACCTTTTATATACTCGCATTCATATAATCTTAGGTCTACTATCTTATTGGGATATTTGCATATATTATTTGCTAGAAATTGTTTGGTTTTAACAGTCACTTCAAATTCTTCGTTGATTTCTCTTTCTATGGCTTTTTCTTCTGTTTCTCCTGCTTCTACTTTTCCTCCTGGGAATTCCCATTTTCCCATTACTTCTTCGTCTCCTGTCGCTCTTTTGGCTATTAGGATTTTATTATCTTTTTTTATTAGTGCTGCTACTACTTTTAACATTTTGTTCTCCTTCTTTCCAACTGGTTGATTGGGTTATTTTATCTCTTAAATTTCTCCAATTACAGTTATAACTTTTCCTATAACTTTGATAATTTTATTTAAATCTTCTTTTTTATATATGGTTGGGCTGTATTCCAAGTTTAATGGTTTTAATATTATGTGTTCATTGTATTTTTCGACTTTTCTAACAATTGCTTCTTCATTTGCAATCTTTATGACACATGTGTCCCCATTATCCACTTTTTTTATTTTTTCAAAAATGATAATGTCTCCTTTACAAATTCTTGGTCTCATTGTGTCATCTTTTACTTTATAGGCGTATATTTTCTTGGTAGTATGTCCATTTATTTTGTTATGGTAAATTACTTTATAATTCGTGAATCCACCTTCTTCAATAAGGCTAATTCCTTCAATTGTATTTATTAATGGAATTTTTATATATTTTTCTTCTCCACTCATAATAGTTCTCCTCTATAATTTGTTGTATTTAGTGCTGCTACCTTTACATTTTTCTACTGGATATTTCTTTTTTGTTTTGTCTAATTTTTTTAATATTATTTCTTCTGGACTTACTTCTAGTTTCATCGCCATTTGGATACAGTATGTAAAGACATCCGCTAGCTCTTCACATACTTCTTCTTTGTTGTACTTTTCTCCATTCCATTGGAAGCATTCTAATAATTCTCCCGCTTCGATTGCTATTGATTTGGCTAGGTTTTCTGGTGAGTGGAATTGGTCCCAGTTTCTTTCTTTGTTGAATTGTTCTATTTCTTTTATTATTTCGTCCATTGTTTCATCTCCTTTGTATAGATACTATATCATAAATGTTTTTATTTCTCAATAATTAATGTTTTATGTTTATAAAAAAATCAAGGAAATCTTATCCTTGATAATATTGGTTTGCTACTATAAAACATATTTTGATATTAGTGAGTTTATCATTCTAATGTCTACATTTGATTTAAAATCAAATTGTAATATATGTCCATTGCTGAAAGTAAGTAATAATTCACTGTCTATGCCTAAAAGCCTAGCTGTTTCTATTCCATAATATTGGATTTTGGAGTATGGGTAGGAAAAATAGGCTATTTTTTTGCCTGTTACTCCTTTTACATTCATATTTTGCTTTTTATATTGATTAATATGTCTCATTAATCCTATTATTAAAAAATATATATTTTGTCATAAAATTCCATTTTATATTTTTTCAATAATACATTATATATTTAAATCTTTAAAAAATACTCTATACTATTTGTATATTGATCTTGCGCATTTAAACAAGTATCAATTAAAAAACCCTTTTCTTTATTACTTTGATATTGATTTAGCCCTCTATAATAGAATAATTTGTCTTTATCTAAAATAATAAATGGTATTATATTATTTTTTAAACATTCCTTAAACATTATAATTCTTCCAATTCTACCATTGCCATCTTGAAATGGATGTATTTTCTCAAATCTCGAATGAAATTCAATTATTTCATTTATAGTTACTCGTCTTAAAGAATTATACCATTCCATTAATTTGCTCATATCTCTTTCAACATTTTTTGGCTCAGTTGTTTTCATGTTTCCAGCTTCATTAGATAATTTTTTATATTTACCAACATTAAACCACTCTTTTCTACTATCTGATGTTCCTTCTTTTAATATCTTATGAAATTCTTTTATTATATCTTCAGTTAGTTTTTTATCTGCTATGTCTAACATATAATCTATTAATTTGAAATGGTTAGCTGTTTCTAAAACATCATCTATATCAGTAATAGAATCTTTTTCAGCTATCAAAGTATTTGTTTCATAAATATATCTTGTTTGATCTTCTGTAAGTTTACTTCCTTCTATATGGTTTGTATTGTACGCAAAAGTAACTTGAGTATTATGATATAAATTACCCTTTAGTTTCATATTTTTTTGTTCTCTTAATGATTCTAGGATATTTATTTTTGAAATATCAAACTCATCTTCTTTTAGCAATTCATCAATTGAAATATTAAATAGTTCAGCTAGTTTTTTTAATGATTCAATATTAGGTTCTAAAATTCCAGACTCGTATTTAGAAACTGTTGCTGGTTTAACTCCTAATATTTCAGCAATTTCTACTTGTGTCATCTTCTTACTTTCTCTGCATAGTTTTATTTTTTCTCCTAACATAATAAAAACTCTCCTTTTGTACTAATAATATTATATCACATTATTTCCAAAAAAGAAAGTTTATATTTAATTAATTAAAATTATTTCTTTATCAGAATTAAATTGACAGTTTTTACTTTATTGTTTTATCTATATTTTTTTGTTAATTACATATCATAAACTCTTTTTATGTTTTCACATTTTTATTTATGAAACCAACCCAATTATTCTTATTCTCATAATAATTTAATACACTTTCAATACCTTTAGCTATAGCCTGTGTTGTTGCTGATGCTATTGTAATTTTGGGATTGTCAGTTGCTGCCGAACATATTGTTATAGGTAAAGAAAATATTGTTACTAATTCTGTCCATCTTTTTATTTTAGGAAAAACCTTTTTCATATTTTTATTAATTTCTTTTTGTTTTATCAAAAATTCTTTTTTTACATCCTCAATATTATAATCAACACCAATTTTATCCTTCATTTTTATAATTTTATCTATTTCGTGTTTTGCAGAGCATATTTCATCATAATCTCTCCACTTTAATATTTCTTGAGTATTCTTTTCTATTTCTTTTAAATATATATCACTACAGTTTGAAAAGTTTCTACATTTATGACAATTATTTTCTTCTTCAAATAAATAATTATGCAATATTATATCATTAGGAAAATAAATTTTAAATATTTCTCCTATCATGTCGTATTTATTATTAGATATTTTTCTGTTTTTCATATAATTTAAGTCTTTTTCATTAAATAGACAATTAGCTCCAATAATTTTTGCCATTTCTAGTTCTCTATATAATGAAACTACATATGGTAAACAATACTCAAACTCTCCTATTTGTATATCTTTAATAAATTTTATATCCTCTGTATTTTTACCTTTTATAATATATTCTTTAACAACTTCATTTTCCACTATTTCTGTATTTTTAGATATTTCTCCTTTGAGTTTCTCATCTATCGTTACAATGTCTAGTAGATTATTGGCTTCTGCAATTTCTAATATTAATTTTATTGATTTATCAATTTTTGTATTGCTATTATTTAAAATTTTCCTTAAAGCAATATCTGTTATAGATATTTTATCTGCCCACATTAAAATAGAAGGTTTATTAAATAACCATGTAAAATCCAAAGAACTGCATCCTCCACATAAACCTATTTCATTTCCTATTTCCATCCCAGTAATTAAAACTTTATTCATTTTTATATCCTTTACTATAATTATATAATAGATTTTCTGCATTACGTTGAATTTTTTTGTATTATTTAGATATTTCTGCTTTTTTTAACATCAAAACTATAAAATTCCTATCTCTTAATTGTTTCTTTACATTTCAACTCAGCTTGTTTTATAACTGTTTGAACTGCCTTCTCACTTTTGTTTGGTGGATAGTTATACTTAATTAGTAATTTTTTTATTTCAATTCTCATTCTTGCTCTAGCATCTTTCCTAATGTCCCAGTCAATAGTCATATTTTTATTAACTGTTTCTACTAATTCTTTTGCTATTTGAACTAAGACATCATCTTTCATTAAGTCTTTAACTTCTGGATCATCTCCGAAGAGCATCAAAAAACGCTTTTTCTTCTGAAGATAAATTATATTCATTTCCTGCTTTTAATTCTTGTTCTATTTCATTTTTTAGGTTAATCATTTCTTGAATGATTTTCTCTAAATCTTCTACGCTTGTCCTTTCATTATAGGTTGCTACTATTTTCTGAAATTTAGTAGAAAACTTTTCCATTAAAACGACGTTTTTTCTTCCAACTTGTTCTACGTATTCTTTTAAAGCTCTATTTAAAATTTCTACTGCAATATTTTTCTTTTGCATTTTTGCTAACTTGTTTAATATTTCATCACTTAATAGCGAAAGTCTATTACTATTATGTATTTCTCCTATTTGTAACATTTCGTCATCTTGTATTGCTTTTTCCAACATTTCTGCTACATTTTTATTAATTTCTTTAACATCAATTTTTTCTCCTGATAATTTTGAAATAAAGGATCTGACAGATATAAAGAATAGTATTTCATCTTTTATTTCTTGTGATAATATTCCTGTGCATAAAGAATATAAGCTTTTTACATCATAACTATATTTCATAAACAACTTTTTCGTTTCTTCTGTTTTTAATATCCAGTTACTTCCTGCCATAATGATTTCATATTTATCACTATCTGTTGTTGTTCCAAAATGTGAATAATAGAAGTTTTTAAATAAGTCTCTTATTAGTTCTACTTTGTCCATTAATGCTTTTACTAATTCACTATTATCAACAACTTTACCTTGGTCTCTTTTGGTATAGGTTTTTAGAGCATCTAATAACCATCTTTTTAGTCCTATATAATCTACTATAAGTCCACCTGTCTTATCTTTATAAACTCTATTTACTCTTGCTATTGCTTGCATTAAATTGTGTGCTTTCATAGGCTTGTCTATATACATTGTTCCAAGTCCAGAAACGTCAAATCCTGTTAGCCACATATCTACTACAATTGCTATTTTAAAATCTGAATCCATATCTTTAAAGTCTACTTCTAGTCTTCTTTTATCTTTTTTAGAACCAATTGCTTTTTGCATTTCTTCATCATCTTTGTTGTTTGATGTTATTATCATATTCACTTTATTTTTCCAATCTGGTCTTAGTTCTAAAAATTTGTTGTACATTGTATAAGCAGATTGTCTTGAATAGGCTACTACCATTGCTTTGTTAGCCACCGTATTTTCTATTTCCTCGTAATGTTTTATAATGTCTGCTACTATCATTTCTAATCTATCTGGATCTTCTATTATTTGTTTCATGGTTGCCATTGTTTTCTTAGACTCAATTATTTTATAATCTTCTACATCTTCTTCTGTTTCAAGATACTGATAGTAATCATCGATTTCATCTAATAACTTTTGATTTAATCCCACTCTTGCCATTTTAGCTTCATACATGATTGGTACTGTTGAACCATCCATTATGGCTTGCGTCATATCATAGGTATCGATAATATCTCCAAATACATTGGTTGTAGACTTGTCTTTTGTTTCTACTGGTGTCCCTGTAAATCCTATGTATGTTGCATTTGGGAAGGCAACATGAAGATATTTTGCTGTTCCAAATTTCTTGTATGCTTCCATTTTCTTTTTATCAAATTTAATGGTGGCATCTAATCCATAATGGCTTCTATGGGCTTCATCAACAGCAACTAGAATATCATCTCTTTGACTAAATAATCCTGTTTCTTCTTCAAATTTTTGAAGGGTTGTAAAGAATATTCCTCCTGATTTTCTTCCTTCTAATTTTTCTGCTAAATCTTCTCTACTTTCTATTTGCATAGGTTCTTGTTTTAAATATTCAGAACATTTTGCAAAGGTTGTAAATAACTGATTATCCAAATCATTTCTATCTGTTACAATTACAATACTTGGATTGTTTAACACTTTAATCATATTTCCTGCATAGAATACCATCGAAAAGCTCTTCCCGCTTCCTTGTGTATGCCATAATAATCCTGCTTTTCCTGTTCTATTATTTATAGCTTTTTCTGTGCTTTCTATTGCTTTTTTTACTCCAAAATATTGGTGATAAGCTGATAGTATTTTGTTGTCATCACTCCATAATATAAAGTTATTTATAATGTCCAATAATCTATCTTTTCTTAGCATTCCGTTGAATAATGTTTGATGTGTTGCCATATTTTCTTTTACTTCATCTGTATCTTTGGCTTTTTTCCATTCTGAAAATCTACTCCATAAACTTGTGATTGTTCCTGCTCTTGCTTGTACCCCATCACTTACGATTAGAATTTGATTGTAATAAAATAAGCTTGGTATATGTACTTCTTGGTATCCTCTTAATTGATGATAACCATCTTCTAATTTTACGTCTTCTCTTACTGTTGATTTTAATTCTACTACAACTAGAGGCATTCCATTTATAAATATAATTATGTCTGGTCTTTTTTCACTATGTTCAATGATTGTATATTGATTGATTGCTTTGAATGTATTGTTAGAAATGTTATCAAAGTCTACTATTTTTACTGTTTTGTATCTTGTTTCTCCATTTTCTTGAATAGGCACAGAAATTCCTTCTAACAGATATTTTGTGAATTGTTTGTTGTTTAAAATAGTATTGTTATGGTCTAAGTTTCTTATTAGTCTTACTGCTTCTTGTATTTGCTCATCTTCAATGCCTTTATTTATTTTTTCTATTGCTTGGATTATATCCTCTTCTAACAATACTTTTGAAAAGTCTGCTCTCTCCACCTCATATCCACTGATACATTCATATTCTAATTCTTCTAACATTTCCATTGTTATTTTTTCAAGTGTTTGTTCATCAAACATAATTTTCCTCCTAAATTTGTTTTATCTTCTTTTCAACATCAATAATTATTTCATCCATCAATTTTTTATCAATGTTCATATGTGTATATTTTTTATTTTCCAAATCAAATACGCATAACTTATGTAATAAAATCATATATATAACACTATATTTATACTTATATTTACTACTTTCTAAAATAAGAGTTTCTAACTCATTTTTTATTTTCTTATCATCAACATATATTGTAGCAAATATAAATAATCTATTATCTTTAAATAGATAAAAATTATTATTTAATTTTTTAATTTTATTTATATATTGTCGATTTATTTTTTCAAAATTATTATCTTGCGAATATGTAAGATAAAAATATTCATCTCCTATATCAATCATACTGCTTTTTAAGTTTAACATTTGAGCCGTTTTTTTAGGAATAGCATATCCTCCATTTTTAATATATCTCTTTCTAAATTTATCTCTATCTTTAATTTTATTTTTATTAATTTTTTCTAACTCTGAAAAAAATTTTTTTGAATCATCTACTATTGTAACTTCTAACCCAATATTTTCATTGTAATTTTTCCAATCAGGGCTTTCGCTTTTAACAAAATTAGTAATATCTAAATTTAAAAACTTGTTTAATATCTGTAATGGTAATAATTCTTCATATGATACTTTTTCATTATCCATAAATATCTAACCTCATTTAAAATACAATTTGTATGACTAATTTGTTCAATAATTGACTATATCTTCAAATTGATTTTTTTCTGGATTCCACCATCTTGATTTTAAAGTATTATTAGTTTTATCTTTTTTTCCTTCATATACACTATGACATTCTGGACAAACAAAAAAGAAATTATATGACTTATCTCTTAATGTCTCAAATTCTCCATACATAGAAGAATTGCAATATCTACATATTTCCATAGTTACATCTCCTTAAATTTCTATTTTATGCAAATCTATTTCGCCATTCATTAGTTTTGGTAATAATGTGTCTCTAATCTGTTCTAAAGTTTCATTTTCTTTTATATTTTTTTCAATAATATTATACATTGGTATTACTTTGTTATTAAAGTTCATAATTTCCTCTTTAGAAGGTAATTCTATTTGTGAATTTCTAAAATCTGTCTTGTTAAATTTAGGTTGAGCTGATCCTCCTGTAATTCCGTCTATTAAATATTGTCCTTCTACACTTAGGAAAAAATAATATAAATAATAGTTATAATTTACTTCTGTGTCTTTCGAATCAACCATTATAACATTATTTCCAAGAGTCATCGGTATATCAAACGAAGGACATAAAAATATGCTTCCAACATCTCCTACATTTGATATTATCAATTCTCTTCCATATAACTTACTTTTATTTAAAAAGTTATATGAATGTTCATCAACATATTTTCTTCCTTGAGTAAAATTAACTTTTAAATCAGTATTTCTAATAAATAAAGCATAGTTTTTGTCATCATAGATTTTTACATTTTCAGCTAAACTTTTAAAACTTCCATTTGCAACATAATCTGAAATATATAAACCTATATCCTTTATTTTACAAGCCTGCCATTTACCAGTATTATTGTTATAAAAGTTTCTAAATATATTTTTAGAGATATTATACAAATTATCATTTATCTGATTATTTAATTCTATTTTCTTTTCTATTGAAAATAAAATATTAACAATCTTTTGTTGTTCCTTAATATTTGGTATATCTACTACTATTTCTAATATTCTTTCTGGTGATGTGTGATGTATAGCTGTTCCTGATTGTGAAGCAACCACCGCTTTTTGATATTCATATGTTCTCATAAACCAATATAAATATTCTTTAAGTATAATATTTCCTTTAATATCATAAACCAAGCCAATTCGTTGATTATGTAGATATATCTTTTTATTTTCAGGAACTAATGCACCATATCCTAAAGTATCTGAATTAACACTTAAATCTGTCATAGTAACAATTAAATCATTAGCTTTTAATATATATTCTTTTGGAAATTCGCCTCTTTCATTAAAATATTTACATTTATCTCCTTTAAATCCTCCACCAATAGCAAAATTCCCTGGAGTAACAAGAATATATTTAGTTGGTATCTTTAAAATATCTTTTCCTTTAAAAGCATATCCATGTTTTATCCTACATAGATCTTTTAACTTATATTCCATAACCAATAGCCTCCAAATTCTTCCTAATCTCATCTTCCAACTTATGAGATTCTTCAAATTGATCTTTAAGTTCAGATGTCAATGTTTTCATTTTTTCTTCAAAAGGAATCCCATCATCTTCTTGTTCTTCTGTTCCAACATATCTTCCAGGAGTAACCGTATAATTGTTTTCTTTTATATCTTCTATTGTTGATATTTTACAAAATCCTGCTATATCTTCATAATTTTCATTATTTTGATAATTGTGATAAGTACTTGCTATTTTTTCTATATCATTTTCACTTAGTTCTCTTAATTTTCTTGTAACCATTGCACCTAAATTTCTACAATCAATAAACAATGTTTTTCCTTTTTGCTTTTTGTTTCTATTCAATATCCAAATACTACAAGGAATGGTTACTGTATAGAATAAGTTAGAAGGCATTGCTAATATACAATCTAATAAATCTGCTTCTATTAAATTTTTCCTAATTTCTCCTTCTCCACCTGTATCACTAGATAGTGAACCATTTGCAAGTATAATTGCTGCTTTCCCATTGATAGATAACTTAGACACCATGTGTTGTACCCAAGCAAAGTTAGCATTTCCCTTGGGTGGTATTCCATATTTCCATCTACTATCATCTACTAATTTTTCTTGTCCCCAATCAGAAATATTAAATGGTGGATTTGCTAATACAAAGTCAGCTTTTAAATCTTTGTGCAAATCATTGTGAAAGGTATCATCTGCAAATTTCCCTAATCCTTCATTATTTAAGCCTCTTATTGCTAAATTCATTTTAGCTAATTTCCATGTTGTTGGATTTTTTTCTTGTCCAAATATATTCAAGTCATTAATATTTCCTTGATGCCTTTGTATAAATTTCATACTTTGAACAAACATACCTCCAGAACCACAAGCTGGATCATAAATTCTTCCTTTATATGGTTCAATACATTCTACCATTGTTCTAACTAAACAAGCTGGTGTATAGAATTCTCCACCTTTTTGTAATTCGTTAGAAGCAAATTGTCCCAAAAAGTATTCATAGATTCTTCCCAAAATATCTTTATCTTGTGCTTCTTTATTTCCTATTTTTACGTTTGTGAATATATCTATTAATTCACCTAAATTTACATTTTTGTAATCTGGACTATTATATTGTTTAATTAACACACCTTTTAAGCTTGGGTTTTCTTTTTCTATTTCTTCTAAAGCTTCATCTATAATTTGTCCTATATTTGCATCTTTTGAATGAGCATTTAGATATTCCCATCTAGCTTTTGCTGGAACATAGAATATATTTTCAGCCATATAGGAATCTCTATCTTCTTCTAATCCATATCCTTCTTCTACTAATTCTTGATACTTTTCTTCAAATGAATCAGATATATATTTTAAAAATATTAGCCCTAGGACTATAAATTTATAACTTGAAACAGGAACAGCACCTCTCATTTTGTCTGCTGCTTCCCATAATTTATTTTCTAAACCTTTTAAATCTTCCTCTTTCATAATTGCTCCTTAATTTTCATAAATTTTCATATTTATAATTCGATGACATTTTATCATAAAAATCTCTTTTTCTCAATAAATTTTCCAATATTTTCAAGCATTTTGTCGAATTATATTTAATCAACACCAATACAAGTAACCTCAACTTTATCATCCAAATACTTTCTAATAAACTCAACACAATTTTCCAAACAAACCACTTTAGCCTTAGTGCCTTCCATCAAATTACTAGTTGCTTGAAAATTAATATAATCCATAAATTAGCAAAAAGCATATAAAAAATGTAAGTATATACATCATTTTCCTTAATATAGTAATCATCAAAAAAACTTTTAGTTTTCAAAGATACTAATTTATCTCTAAAAGTTTCTTTCACCTTATTTCTTATAAACTCTTCATCTTTAATCACTCTAAAAATTGACCAAGCATCATTGTTATAGGGAATTATATAAGATTCTTGATATCTGATACCCTTAAACTTAGGTTTATACAAATATTTATCATCTTCTGTAAAAACAATTAATCCATTAAATTTACTTCTATTTCTATTAATTTCTCTATCAATATACTTTAGTTCTCTTGGTGTAATATCTTTGTGTAAGAAATATACAATATAAGACCTTTTATAAAAATCTTCAAACTCTTCATTCCATCGTTTTTCTTCTCTTGACATGATACCTACATATCGATTACTTCTTTTGCTATAAGTATTTACATCGCATTTCTAACTAGATTCAAAATACCAACCACAAGATTTTACTTTACAAGCTATATCTCTAATTTGTTCCATTCTCTTTTTATAAGTTAAATGTTATCCTGGATTTAATATGCTAATAAAATTAGCTGATTATTTTCATGTCTCATTTGATTATTTAACTGGAAGAACAGATGATTATAAAATAAATTCAGAAGAACTAGAAGATATTATTTATTGGGTAAAAATATCTAATCCTTTACCTTATAAAGATAATAAATATGGTATATATGCGTTAGATCAGGATACAGATATTGAATTTTATAATTTATCTGATTTAAAGAAAAAATATACAAGAATTTATCTACCATTCTTAAAATGTGCACCTAATTCTAAATCACATTTAAAAGAATGTTATGATTTTTTTTAATTTGAATTTTTAGGTAACATAGAATATAATGATAAATATATGAATTACTCTATGTTTAAAAAGCAATGCCCTGGAATTTATAAGGAAAATGACGAATTTAATATTTCAAAAGTAGATTTATCAATTAATTCACTTATGTCCAATCCAGAATTATTTAGTTTATCGAAAGAACAAAAAGAATATATGAAAAAGAATTCTCTTATAGGATATTGTGAGAATATTCATGATGTTGAATATTTTGCTACAGAAATGAAAAGTTTAATAACTAATTTTCTACTTTATGCTAAAGTCTTTATTTCTCGAGTAAATGAAAAAATGAGAGATATTAATTTTTATTATAATAGTAGTTATAAAAGAAAAATTACTTTTACTTCTCTTCTTTCGTATATGTACTATGAATTGTTAGAAGACTATATAAATTGGCTATTATCCTTATCAATGTAATAAATGTGGTAATTACTTTTTATCAAGAGTTAAAGATCATCCACAAATAAATCACACTTGCGATGATTGTAAAGGAGGCATGAAGTAAATGGATCAAAATTCTTTAGTTGCATTAAAAGAAAATTTAACTAATTTCGTAGACTGGCTAGAAGGTGTAAACACTAATATAAATGAATTCGAAATTTTTGATACTTCTATTGAAAATTGGATTGAAATATTATCAAAATCTTCAACGGTAATTGGTGGCATAGCGAAGATATATAATATTTCAGGAAAAATAATATTCAAAAGATTTTTAAAAGGTTTAAGTAGCAAGATTAATAATCAAAGTATTATAGATTATAAATCTAAACAAAAATTAGATGACTATCTATCTAAGCAGCAAAATATTGAATTTGTATATAACACAATTAGAAAATCTTTAACAGCAAACTCTTTAAAATGTACTGAGTTATTAGCCATTATTGTTGGAGAGATTTTACAAAAACAGTTAGAGATGACTCAAGAAAATATAACTATTGTTGATGCTTTACACTCTTTAAATGACTATGATTTAAATAATTTTTATAAAATATATAAAACAATGGCTGAAAATAATTTTAGAAGAATAAGATTGGATAAGCTTTATGAAATGATTTCGAAGGATTCCATACAGATTTCTATTTATAAATTAGTTAATTTGCAGATATTTCTTCAAAATACTATTACTACACATCAAGGAATGCGTTGGGAAGATGAAAATGAGGATCCTTTAAACACTATTATGAAAGATAGTGAGAAATTTTTATCATTATATAATATAAGTGATAAGCTATTTGAATTACTTGATAAATCTAAAGGAGAATTATTGTTTTTAGGATAATATTTTATTACCTACCACATGGAAAGGAGGTGATGCGCGTGTGGTAGGAAACATCAAAAACGAGGAGAGAATTCATACAGGCTAAGAATATCTGGAGACTATACTGGAGAAGCATAGGCATCAAATTATTCATAATCAGAAACTATTTGTATATTATAAAATTTAATCAAATATATTTTAAATATCGAAAATTCAAAGTTTGTCAAAAACTTTTTTACATAAATTTGTGCCCATAACGTGACCAATAATTTTACACAACTTATTATTGGCAAAATAAAAGAGTCTACAATCTCTTGCGACTCTTTTAAAAATTTGGTTGCGGAGGCAAGACTCGAACTTGCGACCTTCGGGTTATGAGCCCGACGAGCTGCCAACTGCTCCACCCCGCGATGTATGAACAATACTTATTATACAGCCATATAGCATATTTGTCAACACATTTTAGAAAATTCCTCAAAAAACCCAGAAAAACAAATCCTCCTTTCAGCAAACATCTTAAGAAAAACTAAGGATCACCCTTCTAGTATATGCCAAAAAAGCAAAAATATTACCATTTCATTATAAAAAACATATAAACTTTAAAATAAAAATGACATAGCAACAGAAGCGTAACAAAAAATTCATAAATTTCTTGACACTAATTGACAAAGTACAACTTTTTTTATATAGTAAGAATGATAAAAATAGTAGTTCAAACCATTTTGGAGGTGATGCATTATGAAGACAAAGAAAAACTCTTTTATGACTGCTTTCCAGATATATTTACCAGAAGATTTAGGTATCATAGATAATGTATTAGCTCATGTACAAATTGGTAACGAAACAATAGACGTAACAACAATTTGGCATGAAGGTCGGTACCTTTCTATGACTGGAATCGAGTGGAGTCGAGTATTTCGTGATGACAACAATTTTGAAATCACAAAATATCAAACTTTAAAAACATGTTCAATAGCATTTCCCATCGAAATATGGGATTTGGTAGAAGGCTTTTTTTATCTAACTTTTACTGGTTGGAAAAATGAGAACTTAACCTTCTATCATACGGAAAAACACTTTTTTAAAAAAAGTGATAAATTAATTGTATATCGTCAATAATAAAAAAAGGCGTTCACTCTATTAGAACGTCTTTTTCCTATTAAAAATTCTATCTTAAAAAACCATTAATAATTTCTTCCTCTGCTTCCTTCTCAGAAAGTCCAAGTGTCATCAGTTTAATCAATTGTTCCCCTGCAATTTTCCCAATTGCTGCTTCATGAATTAAATTAGCTTCTACATTATTGGCTGTAATCTCTGGTGTTGCTGTAACTTTTGCTCTATCTTTTACAATAGCATCACATTCACTATGAGCAAAACACTTATCATTCCCATAAATTTTAGAAACAAAAAGTTGCTCAGAAGAATCAGTTGCTACTGACCTTGAAGTCACATGTGTACTAGCATTTTCTCCATTTAACTGAACATCGAAAATTGTTTTAGCAAATTGATTTCCATGTGTCATAATTTTTTCAGATACCACAAAGTTTGTATTTGCTTCTAACTCTCCTTTTGTTTCTCTAATGGTGGAATCAACTCCTTTAATTTGGCTACTTTCCATTTCCATGCTACTTCCCGCTTTTAGATATACTTCTGTTACTGGATTTAAAATTCGTTTTCCATCTCCATTGCCTTCCCCATAATGTTTTTCAATATATTTTACTTTTGCTCCTTCTTCTAAAAAAAAGCGATGAATTCCGTCATGTTGCGAGTCTTTGTGGTGGTCATTATGAATTCCACATCCAGCTACAATGATTACATTGGCATTTTTACCAATGTAAAAATCATTGTATACTAAGTCGTTTAATCCACTTTCTGTTATAATAACTGGTATGTGAATGAATTCAAATTTTGTATTTTCTTTGACATAGATGTCAATTCCTGGTTTATCTGTTTTTGTTTTAATATCTACATTTTCTGTTATTTTTCTTTCAATTCCTTGCCCATTTTTTCGAATGTTATAGGCTCCTTTTTCGATGTTTTCTAAATTGGAAATTTCGTTTAAAAGGTCTTTATCGACTTGTTTTATCTCTTTTTCCATCTTCTCCTCCTTCTTTCTTCTATCCCTCTTTTCTCATTTTGTAACACTCTGTTATGGCAAATGTTTTATTTAGTACTTCTTCACTTTTTCCGATTTCTTCTATTTTTCCTGCTTTCATTAGGATGACTTCGTCTGCTATGTTTAAAATTCTTTCTTGATGTGAGATGATTAGGGTTGTTCCTTTGATAAGTTCGCCCATTTTTTCGAATACGTCTATTAGGTTGCTAAAGCTCCATAGGTCAATTCCTGCTTCTGGTTCGTCAAATATGGTTAATTTTGCTCCTCTTAGTGCTACGGTTGCAATTTCTATTCTCTTTAATTCGCCTCCTGATAGGGAACCATTTACTTCTCTGTCTACATATTCTTTGGCACATAGACCTACTTTTGATAATACTTCACAAGCTTCTATTTTTGTCATTTTTTCTTTTCTTCCTGCTATTTTTAATAAGTCATATACCGTAATTCCTTTGAATTTTACTGGTTGTTGGAAGGCAAAGCTAATGCCTAAATTGGCTCTTTCATCAATGCTTAAATTGGTGATGTCTTTTCCATCTAAAATGACTTTTCCAGAGTCTGGCTTTTCAATTCCCATTATAATCTTTACTAAAGTTGATTTCCCTGAACCATTCGGTCCTGTAATAGCAATAAATTTTCCTATCTCAAGATTTAAGTTGATATTGTCAAGTATTTTTCTATTTTCTCTTTCAAAACATATATTTTTTAATTCTAATAACACCTTTATTCCTCCATTTTCATCTTGTTTTTTGCTACTCTTTGAACACAATTCCTACATTTTTCATTGTTTTTGTCATAGCCACATTCTAAGTCCTCCAAATTCATAATTTGAGTAATATATTTGTTTAGCTTTTTTGCAGTTTGTTCTGATATAGCATGTTTCATAGCGATTGCTTCTTGTTCTGCTTGTCTTTTGTCAATGTTTAAAATTTCTACTAGAAACATTTTTAAGATATCTTGCTTTTTAATTACTTCTATAGCATAACCTTCGCCTTCTCTTGTTAAGGTAATATTCCCATATGCTTTATAGTTGATAAGTTTCATGTCTTTTAGCACATTAATGGCTTTGTTTACACTTGGTTTTGTAATTTCTAATCTTGTGGCAATGTCTGTTACTCTAACTTTTTTATTATTTTTTTCTAATAAATAAATTGTTTTTAGATATTCTTCTTGCGAATTGGTTAATTTCATGAGTTTCTCCTTTTGTTAGACTTCGCTAACATTTTAATATAGAAAAGCTTTTTTGTCAAGTAAATAAATATTTAAGTTTTGGAATTTTATTAGATAGGATAGCTTTTGAATAAATTATATTGGTACAACTATTTTACAACTATGAATTCTTTAACTTTATTGAACTTAGCCTCACCAATCCCGCTAACTTCTTTCAAATCCTCTACTTTTGTAAATTTTCCTTTCTCTTTTCTATATTCTAAAATTTTTATTGCTGTTGAAGGTCCAATGCCTGGTAAGGTTTCTAATTGCGTCTGAGTTGCTGTATTGATATTTACTTTTGCATTTTTAGGACTTATCTCCTCTGTGTTTTTTTCTGCTTCTATCGTGACACCACTCTCTGTTGTTATATGGGGTTCTTTTCTTTCTTGTTTTGTTGGAATGTGTATCTTCATACCATCTTCTAATTTATAAGCTAAATTAATATCTTCTATACTGGCATCTTCTCTAACTCCCTCTGCTTTATCTATAGCATCTGAAATTCTGCTATTTATCTTTAGTTCTACAATTCCCTCTTTATTGACTGCTCCTGATACATGAACTAAAATTGTATTATCACTAAAATCTTGTTTTTCATTTTGTTCTTCTTGCATTTCTATATCATTTTCTAAATCGTTTGAGGATATCCCAGCTTCCTCTTTTCCATATACATAGTAGAATACAAATCCTACTACAATAGTTATAATAATTCCTAGAATAATTTTTTGTTTTTTACTAAAATTGTACATATAAATACCTCCTTGTTATAATTTGATTTTTTAGTTGAAAATTTCCTAAAAATAGAGTATGATAATAGATATTAATTAGGAGAAATAATCTATGAAAATAAATTTTAAAAAATTAATGATAGTATTTTTTGTTTTTCTTTTTACTTTCCTGCCTACTTCTTTTGTACTTTCTTCTTCTGAAGAGCCTGAATTGATTTCAAAATCTGCTATTTTAATGGATAGTAAAACGAAAAAAATTATATATGCTAAAAATGAAAAGAAAAAAATGTATCCAGCTAGTACTACAAAAATCATGACTGCTATTCTTACTTTAGAACATTGTAATTTAGATGATTTAGTAACTGTCAGCTATAATACTGTCATGTCTATTCCAGAGGGCTATGTCTCTGCTTTTCTTCAAGTGGGTGAACAATTGACAGTAGAACAATTATTACAGTTATTAATGGTTCATTCTGCTAATGATGCTTCCAATGCTTTAGCAGAATATGTTGGTGGGTCTATTCCAAGTTTTGTTACTATGATGAATACCAAAGCACATGAACTTGGTTTGTCAGATACTCATTTTACCAACACCTTTGGTTTACATGATGAAAATCACTATACAACCGCACAAGATTTAGCTATTTTAATGCAGTATTGTATTAAAAATGAAAATTTCAGGAGATTTTCAGGTAAAGCTTCTTGTGCCATTCCTGCTACTAATTTGTATGATGTTAGAAGGTATAACTCTACAAATGAATTGATTATTCCAAACCATCAAAATTACTACTCTTATTTAACTTGTGGTAAGACTGGACATACTACTCAAGCTGGTGATTGCTTGGTTTCTTGTGCTTATAAAAATAATTTGGAATTAATTTGCGTTGTTTTAGGTGGACAAATGATAGATAATGTATCTACTCGTTTTTCAGAAACAAAGGCATTATACGAATATGGCTATAATAATTATTCAATTCAGCCTTTATGGAATGAAAATGATATTATGACACAAATAGAAGTTTCAAATGCTCAAAAGGATACAAAAAATTTAGATTTATTAGCTACTTCTACGGTTCATGCTTTGTTAGATAATTCTTTTTCTAAAAATAATGTTAATTTTAAAGTGGATTTAAAAGATGATATAGAAGCTCCTATAGCACAAGGGGAAATTCTAGGTAGCATTTCCTATGAGAAAGATGGTATTACTTATAAAACAAATTTAATGGCTTCTCATTCTGTTGAAAAATCTAAATTATTATTCTATTTAATAGGAATTGGAATTGTTGTTTTGATTTTAATTTTACTTTTGATTTATTTTGTGCTTTTTCACAAAAAAGAAAAAAATTATAATGAATATTAAATTTATTTTTAGAAAGTTTGATTATATTTTTTCAAAGAAAAATATAATCAAACTTTCTCTTTTAATAATCTTTTCCAATAATAATAGTTACATCTACTTTACTTGAACTTGATTCGCTATTTTCTATTGTACCTGTACCAACTACATCTTTCATGTTTTTTAATAGGGTTTCTTTTATATTCTTTTTATTTATGATTGTAGTTTTTGCAGTTGTATTTGTACTTCCTGTTCTTGTAACTTTATATCCTGCACCATTTAGCTGATTTACTACTTTTTGTAAATTACTACTGGTTCCACTACCATTTAGTACCTCAATCGTAATGTCTGCCTTGCTATTGCTTGAAGTAGAAGAAACTGTTTCATTCTCGGTTGTGCCTTCCTCTGTTTCGTCTATATCTCTATCGAAAAATAATTCTTGTACTAATTCCTTTGTTTTGGTTTTATCATGTACAAATATACTAACGTTATTCGTTTTATTTAGACTTGGTACGGTTCCTGGTAATGTTTCTGTTAGCATGTTTTCTGTATTGAATTCTACTGCATATGGTATATAGTCTTTTGCTACATTAAAGTCTATGTTTGTGATTACATATTGTTTTGCTACATCTAAAATTTCACCTAATTTGAATACATTTTCTGGCTTTGCTGTTTGTTTGATTACTTGTAAAATAAATTCTCTTTGTGTTCTCATTCTTCCAATGTCATTATCTCCATATTCAGCTGGGTAAGATGTCATTCTTCCATATTTATCTGGATTGTTATGTCTGAAACGTACTAGTTGTTCTGCTTTGTTTCCATCTAATTTTTGCTCCCCTGCTTTTAGGTGTATGTGTAGGTCTTGTGATGTATCATCATAGTCCATGTCGATTGGAACATTAAAGTTAACTCCTCCAATGACATCTACTAGTTTAATAAGTGCTTCTGTTTTTACGACTACATAGTATTCAATGTTTAACCCTGTGATTTGATTGACTGCTTCTAATGTTTCGTCTGGTCTATGTTTTCTACCATATAAGGCATTTATTTTTTCATAAGCGGTTGCTCTTGCTGTATTTTTACCTGTGTAAGTGTCTCTTGGGATGGATAGTAGTGTTGCTTTTTGTGTGTTTGGATTATAAGATGCTACGATAATAGTGTCTGTTAGTTCTACGTTTTCTTGGTCTGTACTAATTCCTAATAAAAGAACTTTAATTTCTCCTACATCTTTTTTTGAATTTAATACAGTTGCTAGCATTCCTGATGTTCCTCCACCGTTTTTATGTACTTTATAAGCAAATACTCCTCCTGCTATTAGTAATACTAATATTAGTATTAGTATTATCTTTTTCCAAACTTTCTTTTTACCCTTTTTCTTCTTATTATTTTTTATATTTTTATTGTTCATTTGTTTCTTTTCCACAATGTTCCACTCCTAAAATTTCATGGTACTAGTATAGCAAATTTGCTCTTAAAAAGCAAGAAATTTCACTAAAAAAACACATTTAATACATTGTTTTGCTCCATAGTTTTTCCTAGCACTGACTGCTCTATGCTTGTTTTCACTTTATGATTCGGATTAATTTTCCCTGGTATTCCTAGTACAAGAAGTCCTACATAGATAATTAGAAGCCCTCTTGCTATTCCATATAAAATTCCGCCAGCTTTGTTTAATTGTTCTAATATTGGTAATTTAGCAACAGCATCTGCTAACGCTGTTATAAACCTTAAGGCAATTCGAATGGCAATTATTAAAACAATCATAACGCCTCCCCTTACAATGTTAATTGCTAGGTTTCTTGCTGTTTCTGGTAGCATATCATTTTTTGTGGTTTCCATTATCTGTTTGGATGTCTCGTTTTGTTCTTTAGTCATGATATCATTTGCTTTTTCATAAATAGCATCTTCTATTGCTTCATCAATTCCTGTTGTGTTAATAACTAGATTAGAGATTGGCTGATATAAAATAACGGTTGCTACAATAGAAATGGCAAAAGCACATAATCCTATTGCTAATTTTACTAATCCTTTTCGATAAGCTAAGAATGTTGATAATACAACAATTCCTATTATAATTAAATCAACTACGATTCCCATATTTTTTCCTCCTTATAAATTAACAATTTCAATTCTGTCTCGATAGATAATTCCTGCTATGCTATCTGATACAACAATATTAGTAATTTCTTGTTTGGCTATGTATCGCTTTACTAGCCATCCTTCTGTATTGATAAATTCTATTTCTGTTCCTAAGTTTAAGGCAATAATATTACCATAGGTATAAATTTCTTTTGTTACAGCATTGGCTATGTATTCTTTCGTTCCTTTGTTGTCTATGTTTAGAATGGAAACTACTGAATCCGCTGTGAATAATCCAGAAGATTTTTCTTCTATTTGTATCGCATGATTATTAAGCTCTACTGATTGAAAGATTATCTTTTTATTTTTGTTATTCATGATAACGTTGTCTTCTTTGTTTTCTATGATGTGAATTTCATCTGTGTACATACAAATTAGTTTGTTTTTATCATGATATTCTATATTGGTTATTAATTTATCACTTTCGCTTTTATATGTATTTTCTACTGAATTCGTTGGGTCTGTACTTGCTTTTTCAATGGAAATCACCTTGATATTTGATTGTATAATGGTTCCTGATGTATCTATTTCTGCAATAGCTAAATGCTTGTTGTCATTTGAAATGGCTATGTCTGCTGTTCTAGTAGAAGATAGATAGGTTTTAAATAATAGGGTTCCATCTGGGCTGTACATAGCGACTACGGTTTTATGAATGGTATCTGTTATAACTACTGCTACATATCCATTTTTGTTGACATGTACTTGGGATATGTTTCCTTCTATTTGTGTGTCCCAGGTAATGTTTTTGTCTGTTATAAGATATATTTTTTTTCCTTTCTTTTCTGCCATGACTAAAAATCGGTTTGCAGAGTCAAAAATAGGATTGGACACTTCTACTTCTAATGTTTCTTCTTTGTTTCCTGTATTTCCATAGATTGCAAATTTGTTTTTGTTTAATACCCCTATGTATTTGTTAAAAGCATATATATTTGTGTTTTCATTCTCTTTTAGTTCTATGGTACTTACGTTGTCTTGCCTGATTTCTTTTCGGAATATGTTTTTATCGATCCATTCTCTTACTTGTCGATTGTTATAATAAATAATTGTAGTTGTAATAAGTACTATTGCTAGAATTGCTATTAGAATTATAATTATAAGTTTCTTTTTGTTGATTTTTTGTGGTAGTATTTCATCTGTTATACTTTCTTTCCAATAATCTTTCATAGTTTTCTCCTTGTCTTTGGCTTTTCTTTATTCTACTATAGTAAAACAGAAAAAGCAAGTAATTTACTTGCTTTATTATTGAAGGTATTTATTTCACATTTTCGTGTCATTCTTTAAAAAATAAAGTAATTCTAAACCCCACGTCACCTGAGGCAGAACCATCTGTATAGCCTCTATATGAAGCAGGATAAGCGGAACCAGGTTTCCATCCAATTCCTCCACCTCTCGGAGTTCTATACATTCTCTTTAGCGTGTTACTCCACTGAGCCTCCATCGTCAGTTCCATAGCATTTCCAGCCATATCATAGATATTTTTTAGTCTATTACTTGCCAATTCATCTATGTCTGTACCTGCAGGCTTAAGAGGTGCCGTATACCAACCTCTTCCAGAACTGTCTTTTACATACTCTTCATCCTCAAAAAATTTTAGCGTTGTGTCCCACTGAATTCCAAATGACATACAACTGGTAACCTTTTCTCCATATGATTTATCTCTTGCAAAGTTCATAGCTAAATCAAAGGCACCTCCTGTTAATTGGCTGATATTTCCCCAACTAATGTTATCATATATTGGGACACCTTTCTTTACTACTGGTACTGCGGATTCCTGTCCTGTTTCATATCTTCCCATATAGAATCCCTTATTTTTTGAATTAACTACACTATTATACATAGCATCATATAAGTCCTTTTCTTTTTGAATGCCATTAGAGTAAGGTTCTGATGTGTCTCCCCAAGATCCAGCAGGCAAAGATTCTTGTATACTGCCATTGCAATATCCAGGCTCTCTTACAAAATCTTTTTTATTCTCTACTGGTATCCATACAAATTCATTTCCTGTGCTACGATGAAATTCATCAATTTTGTCTGTTACTACTAATCCATTTTCAATCATATTAATCGTGTTAGTCTCTCCTACTGCAAATCCTTCTGGTATTCTTGCTGTATTTCCATTCTGATCTATATATGTTTTTGTTTCTGTATAAATATCAGAAAAAATTTCTGCATTTCCTATATTGGTTACTTTTACTATACATGTTGTTGTTTCTCCATTGCTTCCTTCTACCGTTACAGTATAATATCCACTTTCTGTTACATCAAAAGTCGTAGTGGATTTATTGGTTTCTACCTCTCCATTTGGTTTTGTTATTTTGGTTATGGTTTCCCCTCCGCTTATGGTCGCTGTAATTGTTACTGTTACTTTTGTTCCTTCTGGTACAGGCTCTGTTGGATTTAAGCTATAATTTACAACTGGTTTTATAGATTTTAGACTTACTTTTCCCATTTCATTGATTTCAATTAAGTAACCATCAACTACTACATCAATTGGTAATTTTTCTATTTTGTTACTGCTCATAATAGATGCATCGTTATAAAGAATATCTGTTAATCCTTCTACTTGTCTCAAATTTGTATTTAAATCCTCTAAGTCAATCTCTCCATTTTCCCCAAAACTTCCAGCTACTGCTATTTTCACTTTTTCTTCTGCTGATTTCTTTGCTGTTTCATTTTTTGCAGTATTAGCTTTTGTTAGTAATCCATTTTCTCCCGTTAAAGTAGAAATAGTGATTCCTGCTAAGATTAGTAAGATAATAATTGTAATAACCAAAGCAATCAAGGTAATACCATTATTTTTCTCTTGTTTTACCATCCAATTCATCTCGTTCCTCTTCTCTTTCTTTAGTATTTCTTACATTTTGCATATTATATGACATTTTTGTCGTTTTCCTGTCCTTATTTTATATGTCTCCATATAGTATGTCAATACCTATTTTCTATTTTTCTATGTTTAGGCATACTATATTATTCCTAAGTTTTCGTAATCTTTTTTAAGAAGCGAACTTATGGAAGATGGGGAACAAGTCAATTATTAAAATATTGTAGTTAGCTTTAAGATTTGAAGTAGTCCTAAATAGCCAAAAAAAGGATATAATAAACTTACCAAATTTGAAAATCCAATTTTAGAGATTAAAACAGAAGTTATGCACATAATTACCGCAATTTGTGTATAACTTTTTCTGTTTTTGGTTACATTTTTTAGAAAACTGGTCCCTAATGAAATGGCGGTTGTAAAAATAGAGCCTAATATAATAAATCCATAAGCATTTCTTAATGTTTTAAACATATTGGATACTACATAAACAGCAGGCATTTCTAATTGCGTGATATCTACATTTACTCTTACAAGCAATAGAAATACAACCATAGATAGTACAATAATAATAAATGTACTAAAAATGCTTATTGTGGTAATTTGTTTTTTATTTTGAATATAGTCTTTTAAAGTTAGTAATACTGGTATTAGCAAAATACTATTATAACTACTATACAAAATGGCACTTATAACAAAGTTAGAAGAGTTTGTCTGTATGATGTAATTTTCCAAAGAGAAAATAGGAAAATCTTTTAAGTTTAATATTCCTATAAGCATTAAAAATCCTATTAATATAGGAACTAGTACTTCATTAGCTTTTACCACTCCTTTTACGCTTGTCATGAAAATCATAAAAGTTACAATGGCTAATATACTACTTCCTGTTAAACTATTGATTCCTAATTCTTGTTCGAAATAAGCACCAAATCCCGCTATCATAATAAAAAATGTAATAAGCAGGAATAAATTAATGATTGTATTAATGATTGGTTTTACTTTTCGATTTTTTGGAATTAAAATGTTTAAAAATTCTTTGTATGTGCCAACTTTGTATTGATTTATGATTTGAAATGTTTGGTAGATCACCACTCCTATTAATAAGCTAGAAACCACTAATCCTATTAATCCTTTTATTCCATAGGAAAAGAAGAACAAGTACATTTCTTGCCCAGAGGCAAATCCCGCTCCTATCATTGTTCCTATAATAACAAATACAACTTTTAAAATATTTTTATTTTTCATACTAAAAAACCCCATATTATTCTATGGGATTTTTATAGTAATTATTCAATTTTACTCAAAAGGTCTATCTCTCTTGGTAATTATCTTTTTCTTCTTCTCACTTGCCAGATAATAATTCCTGCTATGATAATAACTACTGGTAAAGTAAATATGATTGCCATAATGATTGTGTTTTGTTGTTCTGTTACAGTATAATTTACATTTTCATAATTTTTTCGAATTGTCATGCCATTTTCTTTTTCATTTAAATAAGCAATGGCATTTAATACAGCGTCACTATTGTTGTATAAATTAGCTGTATACATAGTATATCCATTCATTTGTACTGGCATGTTCATAGCAAATAATTCATTTGCAAATATTACTAATTTAGATGTTCTTTCTTCATCTATTTTCTTAGTAGCAATAGCTCCTAATATGCATTCTTCTTGTATGCTGTCTTCTTCTGTTCTTGTTGCTGATGGTTGATTTAAGTTTGTTCTTAAGAAGCCTTTTTCAGTTGTTGTTAATAATATTTCATTTTCAATTCCTAGTTCTTCTAATCTCTCTTCATTAAATGTAATTTTTCCTGCATCTGGTAAACATATACTTAATTTTTGATTTAAGTTACGTGTTAAGCTTGTTCCAACTTCCATATCTTCTATGATGAAGTTTGGATAACCTGATACCATATTAGCAGAACTTCCTTCTAATACGATACCATTTTCTATGGTAATTGCATATTCATCTAATACTGCTTGGAAATTGCTTAGATTTACTTTTTCAACATTTGGTCCACACATTAGCAATAGCTTTCCACCATTTCTAATGTATTCTATGATTTTGTCTTTTTCCATTTCTGTGATATCTTCTTTTAATGTAGAAATTATTAGGCAATCACAGTCTTCTGGAATACTTCCATTGGCTAGTATATCTAAATTTTCTACTTCGTTTACTTCGTTTTTCATTTTATCTATAATGCTTCCAAAAAGTTCTACATTATACATGGTATGGCTACTCATAAAGTAGATTTTTGCTTTTTCTTCTGCCATAACATTTACAATCGCATTGGTGATAGCTTCTTCTGTAATGTCTATTTGTTCATAAGTTGTTTCATCAAAAGTATACATTTCTTCTTCTGTCAATGTTTTTTCATTTTCCCCACAGCTTATGATAATTAAATTATCATTGGCATTTAAAGAATATTTTTGCATTAAGTCTGCTCTTGCTGATAAATTGTCTACCTTTTCTATTTTGATATGATTATTTAATTCTACATATCTTTCTGCAAAGCTAATAACAGACAGATAATCACTATAATTAATTAGTGTAATGGTAACATCTTTATCCATGTTTCCTAATTTGTCTTTCGTTTCTTGTGAAATAGAATAAATTTTATTTTGGGTACAATCTATTTCTGGCAATACTACTTTTTCTAGTAAAATGTTTACTCCTATATAAATAGCAATAATGATGGCTACTAGTAATACTGTTTTTGAACTATTGATTAACCATTTCTTCTTTAATCCAGTTCCTATTTTTTGAAAGAATTTTTTTATCTTTCCTGGTTGCTTTTCTTTTTTTTCTGTTTGTTTTTTCTCTTTCTTCACTTTCTTCCCTCCTTATTTAACCATTTTTCTTCTTTGCATAACAATAATGGTAAAACTAATAAATACCATGCTAAATAATACTAAGCTAATCACATTTTCAATGGATATTACTCCTTGTGCAAAACTAGTGTATAGGTTGATTAAAGTAAATCCTGAAAATATACTGCTAATATCTGTTAAGAATATGGAAATGATTAAAAAGGCTACTGTTATTACTCCTGCTATAATTTGATTTTCTGTTAAGCTAGAAGCAAACATTCCTACTGATAAAGAAGCAATGCTAATTAAGATAAACCCTAACATAGCAACTAATACAGCACCTAAATTTGGTTTTCCAAAAAAGCTAACAATAAAGAAGAATAGGAACGACATTAATAATGTAATGATAATTACACTTAGTGCTGCCATTAATTTTCCTAATACTACTTTTACCATACTAATTGGCGAAGTTAATAATAATTGTTCTGTTCCGTTTTTTCTTTCTTCGGCAAACATTCTCATTGTTAAGATAGGAACGATAATAATTAGTCCATATAATGCTGTATAATAATATAGAGCTCCTAAGTCTACAGTTCCTGATGTAAGAACCGTTAGAAAGAAGAATATACTAAAACAGAACAAGAATATTCCCATTACAACATAACCAATTGGAGATAAAAAATAACTTTTTAATTCTTTTTTTAAGATTGCTTTCATTCTATTTTTCTCCTCCTTCAATTAATTTCATAAAGGCATCTTCTAATGTGGTATCTGCCTTTTTCATTTCGAAAATAGTGATATTTTCTTTGGCAAATTCTGCAAAGACTGTTTTTCTTAAGTCTACTTTTCCTTTTGCTTCTATCACATATTGCTTTGTTCCATCTTCATTTTCTTGTACAAATTCTATCTTTTCAATGTCTTTTATTTTTTCTTTCATGTTTTTTACTTTATCGTCTGGATCTTCTACTGTTACATAGACACTATTATTGTTAGTTACTTTGTTTTCTAAGTTTTCTGGTGTATCTACTGCTACAATCTTTCCTTTGTTGATAATAATTACTTTATTACAAATTTGACTAACTTCTGATAATATGTGAGAACTTAGAATAACAGTATGCGTTTTTCCCAATTCTTTAATTAGATTTCTAATTTCTGTAATTTGTTTTGGGTCTAAGCCTACTGTTGGCTCGTCTAAGATTAATACTTTAGGTTCTCCTACTAAAGCTCCTGCCATACTTACTCTTTGTTTGTATCCTCTTGATAAATTTCTAATTAATTTTTTCTCTACTTCTTTTAATCCTGTTTGTTCTATTATTTTTTGAACCTTTTCTTTTCTTGTTTTTCTTTCTACTTGTTTCATTTCAGCCATGTAAGTTACAAATTCTTTTACCGTTAAGTCCATATATAATGGTACTCCTTCTGGCATATATCCAATTTGTTTTTTGGCTTTTTTTGGTTTTTTTAACATGTCATAACCGTCTACAATGATTTCTCCTGTACTTTGTTCAATAAATCCAGTTATCATGTTCATCGTCGTACTTTTCCCAGCTCCATTTGGTCCAAGCAATCCTACGATTTCACCATCGTTAATGGTAAAGCTAATATCGTCTACGGCTACTGCTTTTCCATACTTTTTTGTAACATTTTTTACTTCTATCACAAAAAATTCCTCCTTTATTTCTTCTAATCGTTTAATCCCTAACATGTTATCACTTTCTCTTTTTCTTGTAAAGTATTTCACAAAAAATTCACAATGGGCAATGGGGACGTTTCCTTTTGCTCCTTTTGGCGCATTTAGGGACACATCTTAAAATGGAATAGAAAATAAGATTTTTAGCATAATTCTTTCTAATTTCTCATATCTTCTATAAAAGATGTGTCCCTAAATGCGCCAAAAGGAGCAAAAAGAAACGTCCCCAGTACGCCAAAAGGAGCAAAAGGAAACGTCCCCATTGTGCCAGGAGTGTGATTTGATTTGTTATATCCTTTCTTTATTACCTTTATGCTTGTATTTTTTTCTGAATTAGGTGATAAGACTCAACTTTTGGTTTTGTCTTTTTCTACCAAAAATAAAGTAAAGAATATTTTATTGGGTGTAGCAATTGGTACTTTTTTTAGTCATGGTTTTGCGATTTTGTTTGGTAGCAAAGTAGCTTGTTTTTCTAATGATATTTTTCAATTTTATTTGAAGATTTTTACTTATTCTTCTTTTGTACTATTTGGCTTGCTTGGCTTTTTATCACAAAAAACGTTTTCTAGTTCAAATTCAATTTGTAAGAATGGTGATAATTCTTCTCACAAATCTAATCTTTTACAGAAGTTTTCTGCTTTAAAATTAAATTGTGTTTTTATAGTTGCTCTTTGCATTTTAGTTGGCGAATTAGGAGATAAGACTTTTCTAGCTTCTTTGAGCCTTGGTTTTGAATATCCTAATGCTAAATTCCCTTTAATTTTAGGCTCTGTTTGCGGTATGGTTCTTAGTAATTTTATTGCTATTTTTTGCGGTAGGTTGATTGGAAGTCATTTGAAGCAAGGCTTAATTGAATTCTTGTCTAATGTTACTTTTCTTATTTTTGGTTTATTGGGTTTTGTTCACATGTTTTTCTAATTTTTTAACTTTTTTAGATTTTTGACTTGAATTCTCTTGACACTTTTATTTTTTTATGCTATTATATTTATTGTTATTTGATATATGGGTCAGTAGCTCAGTTGGATAGAGCACAGGCCTTCTAAGCCTGGGGTCCGGGGTTCGAATCCCTGCTGGCTCACCAAGACAGTCTTATACGAACCTGTATAAGATAAAAATAAAAATCCCCCAGCTTAGCTGGGGGTATTTTACTTATAACGCCTAAAAGGCTATATTACAAGCAGAGCCTAAAGGCTCATAGCTGTTTCGACGCATGCGTCTCTTATGACCCGTTAAACGGGTCTTTATATTCTTTTATTGAAATCTGATCATACATCATATCTTCTTGTATTTGATTTCTTACATATTCTGCTATCCTCTTTGCATTTTTACCAACCGTGTCTACATAGTAGCCACGGCACCAAAAACTTCGTTGGCCAAATTTGTATTTCAAATTTGACCACCTCTGGAAAATTATGAGGCTACTTTTGCCCTTTAATATTCCCATAAATTTTGATACCGATAATTTAGGTGGTATTGATACAAACATATGCACATGATCTGGGCAAACTTCAGCCTCTATAATTTTCACTTCATTCCAATCACAAAGCTCTCTCAATATTTTTCCAATCTCCATCCTCTTTTGTCCATAAAAAATTTTCCTCCTATATTCAGGTGTAAATACTATATGATATTTGCAATTCCATTTTGTATGTGATAAACTTGATACATCATCATATGTAGTATTTTCAATTTTATTTTTCTTATTGAATATATTACTCATGATACGCAACTCCCTTCATTTTATTTTTATCAATTATGCGTCGAAACATATTGATATTATATCATGAAGGGAGTTGCTTTGCTACAAAGCTTAAGCTTATGATACTACCGGCACAGCCGGAAGTATATTAACAAAAAAAGTAATATCATTCAATTGATATTACTTTTTTATTATCAAATATATCATGAACTATGCCCCAAAAATTAAAATGCTTTTTTGAAAAATGACAGATACTATAGGAAAAAATTTCTAGTAATCCACCTTTTTTTGTATTCCCAGTCCGTCTCCTTCACAAACTAGCGTTTCTATCTTTTTCTTTTTTCTTTTTTCAATTATATTTACTTTTAAATTTTCAATAAAATTTACTTTTTGCTCTTGATTTGGAATTTGCTTTGATTCTTCTAAAAGTTTAGTCCTTTCTTTTTTATAAAATAGTTCTTTTAGCCATACTACTATTTTTTGTAAAATTTTCATCTTCCCTCTCCTTCTTCTGCAATAATCTTACCAGAATCTTTCGACATATCTATCTTTTCTTTTTCTTGTTCTATAACTTCCCAAGGTCTAATTCCATTTGTCCTTTTTAAGTCTTCTTCGTAACATTCAAATTTCTTTGTAAATTCCTCTTCTAGTAATTCCATCATTTTTCCTTCGGTTTTATCTGCAAAGTAGAATTTTTTTCCTAATTCATTTGAATTTATATAAACAAATAGAGTGGCTTCTTTTTCTTTATCCTTTCTATCATAAACTCTATTTACAACGCATTTATTAAATCTAAGGTTTTCATGATTTAATAATATATTACTTAATATACTCATAGTTGAGTTCTGACATTTAGCAAACTCTGGACAAGTTTTTGATAGTAATAGAAATTGTTTATTGATATTCTCTTCAGGAGTACTTGCAACATATTTATCTAAAAATCTTGATTTTTCAATCAAATCTTTTACTGGAAATTCTCCTTTTTCATTGGTTAGTCCAACGCTTTTAAACAAATTTCTTAGGCTTTCATTATCTAAATTTAAAGTAGCATCTTCTAATTCTTTATCATTTTTATGTGTTTCATGGTCTTTTTCTTCTTCATCTATATCATTTTTTCTTATTTCTTCATAGCTTTTACAGAAATTGTTTGGCTTTCCATTAAATCTATGATTTGCTAAGTTCCAAGTTGGGTCTACTATAGTATTACCTTTTTTTATTTCTCCATTAGCAAATGGAAGTTCAATATTTTTTACTTTCAAAAAGGCATGTTTTTCACTTGTTACCATTTCACTTTCAATTCCTATTCTACTAAGTATATATTGTTCCACTTTAGCAATTCCATTGCATACACCATAACCAGAACAAATAATCTTCCATAAGGCTCTATTATCATATGCATCAAATGCTTCTGTGTCAAAATCAGGACTATAACTTATTTTCTTTCCTATACAATTGTCAATTATTGCTAGTTTTTGTGCATCTGAATAATTGGGCTTTAGGTTACCTAAAATAGATGATATCCATTCTTCTGCTTGTTTATATTCTCTACCAGTTGACACGATTTCTACTAGTTTATGTAATGTGTTAATTACTTGCAAATTGGGACAAATATCACATAATTTCATAAATTGATTTCTTTCTTCTTGCGTAAATTGTTCTGGATTAATTCTTATTAAATTGTCTAGTCCTCTATATTTTTCTAGTTCTCCTTCTAAATTAACATGAATTCTATTTCCAGAATTTTCTGCCTTTATTTGAATTGCTGACTTAAATTCTTCTGGGAAATTTGTTGTATCAATACTTTGTTTTACTTCTTCGTCTAAGGTAGCTAAAATCTCTCTTTTTTCATTTAAAGCAAAATACATTCCTTCTAGTTTTTCTATAAATTCTTTCTGCTCTTTAGGCTCTAATATGCTTACAATTTGATAAGGATGAATATTACTTTCTCTATAAAATTCTTTATTACTTGTTAAAAATTCGCTTAAATGTTCTACACCTATGGAAGCTAAAATGTCTATTTTTTCATATCTTCGAAAGTCTTCTTCTTTTAGAATTTTCAAGCTATTTTGGGCATTTAGCGTACATGCAATCCTTGCTTTTAAATAACTTTCTATTGGATATCCTTTTAGCATTTCCATTTTTACTTCTTCATTCGATAATTTTTCAATTAATTCTGAAATTTGCCAGCTTTTCAATTGCAATTTATCAATAAATAATTCTTTTTCTTCTAATATTTTTTCTTTTTCACCCTCACTTAAGCTTTCTATAATGTCTTTTAGTTCATAATCTACTATTTCGTGTCTTTCTATAAAATCTTGGTCATATAATATTTGTTTTTTTGTGCTATCGCTTAAGTCATGAATAATATTAAGTACTGAATAGTGGGGAATTGTTTCTTTTCTATTATTTTCATCAATTACTTTTAATACTATATTTTCATCTATAATACTTTTTATCATGAAAATCTCATATTCTTGATAAATAGGATATTCAAGTAATTTTAGTTTTTCTTCATCTTTTAAAAATTCTTTTATTAATTCAAATATGTCGTCAACGTATAAATCGTATTGATTTAAGATTTCCAAATTAGTAAATATACTTAATTTATCTTCCGTTTTCTCTAGTCTTTTTCTTAAGTCTTCAGGTTCCATCTGTTCACCTCTTTTATGTCTAAAATTTATTTTTTATTAATTATGTTTATATTATCATACTTGTATAAAATTTAAAAGGGCTACACAAAAAACCTTATCAGTTTTAATCACTGACAAGGTTTTTTCTTACATTTTCTTAAAATCCTCTTCTGTTAAATTTTTATAATCGATTGTTTCTTGTTTTTTATAATTGTTATAATTAGTATATATACTAGACTTTCTATGTTTCAAATAAGCACCAATGGCGATTGCAATAATCGCTATTATTATATATAGCAATCTAAAATTAGTTGTTGCATCTTTTAGTTTAAAAGATTTTTTTATCATGGTATAATCTGTGTTTTCTAAATCTGTTTCATTTTCTCCCATAAAAGTAACCATATAAATATATTTGTTGGATGCTAAAATATATAAGTCAATGTAGTTCCCTTCACTGGAAAGAACTACTTCCACTGCTTTTTCTTTTCCTAATTTAGCTCTTTTCTCTGTTTTTATAACATTAGCACCTCTTGATAGAGAATTTACTAAATCTTTTAAATCATCTCTGTCGATATCCCAAACTGACTTTTTAATTTGTGTGTTTTCTCTGGAATAAATAATCATTCCTCTGCTTTCATTGTTAGCATCTGTAAATATGTTCATACCTTGATAAGATACATTTGCGTAATTATCTGGTAAATCAAATTCAAAAAGGTCGTCTGAATAAGCCATCACATTTGATAAATTCATAATCACTATTAATATCATTATAAATATACTTCCTATTATTTTATTTTTCATTTGTATCACCCCCATAAATAACTATTTCCATTATATCATATTTTGTCGATTTTTTCAAATTTCTCCTTACAAATAACTTCTTTTCTTGGTAAATTACTATTATTTTTTATTCTAATTTTATTATAAAAGCTACTTTTTCTAAAAGCAATGGGAGTTTCTACCAAAAAAGAAACGATAAGCTTTTTTATCGTTTCTTTTTTCTATCCGATTTTTACTTTTTTTTATCTGTTTTTCCATTTTTTCTAACTCTAACTGAGATAATTCTTTGACCGAATAATAGTCACCGTGACTAATACATGCTATGATTCGTTTTAGAAAAATCATATAACTTTCTTCATTTACCATATTTTTACATTCCTTTTTATTCATATTTTTCTATGCTATTAGAATAAATTTATTTTTATGTGTAATACTAGTAGTGATACTTTCTTTCTATTTATAATATCACATTCAACTTGTAATTTCAAGCATTTTTTAAAATTTTAGTGCCATTAAGTTTCATGACTGTTGCAGTATTAATGTATTCAACATTTTTATTTGTATTGGTATACTAATATTGATATTTTGGATTGCATGGAGGTAGTAAATGAGTTCAGTTTCAAAATCTGATATTGACAAAAAATTTGGAAAAATATTAAGAGATTTTCGTGTAAGAAATAAATTAACACAAGAACAACTATCTGAGAAGTTAGGTATCTCTTTGAAATATATTTCTAGAATTGAAAATGGAAATAATGGAGTGAAGACGCAAACCCTAATTAATTATATGAATATTTTAGGAATTACTCCTAATACAATTTATGCTTCTTTTATTACGAATGAAGAAGCTACTAAAAATATAGAAATTTCAGAAAAGATTTCTTCTCTTTCTGCTGAGAAAAAAGATTTTATTAATGCAATGATTGATTTGTTGCAAGATTTAAATTAGTTTTGAAATTGCCAGTAGGTCCAGTCCTTTTGGCAATTTTTTGTTGCTTAAATCTAATAGCTTGCAGATCGTATTAATAACTTTTGTATTTTGTTGACATATTAACATAATTTTGATATACTACTTTCGTTACTTTTAGTATTTCATAAAATTAGGAGGATGAAATTATGGCAAATGTAGAAGTATTACGAAACAAGTGTAAAGAAATTCATCAACAACGGCAGCAAGAAGTAGAGCTTATCCTTACTGACTGGCTTGAACTTTTTATTTCAACTGGCCATGCATGGAGAGCAGTAACTGGGAACAAAAAGTGCAAACCCCTTCCTATCCATAAGTACTTTTCTAGTAGCGACAGATTATCCACTACCTACGAAGAATACAAAAAAAGCTACGACTTTGTATACGGTAACCGGTTTTGTTGGCCTGATATACCAGAAAAAGAGATTTTTGAGATTATTGAGGGTTTGGGTTTTATTATCTGCACATTCAATCACCTTAGCTGTACGTTGGCTAATATGTGTCTTGTTGTTCCAGATTCTAAAAAAAGTCAGCCTTTGACTTTTGCTCAAAAATGGGTAAGAAAGATAAACCATGCTTATTCAGAGTATATTGTATCTGAAAAAAATTTAGCAAAAAATTACTATGAAGCTATGGTTTCTCAGTTATGCGAGTGCCCTTCTGGCTCTATCCAAATATGCGATGAATATGCATTATTTAAGAATTATGTGTTTGACTCTATTGGTATGTCTTTAAGATGTGTTAGATATATCAGAGCTATGATGCATAAAGACGGTCTTAAGGAACTTTATGAAAACAGAGAATATAAAGGAATTTGTGTCTTTTATGATCCACCACAGCCGTAACATCTAATTATCCTAAAAAGAAAACACCGTGTAGATAATCTTTTTATCTACGCGGTGTTTTTGGAAAATGACACACTTGGGGACAGTCCTTTTATGTCTCATTTTATTCTTTCCAAAAAGCTTTATATGTTTCATAAGCTGAGTAAATATCATATTTACTAGTTACTTCGTAAGGTGCATGCATGCATAATACTGGCACACCACAGTCAATTACATCTGTTCCCTTATTAGCTAAAATGTATGCGATAGTTCCTCCACCACCGATGTCTACTTTTCCTAATTCGGTTAATTGGTATTTAATATTGCTTTTTTCTAAAACGTTTCTTACCCAAGCTACATATTCTGCATTGGCATCAGAAGCTCCTGATTTTCCTCTTGCTCCTGTGTATTTTACTAAAGCAATTCCTTTTCCTAAGAATCCTGCATTGGTTTTGTCAGATACACTGCTATATATTGGGTCAAATCCTGCATCTACGTCAGATGATAGCATTTTTGAGAAGCAAAATACTTTGTCTAATAGGTTTGGTCTGTTGACTTGTAGTTTATTTAAAATTTCTGATACAAAGAAGTCAAACATATGAGATTCCATTCCTGTATTTCCCATACTTCCAATTTCCTCTTTGTCAGATAAAATACAAACTGCTGTGTTTTTAACATTCTCTAATTCCATCATAGCAGCAAGTGATGTGTAAGCACATACTTTATCATCTTGTCCATAACCTGCTACCATACTTTCATCAAATCCTAAGCTTCTTGCTCTAAAAGCTGGTACTAATTCTAATTCTGAACTTGTGAAATCCACTTCTGTGATACCATATTTTTGATTTAAAATATTTAAGATATTTAGTTTTACCTTTTCACTTACTTTTTTATCTTGGTATGGAATGCTTCCTATTAATAGATTTAAGTCCTCTCCTTCAATTCCATTTTTTAATTTTTTCTCCATTTGTTCTTGCGCTAAATGTGGTAATAAATCAGTAATAGTAAAGATTGGGTCATTTTCATCTTCTCCAATATTAACTTCTATTTTCTCTCCATTTGTCTTTACAATCACACCATGAATACTTAATGGAATAGTTGTCCATTGATATTTTTTGATTCCACCATAATAATGTGTTTTAAAATAAGCAAATCCTGTATCTTCATATAATGGATTTGGTTTTAAATCCAATCTTGGTGAATCCACATGAGAACCAATAATATGCATCCCATTTTCAATGCTTTCTTCTCCTATTATTGCTAAATACATACTTTTTTCACGGTTTACAAAGTATACTTTATCTCCTGGTTTTAATGTTTGGAACTCTATAATGTCCCTATAGCCATGGCTATCTGCCAACTTTCTTGCTTGTTTAATAAACTCTCTTTCTGTTTTTGCTACATTTAAAAAATCCATATAATCTTTTGACAATTTAAAAATCTTTTCCTTTTTTGCTTCATCAACGCTGTCCCATCCAATCTCTTTTTGATTAAAAAGTTTTTCCTTTAGTTCTTCTCCCATTCTTATCCTTCCCTTCTTTTAATGGCTCATGATTTTGAGATAAAGGTGGACATTGAGACAGTGGGTGAGACAGTGGGAATGAGACAGTGGGGACAGTCCTTTTATGTCTCATTTAAAATACTTTTATTATTTTATTAAATATTTATTAATAAATGAGACATAAAAGGACTGTCCCCACTGTCTCATTCCCACTGTCTCACCTACTGTCTCAATGTCCACCTTTATCTCAAAATCATGGCATTGTCATTCTATCATAA
>CAMNWO010000005.1 GCA_946565805.1 uncultured Clostridium sp.
TTTGCTAATAAAATAAGACTATTTTTTAGTGAAATATTTAAAAATTATTGACACTATTTTTTCTATTTAAATCTTCTTAAATAGTTATCCATTTGGTCAATAAATTCATCGTTGTTCTTAGATTGTGTCATATGACTAATTACTTGTTCTGTGACATCTGCAACTGGCATGCTGTTCATAGCTTTTCTTAAAGCAAAAACAGTATCCTTTTCTTTTGGTGTTAATAATAAGTCTTCTCTTCTTGTACCAGATTTATTGATATCAATAGCTGGGAAAATTCTTCTTTCGGATAGTTTTCTATCTAAATGTACTTCCATATTACCAGTTCCTTTGAATTCTTCAAAGATAACGTCATCCATTCTACTTCCTGTTTCGATTAATGCAGTTGCTAAAATAGTCAAACTTCCACCAAATTCAATGTTTCTTGCTGCTCCAAAGAATTTTTTTGGTTTATGCAAGGAAGCTGGGTCAATACCTCCAGATAGGGTTCTTCCTGAAGAAGGAATAACTAAGTTATAAGCTCTTGTAAGTCTTGTAATACTGTCTAATAAGATAACAACATCTTTTCCTTGTTCTACTAATCTTTTTGCACGTTCTAATACCATTTCAGCTACTTTTACATGATGCTCTGGTAGTTCGTCAAAGGTTGAATGAATAACTTGTCCTTTAATAGAACGTTTCATATCGGTTACTTCTTCTGGTCTTTCATCAATTAATAATACAATTAATTCAGTTTCTGGGTTGTTTGTTGAAATGCTGTTGGCAACTTTTTTCATTAAAGTTGTTTTACCAACTTTTGGCTGTGCTACTATCATTCCCCTTTGCCCTTTTCCAATTGGACACATTAAGTCTATTATTCTAGTAGCATAGTCATTTGATGTAGTTTCTAATTTTAATCTTTCATTTGGATAGATTGGAGTTAATTCGTCAAATCTTCTTCTTCTCATTGCTTTTTCTGGATGTTCTCCATTTACTTCACCAACAAAAATTAAAGATGGAAATTTTTCTCCTTCTCTAAATCGTGAAATTCCCTTTATGACATCTCCTGTGTCTAGTCTAAATCTTCTAATTTGAATCATGGAAATATAGACATCTTTGTCGCTAGATAAAAAGTTTTCTCCCCTTAAAAAACCATATCCATCTGGTAATATGTCTAAAATTCCTTCTACAATTTCATCGCCATCGCTTGTCAATTTGTAGTCTACAATTGGTTCTCCATTTGCGTCATATTGTCTTTCTGGCTTTTCTGCTTCTTCTAGTTCTTCTACTATTTCAGGCATTTTAGTAGCTTGATTTGTAATTTGTTTTAAAACAGTTACTAGTTCTTCCTTTTTTAGTTTTGAAATATTTCTTATGTTATGCTCTTTTGCTAATTCTTTTAATTCCATTAAAGTCATTGATTCTATGTTTAACATAAAAATCCTCCTTATTCTTTTATTTTATTTTTGTTGGGGAAAATTGATATCGAAATAATAACGTATTAATTATAACATAAATTTTTCCAAAAAGGAATATTTTTTACAAAAAAAGGAATATAATTTTTGAAAATTACATTCCTCTATCTACATATACTCTTTCATTTGGATAATACATGTCCAATTTTTCTCTTGCTGTTTGTTCAATATAATCTAATGATGTTACATCATCTTTCTTTTTAGCAAGCTGTTCTTTTTGTTCTTTTTGTTCTTCAATTTGAGCTGATAATTCTTTACTGTTGCTACTATATTGATTTAAGGTTTTTTGTTGATTTACTAAAGTAAATATGACATAGATAGCAATTGCAATTATCAATAATTTTTTATAAATTTTTGTTTTTTTCATCATCCGTAATCTCTCCATTTTTTATGTATCACATTTATATATTCTACATTTATTTTCGATTTCCTTCTTTTATTTTCAATTTTTTACAATATTTTTCTGTTTTCTTAGTTTTATGCCGAATTTTGTAAAACTTTTTCTAATATTAATAAAAATAACAGTAAAAGGTCTGAAAAATATTTTATGTAGTATTTTAAAGATAGTCTTAAAAGGAATTATTAGTATATTAATTATTTTTACATTGATTTTTATAATGTAAGAGCTAATAAATACCATATAGGTAAAAGCTCCTAGAATAATTCCTAAAAACATAAATAGACGTAATTCTCCATTGTTAAAGATAAAAATGGAATACAATACAGTGCTTCCTGCTAAAATCCAAAATAAGACATCTTCTATATAAGTTACAAAATCATTGGTAGGAATTACTTTTCTAGCAATTCTAAAAAAATCAAATAATAGACCAATGAGTACTCCATTTACAATAAACACTAAAAACAAATATACTTGATTTGAAACCATTATTTGACTCCCCCTACTTTACTTATTTAAAAATTTTGCCTAATAAACTACTTCCTTTTTGCTTTTCGTTTTCTTTGTCACTATAGGCTAAAGAAGAAATACTTCCTTCTACAATTACTTCGGATGTATCAATACTTAGCTTGTTAATTCGAATATTTTCCCCTTTTACTGTCAATAGTCCTAATTCTGTTTCTAAAATAACAACTTGGTCATCAAAACTTAGAACATCTAAAACTCCTGATATACTTAATTTCCCTCTATTTTCTAAAATAACATTTTGAATTACTCCTGTACTAATTGTTTTTCTTTCATCTACCATCATTTATTTTGCCTCCCTATCTCAATTTTTCCTTGCTAACTTATATATATTCACGGTTTGTCTTATTTAGAACAATTTTTTAGGATTGTTTAAACGAATTGTATTGCTTTCTTTATGTAAATATGATATAATTCACTCGAAACTCGTAGTAATTACCATATTCAATATTATGAATAGGAGGATGATTATTATATGTTAATTCAAAAAAATGGGGGCTTTTACGTGGAAGTCTTTTCACGGAGTTCTAGTGTAACCGGCTCTTGCAATCGGTTCAAAGTTCATTTTCCAAATGGAAAAACGTTTCAGTTCTTAATTGACTGCGGACTTTTCCAGGGAGAGGCAGATGCAAGTAGCAAAAATTGGATTATTCCATTTGATGCGGAAGAAATTGATGCCGTATTTGTAACTCACAACCATGTAGACCATATTGGTTTATTGCCTTTGCTAGTTAAACAGGGATATTGCAATCCTATCTTTGCAAGCTATGGCACATATCAATTAATCGATGTAGCATTGTACGACAGTTGCAAAATCAGAGATACTACTACTGGGTATCGGTTATATGGTACAGAAGACGTAGATAACACCTTAAAGTTAATGGTAGGATGTTGCTATAAACGTGTTATTAAACCGCATAAGAACATTCGAGTTGTAATGTATCCAAATGGACATCTAATTGGCGCTTCCATCATATTAGTGCAAATTAGCTATGCTGAAGAAAGCATTAATCTTCTTTTTACTGGAGATTATAACAACAAAAACATGTTCTTCCATGTGGAGTCGTTACCTGAAACTGTACGAAACATGCATATCTCGGCACTGTTTACAGAGTCGACTTATGGCGACATTGATTCCAATAATCCTAAATTTGCTCCTTGTATTATCAAAAATACAAAAAAAGCAATATTGGATGGAAAAACTGTTATCTTCCCTGCTTTTTCGCAAGGCAGATTTCAAGAAATGCTCTTGTATTTAAAAAACATGCAGGAAAAAAACTTATTACCACTTGATATACCAATCTGGGGTGATGGCTATAGTTCGTTGGAATATACAAAACGATATCGTGCATGTGACTTAGGTGTAAAAAAACTACGCACTGATTTCATTCCGCAAAACTTTCATACTGTAGAGCGAAAAGAAAAGCGCGAAATTCGCAGAGCTATTATTGCTGATAAATCGCCTAAAATCATACTAGCTCCTGGTGGTATGGGAAGTTATGGACCAATTCAAAGTTACATCTGCAAGTATATTGAGCGTGACGATGCACTTATCCATTATCTTGGATATTGTTCTCCAGAGTCAAAAGCTTCTGTTCTAATGGAAGCTGACTATGGCAGCGAAGTAACCTACGCAGGTATACCGTTAACCAAGAGATGTGAATTCAAACGGTCTGGTGAGCGTTCCGCTCATGCCAAAAGAAATGAGTTGCGAGCTTTTGCACAAAGTTTAAATGATTTAAGTTCTGTGTTTATAACACATGGAGAGCCAGAAACACGTAGCAATTATGGTCAGTATCTAAAAGACTATTTAGATGAGTCGGTTCAGATTTCTAATCTTGACCCAGTGAATGTCTACCGAATTAACGCAAACGGAATAGCAGATGTATATTCTGCTTATTTCCACACATAATCAATCTATAAAAGAGCAAAGTTTTAAGCTTTGCTCTTTTTCTGACCTTAAATAATTTCATGTATTTTTTTCAAAATCTCATCATTTACTTCTGTTTTAAAAGTAACAGATATTTTTGACTCTGTTACATTGAATTCTAGCATTTCTAATTTATTTTCTTCTACTATCTCTAATATTTTCTTTATAATAGAAAAATTTCTTATTATGCCATTTCCAATAACAGAAATCCTAGAGACTTCTTTTTTTACAATACTTTTAACGGTATTTTCTTCGATTATATCTGATATGACTGTTCCTGGTCTATTGTTAAATGTCGATTTTGTAATGATGGGTACTTTAAATTTTTCTCCAATTTCCACACAACGATTATGCAATACTTTAGCTCCTTCACTCGAAATTTCTAACATTTCTTCATACGAAACTGCTGGTAGTTTTTTGGCATTTTCTATTTTGTTTGGGTCTGTTGTATAAACTCCATCTACATCAGAGAAAATATAACAATTTTTAGCTCCTAGAGCTGCCGATATAGCAACTGCTGTTGTATCTGATCCTCCTCTTCCTAATGTTGTAATATCTTTATTTTCATTCATTCCTTGAAAGCCTGCAATAATAACAATATTTCTTTTTTCTAATTCTCGTTTTATTCTTGCCGTATCAATCCATTTAATTGTTGCATTTTGATTGGTATTATTGGTATAAATTCCTGCTTGCCACCCAGTTAAGGAAACAGCTCGGTATCCCATTTGATTTAATAACATACTTAATTTAGCTGTTGAAATTTGTTCTCCTGTACTTAACAATACATCCATTTCTCTGTCTTGTGTTATGGAAGATAACTCTTTTGCTTCTGAAATTAGTTTATCTGTTGTTTTTCCTTGTGCTGAAACTACAACTACAATATTATGATTTTTTTGATATAATCCAATTATTTTTTCAGCTACCATTTTTAGTTTTTCGTTATCAGCAAGAGAACTACCTCCAAACTTTAAAACAATTGTGTCCACCTTAATCACTCGCCTTTTGTAAAATAATATAGAGAGCGGATTTTATTTTAAATCTACTCTCTATATTGTATGTTATAATTGTTTAAAAAGTTTATAATTTCAGTTTCAAATAGCTTTCCATAAATTCATCAATTTCTCCATCCATAACTGCTTGTACATTTCCAACTTCATAATTGGTTCTGTGGTCTTTTACCATCGTATAAGGACAAAATACATAAGAACGAATTTGACTTCCCCATGCAATATCCATTTGGACACCTTTTAAATCCTCAATTTTTTCTTTTTGTTCTTTTTCTTTTAAATCTAATAATTTGGATTTTAACATTTTCATCGCAGTTTCTCTATTTTGAATTTGTGAACGTTCTGATTGACAAGCTACCACAATGTTGGTTGGTATATGTGTTATTCTTACTGCTGAAGAGGTTTTGTTGATATGTTGCCCTCCTGCTCCTGAAGCACGATAGGTATCCACTCTTAAGTCATCTGGATTAATTTCTAATTCAATGTCATCTGTTATTTCTGGTAAAACCTCCAAAGAGGCAAAAGATGTATGCCTTCTTCCTCCACTGTCAAAAGGAGAAATTCTTACTAATCGATGAACTCCCATTTCAGATTTCATGTAACCATAAGCATTTTCCCCTACAATTTCAAAAGTTACACTTTTTATCCCAGCTTCTTCTCCTTCTAAGTAATCTAATTCTTTCACTTCATAATTATTTTTATTAGCCCATCTGGTATACATACGGTATAACATCTCTGCCCAGTCTTGCGATTCTGTTCCTCCTGCTCCTGGATGAATGGTAACAATTGCATTGTTGTTATCATATTTTCCAGATAGAAAAGTAGCAACTTCAAATTTCTCAATTTGTTTTTGTGTTTTATTTGTATTTCTTAGAATTTCTTTTGCAATTTCTTCATCTGGCTCTAGTTCTACTAATTCAGTTAGTTCTTCTAAATTATTAATTTCATTTTTTATTTCAGTATATTGATTGGTTTTATTCTTGATTGCCTTTATTTTAGCTAATACTTTGCTGGAACTTTTGCTATCTCCCCAAAAATTCTCTTCCATTGTTTTCTTTTCTAGTTCTTCTAATTGTTTATTTAGCTCAGCAATGTCAAAGAGATTCACCCAATTCTTGTAGTTTTTGTTTTAAAGCTTGAAGTATTTTTGTGTTTTCTTCTAACTCTAACATGTTTATCACTCTCCTTCTTTATTATCATATCTTATTTTCTTTTTTAATTCAAGTACATTTATTTCATTTTAAAAAAACCTGCCAATATTAATTGGCAGGTTTGATGCGCATGCTCTCCTATTTCTTAGAAACATCATATAGAACATAATCTGTTATCACACTGAAACCTCGAGAGTTAAAGTTGCACAAACGTGAATTTGGAGTCATAATTGTGCACTCCATCTTCTTGTGGGTCATTTTATTTGTTTTGATAATGTACAGATTGTCTTGACTAGGAATGTAAATAACTCCCTTATTAAAGGCGACATTTTTCACATTCATGTCATTAACATCTGCTGGAATTTGACCTTCTGTGTAATGTCCATTTGATGCGTTAATGATAAGAAACTTTCCTTTCGTACTAATTACTAGCCACATCTTTGAGACATCATCATAAAGAATGTTGTACTTAGAATTGGAATTCGAATCGATTTGGCAAAGCTCTTCGCTATTGCAATAAATCTTATCTCTTCCCTCTTTGTCGCGCTTAACTTGCATAAACTTTGCATTGAATTGTACCAAAAAACCAACGGTTTCCTGGTTTTTCAAGAATTTGATTTTATCTCGTCCTATGACATCAATTAAACCAAACTCAATCCTGTGGATAATATTTTCTCTACTTATGTAAAGAACATTATCATTTACTACAACGTTATCTGTATCATAGCAGAATTTCTCTTCAAAAATTTGATGGTCTGACCTGATGTCAAATCCAACAATTCTATTTGAGTATACTGCCAAAGCAAGGGTATAACCATATAAAGGCAAAATATCGATAATTTCCATACAATTTGGAAAATGTGCATAATGTTCTGCTTTGTCATCTAATATAGTAGCATAATAATCATTACTTTCTCTGCCTATAGCAGAACAAGTATTGATAATGCGAACTACATTTCTGGAAAAAGGATTGTTCTTTTTGGCAATAAACTTCGAACCAATTGGAATAATATCTTTCTTTTCTGTATTTCCTGTATATAGAGCTTGATATTGTGCCTTAAGTTCTGGAACAATGCTACGTCTAAGATCTCCTTCGAAAGTGTTCAAAAAAACATTTTTCAGATCATCTCTCATCCAATCATCCCATGGTACTGCAATAGGAGGGATGGCTATGCCATGATTTCCTAAAAGAGATAAACGGCGTTCCATTCTTTCGGGAATTTCTAAAATGTGTCCATCTACCTCATAAACCCCATTGAAAGGATGTATAAAAGTGAGATAGTGAAATGCTTGAACAGCCATTGAATACCAGTCATCTTTTTTAGTAATATTACCATTATTCTTAGATACTGGGTCAATATATCCATCTGTCCAAAAGATTGGCGAAATATTATCTACACCCATTCCATCAAAGTCCAAAAAATATACGTTTTTGTCCTTATCAAAAAGAATATTTCCACCATTCAAATCACCAATAAAGATATTTGCCTTATCATGTAAAGTTTGAACTCCTTCACTTATTGTAATTAAAATTTCGAGTATATCTTTACGAGTAATACCTAAATCGTTTACTTGCTTCGTATCACATAAAGCAGAGATTGGCTCGCCCTTTACTTTTTGATCCATGATATAGCCTAAGATCTTATTCGTTTTTTTGTCAACCAGAATTTTCTTGGGAAAAATGTACTTAAACTTATGATTTTGCTGGTTGATTTCTTCCAAGATTTCTGTTTTTGCTATAATAGCAGAGAGAATTTTGCTCTTAAAAGAATAATCAATTTGATCTTCTTTGAAAACTTTTGCAACACTATTATTTTTATATTCATATATAATAGCCTCTCCGCCTTGACCAAATTCTTTCCAATCAGAAATATTAGAAGAATTTACATACTTAATGTCTAGCTTTTTCATTTTCGTTCTATCCACACATCTAGGGCAGAATAAATCGTCAGCCTTATAATAAATTTTGTGAATAGAACAATACATGGTTAAAGTTTCAGCATATTCACCAAGTAAATTTAGAAGGTAGTCTATATTTCCTCTTTTTACCCAATTTACAGCAGAGATATCAATATCCTTATCTAAGTTAATCACATTAAGGATGTACTGGCATGTCCATTTTAATGTATTGGCCTGCTTTCCTTCTTCTCCCAAAAATTCAACATTAACAATTTGTACTTGTCCCTTATAGTTCTTACTTAAGAAAACATCACCAAATGGATTTTGAATGAAATATAGCTGATTGTTAACAAGCTCTTTTACTTGTAAAATCAACCGTATTAAACACTTAATTCTTGGCAAGTTTTTTAAGTTCTCCACATCTTTTATGTCTTTAAAATCTAAATTGTCAAAATCGATAGCATTATAAAGATATCCTATAAATTTTTGATTACTAGCTGATAAAGCTTTTTTGTAAGGAAGGAAACAATCTTGCTGTAATGGATAAGCTTCTTCGCTCATTCTTCTAGTAATTATTTTATCAATATTTGCTTCCATTTTTGCCATATTAAGACTTTCTTCTTTATAAACTTTGAGATTATACTCACAAGAAAGTTTATAATGAATAGCATAGTTATCCTCAAAAACTTTAGCTAAATTTTCTAACTCATCCTGTTGTATTATTTGACGTGTCTTCAAGCAAACTGGACACATTTGTTTTGAGCTATCATAATAAATTTTGTGTTCTTCACAATATGCATCCATTTCCTCAGCAAGACAAATCAAATAGGATTCATAGTCGTAGAGGGACTCGTGTAAACCTAAATCCACAAAGGCATTTTCATTATACCCTCTGTTTGTTAATTGCTTAAAGAATTTTTTAATAAATTCTAATGTTGAGTCCTCACCACTTCTTAAGATTTCAAAAACTTCATCTAGTTTATTGATATAGAAGAAAAACTCATCATCCCGCAAAGTTATATAAATATTTGACAAATGGATAAAGTATCTACCAAAGTTAGTCATTAACATCCCCGCGATTTGCAATATTTCCTTGTTGTTGTATTTTAAGAAACTATCCATTGTGATTGGCTCTCCAAAGAAAGGTGTTGTTATATACCCTGAAACATAATATAAATTATCTGAATTGAGATCGAAAGAATAAATAATTTCCGATATTTCAACAAATTCTACATATTTATTAAAGCCGTAAAATTTATTCGCAATCTCATCATCCAAAGAGTTCATTTTGCGTGCTAGCGTATAAATGTTTTCTCTCTTATTAAAAGTTACTACAAGTCTTCCATCTGGTAGCCTTTCTTTTGTATTTCTTTCCATCTTAACGTTGTACCTATCCTTCACTTCTTGTTCAAATGCGAAGGGAATCGTCTCCAATGGATTGTATAAAAAATTTCTGTCAAACAACAAGTTCTTATCAATAGGTTTCCCATCGTACAGGATAAAGCTATTAAATTTCTCAGTTGCTCTATCAATGTCTACTTTTTTTGCCATAACAAAGTTATAGAATTCTTTTGCAAGCCTAGGAGACAGATATCGAACTTCCTTTTTCTCATAAAGAGTTAACTTGTCTGAAATTTCACCATACGTTTTTTCTAAATAAGCACGAAGCAATTTGAAAAATAGCATGGTAATATCTTCGTCTATCTTTTGAGGACTTTCTGAAACAAGTCTAAACAAGCTATCAACTTCAACAATTTTAAAATTATTGTTTGGATAACACACTACTTCTGTTTCTATGTCAAATTCATGTTTATCTGTTTCAAACTCAGAATGTGCTTTTACACATAGTCCATGAAGATAACTGCTTAACTTAGAAACAAAATCAAGAATATCAGCTTGGCTTTCAAATGCAACATCTAAAATTGCTGATTTATTTTTACCTGCTGTGCATTCATATTCATATCCAATAATGTTATCATCAAAATCAACAACGAAAGTTTTAAAACAGTCTTCCAAATCTTCCCTTGTACAATTAAGAAATCCTTCGTTTGTCCCACTCTTTAAAAGTTCGCTAAACTTATTATCCATTTCTCGATAGATTTTTATACGGTTATCATAAATGGTATAGTTTTCTGTCTTCTCTGTTACTGGCAATTTATTACTGAAATTGGAGTCACCAATAATATATACATTAGGCTGGTAGGATGATAGAAAACGTATTATGCCTTCCTTTTGTAAAACTAAATCAATATTTGGAATAGTTCCATTTGCACAATAGTTATAACACATTTGAATAATTGACATGCCATAAGGAAAATCACGTAATCTACAAATTTCATTTTTTTCAATGATTGTCTGGTAAAATTCTTCCATGTTATCTTCACCTGAAAGTACATAATGAACATATTTTATAAGACATCCATTTTCTGTACCCCCAAGTTTAAAAAATGAAAGAAAACTAGATAAATAGATACATGTTTCCTTATTAAAAACAGTCTCATCAATGGTATACCCCTTTTCCTGCATTTTCTGTGCAAAAGAAACTAGTTCTTGAAGCTTTTCAAAGTCTCCTAGTTGTTTCCACTCCTCTACTAAATAGGATTGCATATCAGCAAATAACATTTGCACACAATTTGATTTATCAGCTATAAAATCTGTAACTTTAAAATCAATATGCTTCTTAGATGAAATCGTTTCTTTCCATTGTTTTAAACTTTTTACAACGGGAAAAATCCTTTTTCCAACTTCTTTGTCTTCTAGCAAGACAACTATTTTGCCATCCCGATAATAGATTTTTTCTTTGCCAATAACTTCAGATACTAATTGATAAGAGCTTTTTTCAAAATTATTGAAAATAAATTTTTTAAATTTATCATTCATAAGTTTTCTCCTTTTTTAGTCTGTAGGGGGAATTACATCCCCCTATCCCTTATATTGCATCAATCCAATCATCGTCTTCTAAGGCTTGAGCTGTTCTTTGAGAATATCCCTGGGACTGACTCGAATGCATTCCCTGACTAAAGAAGTCCGCTCCCAAAGATTTATAGCTCTGTGATTGCTCTTTACATGAATTAGGAAGAGTAACTCCAAGGAAGTTTAAGAGTGCAGATCGATTTGTTACATCAACAGTTGCCTTAAATCCCAGCTTTCTCCCATATTCTGCGCTAATGTCTTTACCGAATGCTGCAAATGCTGTATCTATTCCAGAATAGTTCATTCTAGCAACAGCTTTTCTTCCCTGTTCATCTGTCATTTTATCACGACAAGGTTCTCCGTCTGAAAAGCACACAAAAGTTGCTCTTGGAACGATTCCTGTACGTTTAACAACTTCACGAACGTAGTTGCAAAGAAGATCTGCAGATTTTGAAATCGAATAATTCAGTGCAGTTGCTCCATCTGCATAATAATGGTCACTCATCTCACTTACTGGTCTAAATTCACCAGGATAAAACTCCCCATTAAACCGACAAACAGATACAGCAATAGAATTTTTTAAATAAAATGTCTCAAAGCTGTCCTTAAATAACCCAATGCCTTTTCGACAATTGCGTACATCATCACACATAGACCCTGATGAGTCCAGAAGTAGTACATAAGCATTAATCCTATCTGAAGAAAAATCATAAAAGTTAGCCATCGTTTTTACCTCCATTTTATAAGTTGTTTGTGTTTGTTTGTAAGTTACTTAATACATTTTCTAAACCGTTAAAGTAAAAAGAATTTAAAAATACCTTATTATTTTCTACTTTAAAATCGAAATTTAAATTTCGAAGTGTTTGAACAATTTTTGTTTCATTGTTATCCAAATGAAAAATAACGACATATTCCTTATTAGCAATATTTAGTACTTTTTGTTTCTTTTCTGTAATGGTTTTTGAATGATAAGGATATTTTGTAATATATTTCTGGATGTGGCTACTAAGATCATTTGAAGTGTTTTTTACTACCCCAAGTGTATCAAAAAGCACCAATAAGAAATAAATTTCTTTGTAAGTAATATCCTCTGATAAGTTTTCTAGTAGTTTCATCAGTAACCATACACGTTCATCGTGTGTTTTGGCAAAAATACTTACTAAGGCTACCTTTGCTGTATCAATAGGAGAAACTAAGACTTCTTCTTCGTCTACTGTTATATCCATTCCAGCAATCAATTTCACCTTAATTTTTTCTTCCGCAACTTTGCTAAGCTTTAACATCTCAAACAAATCTGTTTCAAATGTTAAAATTTCATTCCAAAAATTATTCTCTAAGAGCATTTTTTTGGAATCTTTTAAATCAATAAGATGCGTAAGTAGTTTTTCTGATCTCATTTTTAGAGCTTTGTAATATCCGTCATTAGAAATGAAAGGTAAAAGCTCAAGTAAGTCAGATAACTCATTCTTTAGGAATGCCATATAAACAGTTCCATAATCGAATTCATCAAAGTCTGACATCATAACAGAAGTTTCCTTAAGCAATATATTAGGCGATTTATCAGAGTTACGCACATTAGATTTGAAAATTTGATAATCTACATATGACAATAACTCTATTACTCGTTCTTTCAACTGCTGGTCTGCTAAAATATAATAGCAATTCTTGAATTCTTCTACAATCTCTCTTTCCTTCTGAATCGCTTTTTCGAGCTGTAAGCAAACCTTTGCTTTTTCACATTCTTTCGAATGGATTATCGAAACGTTGTATAAAATATTCAATTTTTTAATTAGTCGCTGTAAGCGCTTTGAGATAATGTGAAACTTTACCGTGCTTTCAATGAACTTTCGAATATCCTTTTGAAGCCTAACTATCTCATCGATTTTGGAAGTATCACTATCTGGATCAATTTCAAAAGTTAGTAATTTTTTGAGTTCTTCCAAACTTGAATTGTACGAAGCTCTTAAATTTTCTATCCTTTGCAAAAATCCATTGTATTCTTCCGGAAAATCATTTTCGAAGATAGCAATTTCTTGCAGAAGTTCGTAAAGCTTTGTCATTAATGTCCTCTTGGCAACATTTATGCGTTCTTGCATTTCTTCTTCTGCTACTTCCTCGTTAAGGTTATCAACAGAAGTATCACTTTGCTCGGTAGTACCTTCTGGCATAGCAAGTGCAGGAATATTATTTTCCGCCGTTTCTAAAGAAAATGGGGGAAAAATATTGTTAAAAAAATCATAAATTTTTTGCATAAAAGTCACGTTATATTCCTCCTATCCTCTTATTGAAAAGTTCTTGGAATAGAACCGATCGAATGAAAACCAAGCTCTGCTGCCTCCTTAAAATATTCTTCTGAAAGACAAAAGTATTTGGTTGTTACTTTAATCTTTGACGCTACCTTGTAAAAACTGTTCCATGCTTCTTCTTTCGAAGTAACAGAGCTATTGTCTTTACAAGTTCCAATACCAATGATACTAATCTTATCAATTTGAAGTCTGTCATGTTCTCTTTCTTCGATTGACAAGTATTTCTCATTAACTATTTTCTCGAGCTGAACCAAAGCATCAAATAAACATACTTTTTCTCCTGTCATTTCATGACATAAGACAGGAACAGCCTTTTCCTTAGAAGTTTCGAAAATTTCACTTTGTTTTACAGTTTCACCATAATTGATGATACATACTAAATCTGACTTTGCAAAATTTTTAACAATTTGCAAAACAGTATCTTTTTCGTTTCCTACTATTGCCGTATTTTCTACCAAAATAATGGTAAGCTCTTTCTTTTCCAACCGTTTAATGATTGGTTTTGGAATAATAGGTTTAGAAGAGGCTGTTCTGAAAGTTGTTCCTTCTTCTGGAAGTCCATACATCAATTGAAATTCTAAATTAGGATCCACAAGTTTGGAAGCTTTTTCTTTTCCAATTGGCTGTTGTTCTTTTTTAGGTTGTTCAACTGTTGCTGGATATTCATCCTTTTTCTTTCTCCATTTTTTACCCTTTGTTTTTGAATTGTCAAATATACCCATTATTTTTTACCTCCTAACATTCCAATTGTAATATCATCATGAAAAGACATTCTTTTTTCTTTGAGAATTGTTTCTGTCAGAGAGAAGTTTTCAGCTACAATACTGGTATCTATGTCTTTCATGTCAAATTTTATAATTGGCATAACTCCATCAGTAGCAATTAATACCTTCTTGAAAACTGTTTTATCAAAGGTAAATGTCTTAAATTGATAATCCTTGAAAGTAGGTGCCATCTGACTACAATATTTGTAGGCATAGTATGGCGGGCAACTTCCATATGCAAATTTCATATAACTCAATAATCCTTTTGCATTTTGGGTAATAATGTACCCATCTCCAAAAAGTTTCACAATGTACTTATCTTCTGTTTCAAAACAAGCTATGATTGTAAACAAAAGATTTTCCATAATGTAATCTCTTTCGAGGTCATCGCTAATTGGATAGTACTTTTTTAACATAGTAAGTATGTCATCAAAAACACTTTTTACATTATCTTCAAATTTTTCTAAGCTATCACATTCCTCCTTTCTTGAGAAAAGCTGTCCAAACAACCGTGCTCCGGAATCGGAATACTTTGCAGCACTGCACCCATCTAAAATAAGTACCATTTTTTCGTTTTCCATTCCAAAATCTTGATTGTTAATTCCATTTGTAAAATGCCCAAATCCTTGAGAAGTTATAATCATAATTTCCCTTTCTCCTTTCTATTGTTTATTTCAAAAAAATAACATATACATAATACCATATTTTATGTAAAACATCAATACAAAAGGGCGAATTTCTTTCGAAATCCACCCTTTTGATATGTTTTTTATCTGAAATTAAAATTTCAGACCAGCAACTCCAGTTGGAGTTTTGCTTGTTTCTGTATTTAATGTTTCAATAGATGTACCAACAACTGGCTCAAGCTGTTCGATTAAGCCATTTAATTCAGTGAGATCTGCCTTCATCTTAGGAAGCATTTCATCAGCCACTTTCTTAATGTTTTCACAACTATTTATTACTTCTGTTACCGCAGTTTTTGCTGCGTCCGCATTATAAAAACTTGCATACATCGCTTTCTCAGCTAGCTCTGCTGTCATTCCAACTGATTGACTAACATCTTTTACAAGTTCGTCATTCAGTCGCACAATTGCATTCTGCCCTTCCAAGACCTCTTTGGTCTTTGCATTTAACAGTGCATTACGTAATTGCTGCCCCACAAGAGCCATACTGTTATTGACCTGCGTGTTAATTGCAATCTGGACATCAATATTACTCTTTTTGATTAATGACAGTTGCCCCATGCTTAAATAATACATAATACGGGACTTTTCAAGGTTGTTCATCGTTATTTCAAAAATGTCATGTCCTTCCTTAAGTTCCTGATAATCATGTGCATATTGTAACATTCCCGTTGTCTGATGCTGCTCTTGGATCGCTTGCATTTCACCAGCAATTCGTTCATCTGCAATCTTGCCAGCAATAATGTACTTTTCAAGCAAAGAAATTGTCTCAATATCACTCAGCATCGAAGTTGTAATATCTCCCATTGCATTTTTCAACATATTAACCCAAGTATCGCAAGACGTTTTCAATTCTACCAAAAGTTTATAGCTAGTTACTGCACTTTTTTGAATCTTATCTGTCTTCGATTTGCTTTTGGATCCGCTTGTAAGTTTCAGTAAGAGTTTCTGAAAAAGGCCTGGCTCTTGAAGAACCATATTGAAATCATCATAACTGTTCGAAGCCTTTTTCGAAAGTTCAATAACTCTTGAAATGACTTCCTGGTCAGCATGTGAACCTCTTTCATCTTTTAAAAAACTTCCGCACTGCTCAAATGTCCTCTTCAATGCAATAGAACCATAGCTCATAACATTTTCAGTTTTTCTAACATCAATGCTATCTGCAAGTTCTAAGATTTCCTGCCGTTCTTTCTCTGAATAAGTTGCTAATGCCTGTTTGCAATTAAGCGGTATGACATCATTTTTTGTTGTTGGAACAGAAATCTGTTGTAACCCAATTGCTCCTACGTCTGGTGTCACAACTGTTTCCGGTGTTGTTTGTGTAGCCATTTGTGTGTTATTTTCCATAGTGTTTACCTCCATTGTTTAAACATTAAATTGGTTACTATATTACGTTCACTTATTATATCACCGTTTATTAATTATGTCAATTAGCATTGATAAATTTCTTTTCATTTGTATTGAAGGTTATCTTTATTATTAAAAAGTGTTAAGAAAAACGTATTAAATAAGAAAATGGCGAAAGAAATTTATTCTTCCGCCACAAGATTCACTATTCAATTGTTATCTGAAAATTTCAAGTTAGCTTACTCGTCTCTGCTTTCTTCGCTTTCTTCCTGCTCATCTTCATACATCCATTTTTGGAAGCCTTCGACAAACTTTTGTGCCGTCTTTTTCGCCTTTTTCTCGGCTTTAGCTACATATTTAGGTCCTTTGTCTTTAACCTTTTCTTTAGTAGCATTGAAGCCCTCCTGTACTGTGCTACTAACCTCCTCGAATGCAGTTCTGGCATCTTCGTACATCTGCTTAATTTCTTCAGAATACGCAGGCTTGTTTCCATCTTCGATCATTTCAATCAGTTTGGAGGTATACTCCAAAACAAATTCTTTATCTACTTTTCCGCCACAATAAGATAAAACATGCTGCTGGAGTGATTTCGCAAGAATAGCATACTGTTTTTCTTCTAAAAGTGGTTCCACAGAACCAAACAGCTGCATCATACATTCATCGATAAGTGGTTTGTCTTTTTCCTTTGCATATCTCAGAATGTTCCGGATGTCAATCAGTTTCTCATAAGCTTTCTTAACGTTTTCATTCATCATAGTTGCACCAACCTTTCTTAAAGTCATTTTTAACGTTACTTTGCTATCTTATCACATTATGTTAAATTTGTCAATTAAAAATAGTGGAAAACTAAATTTCCACTATCTTAGTATTATTGATTTTTGCCACAGCAATTTTTGTATTTCTTCCCACTTCCACATGGACAAGGATCATTTCTACCAACCTTAGGACCTTCATTACGAACTGTTCTATCAACATCTGTTCCTATTTTAGCTCCTCCATCTACACTGTGGATTGCTTCTAAAGCTGCCCCTGTAATTTTAACTGTTTCTTGTCTTTTTGTTTCTCCTTGTTGTCTAATATGCATTAATATCTTAGTTACATCTACTTTAATGTCATTTATCATTTCGTCAAACATGTCAAAACCTTCTAAACGATACTGAACAACTGGATCTTTTTGACCGTAAGCACGTAAGCCAATACCATTTTTCAATTCGTCCATGCTATCAATGTGGTTCATCCATTTTTCGTCAACAACTTTAAGCATAACCACTCTTTCTAACTCTCTCATTTCATCTTGACCAATTTCTTGTTCTTTTTCAGCATAGATTTCCATTGCTTTTTTCTTTAATTCTGCTGAAATGGCATTAGAATCTGTTTTGTTATTTTTAATATAGTCTAACATATCAATTCCAAAAATATTGATAATTTCTGTATTTAAAGACTCTACATTTAACTCTGAAGTTTCTACATCAATAAACATATCTACTATATTATCTGCTACAAATTCAACCATAGAAATAATGCTGTCATGGATATTTTCTCCATCTAAAACTTGTCTTCTTTGTTTATAGATAATTTCTCTTTGTGCATTCATAACATCGTCATATTTCAATACATTTTTACGAATACTGAAGTTTCTTCCTTCTACTTTCTTTTGCGCATTTTCTACTGCATTTGAAATAATTCTAGATTCAATTGGCATATCTTCATCTGCCCCAATTGTATTGTATACTTTTGTGATGGCATCTCCACCGAATATTTTCATTAAATCGTCATCTAATCCAATATAGAATTTAGACTCACCATTATCTCCTTGACGTCCAGAACGTCCACGTAACTGATTGTCAATTCTTCTTGATTCATGTCTTTCGGTACCTATAATTTTTAATCCACCAGCTGCAATTACTTTTTCTTTTTCTTCTTTGATCTGTTCATCGTATTTTTTAACCAAACTTCTAAATTGTTCTCTTGCTTTTAGTATTTCTTGGTCTTCTGTTTCATAGTAGGTATCTGCTTCTTCAATGATTTCATGAGCTACTTTATTTCTTCTCATTTCTTCTTTGGCTAGGAACTCACTATTTCCACCAAGCATAATGTCAGTACCACGTCCTGCCATGTTGGTTGCAATTGTAACAGCTCCAAATTTACCAGCTTGTGCTACAATTTCAGCTTCTTTTTCATGGTATTTTGCGTTTAATACTTCGTGTTTAATTCCTTCTTTTTTCAATAACTGGCTTAATTTTTCTGATTTTTCAATGGATACTGTACCTACTAAGACTGGTTGTCCTACTTCATGGCTCTTTTTAATGCTTTCTACAATAGCTCTATATTTAGCATTTTCGTTTTTGTAAATAACATCATTTTCATCTTTACGAACCATTGGCTTATTGGTTGGAATGTCAACAACGTCTAAGTTATAGATTTCTTCGAATTCTCCTTCTTCTGTCATAGCTGTACCTGTCATACCAGATAATTTATCATACATTCTAAATAAGTTTTGGAAGGTAATAGTTGCTAATGTTTTAGACTCGTCTGCAATTTTTACATTTTCTTTTGCTTCAATTGCTTGGTGTAATCCATTGTTGTATCTTCTTCCATACATAATACGTCCTGTAAATTCGTCAACAATTAATACTTCTCCATCTTTTACGATGTAATCAATGTCTTTTTTCATAACACCATGGGCTCTTAAAGCTTGGTTTACGTGATGAACTAATGTTGAATTTTCCAAGTCATTGAAGTTTTCTAGGTTAAAAGCATCTTCTGCTTTTTTAATACCTTTTCCAGTTAATGACGCAGATTTTGCCTTCAAGTCTACGATATAATCGTATTTTTCATTGTCTTCTGCTTGGTCATAATCTTTGATATCTTCTTCTACAATTACTTTTGGTGTTAGTCTTTTTACAAAGTCATTTGCTTTTTTGTATAGTCCTGATGACTCATTTGCTCTACCAGATATAATTAATGGTGTACGTGCTTCATCAATTAAAATACTGTCGATTTCATCAACAATGGCATAATGTAATCCTCTTTGTACTAATTGGTTTTTGTAAATAACCATGTTATCTCTTAGGTAGTCAAATCCAAATTCATTATTGGTCCCATAAGTTACGTCTGCATTGTAAGCTTCTTGTTTTTCTTTTGGCTCCATTCCGCTAATTACTAATCCAACAGATAGTCCTAAGAATTTATATAGTTTTCCCATCCATTCACTGTCTCTTTTTGCTAGGTAATCGTTAACAGTAATAACATGCACTCCTTTTCCTTCTAGTGCATTTAAGTATACAGGCAAAGTTGCAACTAGAGTTTTTCCTTCTCCTGTTTTCATTTCGGCAATTCTTCCTTGGTGTAGGATAATTCCACCGATTAATTGCACATCAAAATGTCTCATTCCTAATACTCTTTTAGAGGCTTCTCTTACAACTGCAAATGCTTCTACTAGAATATCGTCTAATGTTTTTCCTTCTTGTAATTGTTTTTTGAATTCGTCGGTTTTTGCTCTTAATTGGCTGTCACTTAATTTTGACATTTCTTCTTCTAGTCCATTAATTTTTTCAACTAATGGCATTACTCTTTTTACTTCTTTTTCACTGTATGATTTGAATATTTTGTTAAATATACTCATTTTTGTCTTCAATCCCTTCTTATGTTTTTTATGTTCTTTTTTCCTTTGTTACTATATCACTAAACTTCACATTTAGCAAGTACTTTTTTATATATTTTCAAAGGAAAAAACCTCACCTTACAAATTTCGTAAGATGAGGTAAAACCTAGTCGGTAAATCTGATTTGATATCCCAATTTTGTTAAATCTGGAATTGAAATCTGGATAACTTCATATAAATCTTCCTTCTTTCCTTCTTCGAGGTAATTTGGTACAATTGTAGTTCCTTTTTTCCTGTAGGTAGCATAGATATAGTACTCATTTTGTAACTCTTCAAAGAAAATACCTGCCATTGGTAACGAAAAATTTGTACCCATTTCCTTTTGTATGGCTTCTTTAACTTCTTCTTGCAATCGAACATTTTCGTAGAGATACATATTTCTTCCATCAATACAACCTTCTAAAAAAATGCTTTTTAACGTATTTCTTTCGATCCTATCTAAGATAACCAATACAATAAATAAAATAAAAACTGACAAAATCAAAGTCCAATTAGCTGGATTTGTCATATTGATAATTAATATCAATAAAGTTGCCAATACCAATATCATAAATATTGGTATTAAAATCATCTCGATTTTAGTTACAAGATCATACCGCTTTTTCATTTTTTTCATTGTCGTTCCTCCTTATTTAAAAAGAATCTATCATTATAAGTTTTTTCGCTTTATTTTAACATATTTCACATAATCTTGCAAGTTATCCAATTAAAATAAGCATCATTAAAGTGCTTATGGGAACCGTTATATTGTCTCTTCCCTTTCCTGATATTGCTTCAACTGCTGTTATACAATAAGCCATCATCACTGTAATAAGTGTCCAATGTGTTGTTTTCCAAAATACTTCTCCATGTTTTGTTGCTAAATATATTCCTAGAAGTAGTGTTGTTATGATAAACATGGTAAAGGATCCAGCATAAGACTTTTTAGAACTACTTAGCTTAAACTTTTTACTTCTTATAAGTTTGCCAAATACTCCAGCTAAACCATCACCATATGACATAATTAAATTAGGAATTAATCCTAGTAAAGGTTCTTTATAAATTCCAAAGGATACAATTGTCAATATTAATAGTGCAATGGCATAATACACAGTGCCAATCCCATCTTGTTTATCTCTTTCCATCACTTTTATTAAATTCTTTTTGTAAGAAATATAGTTTATGATTACAAATGTAATTGGCACGAACATGGCAAACCATACATTTGTGAAAAAATACATGGCAATAAACCACCAATTTCCTAACATAATATGTATAAACTTTCTACTAAATTCCGTTCCCTTTTTCTCAAAAATTTTTGCACTTATAATGACAATTCCTATATATAAATAAGATACCACTATTCCTAGAAAATTCATTTTGTTTAATAAGCCTCCTTATTTTATGTATTGAAATACTTTTTCTGTTGCTTCCTTAACATTTTTACATTCTGTAACATCTATTCTTTTCGTTTGTGGATATATTTTATAATATCCTGTTTTTTCTTGTAATCTATCTCTTTCCTCCAACATTTTTCTTATTTCCTCTTTTGCTATCTTTTTATGGTATTGTTTATATTTTCTGTTTGTTCTTTCTTCTATAGAAGCATCAATAAAAAAATGATAAGTAACAGCTGGATACATTTTGATAATGTCTCTGGAAGATAGAATTACATTATAATCCTCTCGATAGGTATCAATTAACTTTCTTCCAAATTGGTATAATTTTTCATTGTTAGCCTTATTACTTACTTGCGAGACAGCAAGCGATATTTTGGCACATTGTAAGTCTTCTTCTTGTATTTTTTCTCCTCTTCGATATATCACAGTTTCTCTATTTTCTATTTTTATTTCGATTTCTAGTTGTTTCATTACTTCAAATATGTCCAGATTTTCTAGTCCTTGTGAAATATCTTTTAATTCTATCATTCCATAAACAATGGCACGATATATATTACCTCCATGTAATATGATTGAATTTTCAATTTTTTCTAACAGACCTCTACTGATACTTGTTTTTCCAGAACCTACTGTTCCTTCTATTCCTATTACGATATTTTCCATTTTTTCTTCCTTTCCTTTTGGCTTTTAGTATATCATATTTTTTGCTAATTATGAATATTTTTTTGTTTTTCACATAAATTCAAGTAAATAGTATTCTTATTAGAAAAGAGGATTTTTATGTTTGTCTATAATATTAAAATTAATGGTAGCAAAACTTTTAAGTATTTTTTTATTGGCGTTGTTTTGTTTGTTATTGTTATTGTAGGAATTGTAAGTTTTAAAGTTTTCTATGGTGCTAATAATGCAAAAGAGAATTCTTCCTGTTTACCACAAAAACAGATTAGCAAATTATCTGCTACTAATTATACCAATATTTTAAAAGCTGTTCATGAAAATATCGATAGTTATGTTGGTATACAGATCAATTTTACTGGATATGTTTATCGTGTTTTAGATTTAAATGAAAATCAATTTATTTTAGCACGAGATATGATAGTTTCTTCTGATTTTCAATCGGTTGTGGTTGGTTTTTTATGCGAATATGATACAGCAAAAGAATTTGAAAATGATACTTGGGTGGAACTAACTGGAAAAATTGTTAAAGGTGAATACCATGGCGATATGCCAATTGTTAAAGTAACTAGCCTAAAAAAGGTTGATAAACCAAATGATGAGTTTGTGTATCCTCCCGATGAGAGCTACATTCCAACAGCTGGTGTATTATAAAAGGAATAAGTTTTTCTTATTCCTTTATCTCGTTATTTCCTTATTCAATTCCATAATAAAGTCTTCTTGTAACTCCTGTAGACCTTTTAATGAATTTTCTGTGATAAGTGGATTAACACCATTTAATTGAATTGATTCTTTTGCTTTTTTAATTTTCATTAAATAATCAGCTGGATTAGAAAAAAGTTGATTTCTTTGTTTTGTTCTTTCAGTATACAAGGCTTCTACAAAATTTTGATATTTTGTATCTCATGATTGATAAACTAACAATGGCTTATTAATACTTTTTCCTCTTTGATAGACATTAATTTTATCGCATAAACCTTCTTCTTCTAATTGTCTAATTTCTTCTACAAATACGTTATACATCTTTTCATGGTCTTTTTTTGAAATTCCTCTAGGTGAGTCTCCAGCTTCTAAAGCTCTTGCCTCTCTTTCATAGCAAGAAAGTCTATTTACAAAAATATCAGTTGCAAGCATATTAATAATTACTTTGTAACCAGCTTCTTTAAAGGCTTTTACAAATTCTATGTCACTCTTTCCTTTATTAAATACTTTTTCATTTAATATATTAATCTTGTGCTTTTGCAATTCTTTATAAATAAGAGGAGTAGCAGGTCTTACAAATTGTCTTGTTACATGATAACGTTCCTCTGGTAATAATTCTGTAAGTGCTTCTTCATAATGAGGATGAAATTCTGCAATTTTGTCAGATCCTACAACAGTTGCTTTTTCTCCTCTTTCTTTTAATTGATTTTTTAAATACATCTCTACTCCACTTTTCCCTGCTCCTGGTCCAGCTACAATAAATGAAACTTCTGGATTTTTAGAACTTTTTGACGTTCCATAAATATACGTTAAAAATCGATTGACATTTTCTATAATGTCATTTTCAGTTAAATCAAATTTTCCCATCTTACTTCTCCTCTTTTATTTCTTTTAAATATATTTCATATACTTTTTGAATTGTTTCTTCATCTAATTCATATAATTTTTCTTCTTCCTCTACTAATTGTTGTAATTTTTCTTTGAAGCTTTCTAAATTAGTTTCTTTATTATTTCTAATAAAGTGTGCAATTTTTCTTTGCATAATATCGATTGCTAATTCTACTTTTAATTCATCCATCTTCTTCTCTCCTATACCCATTCTTCTATTATACTTTTTGGTACTTCCAAATCACCGTATCCAACACCTAATTCAAGATTTTTCTTGTTCAATCCGTGATAATCACTACCACCACTTTTATATAATTTTTTCTTATGACACAATTCTACTAAATAGTTCGTTTGCTCTTCTGTAAAACAATTGTAATAACATTCAATTCCATCAATTGCATAATTATCTACAATTCCAGTAATAAATTCTTCTTTGTTTTCGGCCCATTTGTAAATAAAAAGATGTGGTAAAAATACAAGTCCACCAGCTTGTTTCACCATATTGATAGCTTCTGCTAAACTAGGATAGTCTTGACTTTTATCGATGAATAAGATGTGATTTGGATTAGCGCAATATTTTTTAGTAAAGGTGGTAAAGTTTTCCCACATGTCTTCTGGTACTTTACTTTGATTTTCTTCATATTTTTTAAAATCGTTGTAAATTGTCAAACTAGCCCAGTCATTTTTAGGGTTCCAAACAATTTCTTCTTTTGGTGTTAATTTTAATCCCATTTTTAAGCACTTTTCATATAGACTATCTAAATACTTTCTTTGTAAATTTTCTCTTGACTTGTCCTTATAAAATTCTTTCATTAATGCATTCATTTTTTCCGTATTGACTTTATAGCCAAGAATTTCTATATTTCTTTTTAAGTAAGAACATTTAATTTCAATTCCTGGTATAATTTTTCCATGAAATATATTTTTTACATTTATTTGTTTTAGTAATTCATAACTGTTACAATTGTCATGATCTGTAATTGCTATATATTCTAAGTTCATTTTCTCTGCTTTTTTTAATAGTTCTTCAACCGTATCTGTTCCATCTGAACAAGTTGTATGAATGTGTAAATCTATCATTTGTTTCCTCCTTTTTATAATCTCTATTTATATTGTACTACAAGGTTACAAAAAGTTACAAGTGAATTTTCAATTTCTTTACTTTTTCTTCAAAATATGATAAAATAAAACAAATTTATTTGGGAGGTAAAACAAGTGAAAAATGAATTAATTTTAATCCTAGACTTTGGAGGACAATACAATCAATTAATTGCTAGACGTGTTAGAGAATGTAATGTATATTCTGAAGTTGTACCTTACGATATTTCAATCGAAAAAATCAAAGAAAAAAATCCAAAAGGAATTATCTTTACAGGAGGACCTGCCAGTGTTTATGGTGAAGATGCTCCTCGATGTGCAGAAGGGATTTTTGAATTAGGAATACCAATCCTTGGTATTTGCTATGGTATGCAACTTATGACCTATACTTTAGGCGGAAAAGTAGCTAGAGCTGATAAGCGTGAATATGGAACAACTGATGTTTCTATTAACAACTCTTCCCTTCTTTTTAAAGAATTTGAAACAACCAATGGTTTCTTAATGAGCCATACCGATTATGTAGAAACTGTTCCAGAAGGATTTCATAATATTGGCTCTACATCTTCTTGTCCAAATGCTGCAATGGAAAATCCAGAAAAGAAATTATATGGAATTCAATTTCATCCAGAAGTAAATAGTTCTATTAATGGCATTCAAGTCATTAAAAATTTCTTATTTAATATTTGTAATTGTACAGGAGATTGGATTATTCGTTCTTTTGCACAAGAAAGTATTCAAAAATTAAAAGAAAAAATCGGAGATAAAAAAGCTTTATGTGCTTTATCTGGTGGTGTTGACTCTTCTGTTGCTGCTGTTTTACTTTCCAAAGCGATCGGAAAGAATTTAACTTGTATTTTCGTTGACCATGGACTTCTTCGTAAAAATGAAGGTGATGAAGTAGAAGAAATCTTTAGAAATCAATTTGACATCAATCTAATTCGCGTAAATGCTAAAGATAGATTTTTAGAAAAATTAGCTGGTGTAACAGACCCAGAAACAAAAAGAAAAATTATTGGTGAAGAATTTATTCGCGTATTTGAAGAAGAAGCTAAAAAAATTGGAACCGTTGATTTTTTAGTACAAGGAACTATTTATCCAGATGTAATCGAAAGCGGATTAGGAAAAAGTTCTGTCATCAAAAGTCACCACAACGTAGGTGGATTACCTGACTATGTAGATTTCAAAGAAATTGTAGAACCATTAAGAGACTTATTTAAAGACGAAGTTAGAAAAACAGGTTTAGAATTAGGAATTCCAGAAAATTTAGTCTATCGACAACCATTCCCTGGACCTGGATTAGCTATCCGTGTAATTGGAGATATTACAGATGATAAACTAACCATATTAAAAGATGCAGATAGTATTTTCAGGGAGGAAATTGCAAACGCAGGACTTCATAAAAATATTAATCAATACTTTGCTGTCCTTACCAATCTAAAATCTGTTGGTGTTATGGGAGACGAAAGAACTTATGACTATACCATTGCCCTTCGCGCCGTAGAAACAACCGACTTCATGACAGGTGTGTGGAGTAAAATACCTTATGAAATACTAGAAAAAGTATCTTCTCGTATTGTAAACGAGGTAAATCATGTAAATAGAATAGTCTATGACATCACTTCAAAACCACCAGCAACCATTGAATGGGAGTAATTGGGGACGTTTCCTTTTGCTCCTTTTGGTGCATTTGGGGACACATCTTTTAAACTCAAACTAAAAAACTAAAAATAGTTATGCAAATTTTATAATATGTTGCATAACTATTTTTAGTTAAAGTAATTTCTATTAAAGATGTGTCCCCAAATGCACCAAAAGGAGCAAAAGGAAACGTCCCCAATTCTCCCTATTTTCTGTCGAAGATAGTTTTGAATACTCCTTGATCGATTAAACTGGCAAATATATTTTTGAAGATAATTAGGACGATTGGTCCAATTAATAATCCTATAATTCCTATTATTTTAAATCCTGTATACATAGCAATTAGTGTAAATATTGGATGTACACCTATGTTTTTGCTAACTAGTTTTGGCTCTAATATTTGTCTGGCAATTGACATGATAATAAGTAATACAAGAATAGCGATACCTAAGTTAATATCACCATTTAACGCACAGATAATGGCCCATGGTATCATAACTGTTCCTGATCCTAGAATAGGTAATGCATCGACAAATCCGATGAACAATGCCATTAATAATGGATATTCTACCTGAAATCCCATAAACTGCAAAATATAGAGTCCTACTAATGATATAATAAAGGATACTAAAACTAGTGTAGCTTCAGCTTTTAAGTATCCTCCCAATGTTTGGATTAAGTCTTTTAGATGTTTTCCTATTTTTCTCACCCATATTTTAGGAAGATGATGTTCTACTTGGTCTAATATATAAATTTTATCAACACAAATGAAATACAAGGCAATTACTGTAATACCAATACAAATAGCAATGGATGGTAAGCTTGTTACGATATTAATTAATCCTGTTAATGAATTTCTGAGCCAATTAGAGGCCGTTTCTAATAAATCCCCTGTTGAACTTTGAATTACATTTAATACTTCATCTGATACATGTATTTTGTCAAATTGAAAACTTTCTATGAACTTTTGAAATTGCATATAAGCTTTATCAAAGTAATTGTTTAGTCCTTGTAATAGACTAGAAGATTCCGAAAATAGTGTAATTAATATCCATGCTAAACTTCCTAGAATAATAGCAGATACGATTACAAATATAATAATAGAGCTCGTTCTTCTTGTTAGCTTTGTTTTCGCCATAATATATTTAATAGCTGGTTCTATCATAAGTGATATGACAAAAGCTACTAAAAAAGGCATATAAAATAGTGATAATTTTAAGGCTATATATAATCCTAATAAAAGTAATAGTACATAACTTATATTCTTGAAAACTCTTGTCCAATAAGATACATTAATTACCATCTCTTTCCTCCCTATCTTATTGTATGTAAAAGAACGGAAATTATCCGTTCTTTACCTAATTATCTTATTTTATTCTGCATTTTTGTGCTCATTACAATTACAAATTCCTTCTATTGTTGTACAAACTTCTTGTACTCCTAAATCTCTTTCATTTTGTGCTAAATTTCCTAATGTTAGAATTCCAACTACTTTATTGTTTTGGTCGCATACTGGCAATCTTCTAATTTGATTTTGTGCCATTTTACTTTGTGCATTTGTCATTTCATCATCTTCTTTACAAGTACACACATTACATGTCATAATATCACTAACTTGACAATTTTTAGTATCTTTTTCGCATGCAACAGCACGGAGTAAAATATCTCTGTCTGTTACAATTCCACAAATACAGTTATTGTCGTCACAAACTGGTATACATCCTATATGATTTTCACTCATTAATTTTGCTACTTGATTTAAGTTTGCATCTGGTTTTACACAACATACATCATTACACATACACTCTTTTACTTTCATTGTTTTACCACCTTTCAAATTTTCTCAATTTTAGTTTTAACGAATTTTTAAAAATATATTCGTGAAAAAATGTTGAAAAATGGGAAATTTTTGAAAAAAACATTGACTTTTACATAAAACAATTCTATAATCATATTGTAAACTAATATGGTTTTGTTGGTCCCGACTAGCTTAACTGGCAAAGCAAATCTACTTTGGGTGGATTGGTTAGAGGTTCGAATCCTCATCGGGACATTCTTACAGCACATGCTGTGAGAATGCGAAAAGTGGCCTTTCTAGACTTTTGTCTGGTGGGGTCACTTTTCCATTATATAAAATATATTATACACAAATTACATTTCGTATAAATCCATATCACGAGGCATAATTGGTGGACGATGTCCTGGTCCTCCTGGCGGGAATGGTGGTCTCATTGGTGGCCTTGGTGGTGCAAATGGTGGACGATGCCCTGGCCTTCCAGGTCTTCCTAATAATTCTCTAATTAATAAAATTCGTATTAAGTCTTGTAATCCTCTGTTTCTAAATTGTCTATCTTCTCCTCGATTTTCTTTTATTTCTTCTTTTGAAATGCTAGAAGATTTCGTTGTTGTTCTTCCGTTTGTACTTCGATTTTCTACGTTTCCCCCTACTTCATTTGTTAAATTAATTGTAACATTTATCTCATTATCACTCTCAATTGACAAATAAATTTCATTGGTCAATTCATCGATTAAGTCTGGTGTGATAGGTCTATTGTTGTTGCTACAAGCTTTGCATATCATAGGATAGACAACTTTATAGATTTCAGGATAGCAATTTTCTATTTCTGCATTCTGGTCATTTCTTTCATAGTTTATTGCCATAGGTTGTTGCTGATAAGTAGTTCCATAATTGGGATATCCTAAAATGCTTCTTATGTAGTCTTCATATGTTTCATTGTACATATAATAACCTCCTTACTATTTGGTATATTATATGTACAAAATGAAATTGTGTGTAATTAAAAGTTTATATATTTTTAATTAGATATCATTTACTAATTTTTTAAATTGATTTCCTCTATCAGCAAAGTCTTTAAACATATCAAAACTTGCGCTAGCAGGAGAAAATAGAACAACATTTCCTGGTTCTGCGGCTTTTCGTGCCAACGTTACGGTTTGTTCTAAACTCTCGCACATATAAATGTCTAATGTCTTATTTTGATTTTCTAATTCTTGTTTTACAACATCAAAGATTTTACCAGCAGTTTGACCAATTAATAGCAAAGCTTTCACTTTTTCTACTACTGTTTTAGCAAGTGGTTCATAATCTAAATTTTTATCATAACCACCAGCAATTAAAACAATATCTTCTTCAAAAGCATTTAGTCCAGATAATGTTCTTGTAGGTGAAGAAGCCATTGAGTCATTATACCATTTTACATTATTTATTTCTCTTACAAATTCAATTCTATGTTCTACTGGTTTAAACTCTTTAATTGCTTCTACTGCAACTTCTATCGACACCATGAATTTTGTTGCTGCTAATGCTGTTGTTATATTTTCTAAATTGTGTGCTCCTCTTAGGATAACTTCTTCCCCATTCAAAATATGTTTTCTTATTTTGTCTTCGCATTCTTTTATTACTTTACCATCTACAATAAAACCATTATCTAATTTTTCCTTATGACTAAAGAAAATAACTTTTCCATTTGCTTGGTTAGCACAGTTTCTTGTTATTTCATTGTCATAATTTAAAACTAAAATACCTTTTTCATTTTGATATTTAAAGATATTTTTCTTTGCTTCAATATATTCTTCATAATCTTTATGGATATTTAAATGATTTGGTGTTATATTAGTAATAACCGAAATATCTGGACTAACTTCCATTCCCATTAGTTGAAAACTACTTAATTCTAATACTACCATATCTTCTGATTGCATTTCTGGTAATTTTGTGAATAATGGTGTTCCAATGTTTCCTCCTAAATAAGTATGATAACCAGCTTTTTGCAAAATGCTATAAATCAAGCTAGTTGTTGTTGTTTTTCCATCACTACCTGTTACACCAATTATTTTGCAAGGACACATTTTCATTAACATTTCAATTTCTGTTGTGACAATGGCTCCCCTGCTTTCCTCTTGTTGTAACTCTGGTCTTGTTGGTAAACAACTAGGTGAACGGAAAATAATATCAAATCCTTTTAAATTTTCTAAACAATTTTTTCCTAAAACAAATTCAAATCCATAATTGGTTATTTTGTCCATTACTTGTTTTGGTATGGCTTCTATATTTCTTTCATCAAAAACAGTAACACGTGCTTTTTTTTCATACATATAGTCAAGCAATGGCAAATTACTAACTCCTAATCCTATGATAGCCACTTTTCGAAATTTTATGTATTGATTAAATTCTTCTAATTTTTCATTCACAAAACTCATCATTTACCTCCAACTTATTATATTCTTAATTTTATTTTTCGTTCTTACAAGATTTTTTCTTATTATATCGCAAATGTAAAAAAAAGACAAATTGATTTTCGTATATTTTTAAAATTTCTTGGCAAAAATATAATTGAAACTTGATTGGAGGTGCTTTTATGTCAAAGAAAAATAAAGAAAACAAAAATAATAACAACAACAATAACAGAAACAACCAAAACAATAACAATAACGAAAAACAAAACAATAATAACTGTAGATAGTTTTTAAATCAAAAAGAACCTTCGCCTAGCTTTATGTTAGACTTAGGTTCTTAATTTTTGCAAGTTGCCAGTTGCCATTGGTTCCGGGTTTAAATGGCAACTTGTTTATTGTTTATATTCAAAATTAAAGCTATGTTGCCATTTAAACCCGGAACCAATGGCAACTGGCAACTCAACAAGCTAGTGGCAGGTTTTATTTTGTTCCAAAGATTCTATCTCCTGCATCTCCCAATCCTGGTACAATATAGCCGATATCATTTAGCTTTTCATCAAGTGCTGCTGTATATATTTTTACATCTGGATGTTCTTCTTCTAATTTTCGAACTCCTTCTGGTGCTGCGATTATACATAAAAATTTTATTTTTGTAACGCCATCTTCTTTTAACATCGTAATTGTATCGGTTGCAGAACCTCCAGTTGCAAGCATTGGATCCAATACAATTACTTCCCTATTGGAAATATCGCTTGGCATTTTATAATAATAGCGAACAGGTTTAAGTGTTTCTTCATTTCGGTATAAACCAACATGTCCTACTTTAGCATTTGGCATAGCTTTTACTAATCCATCCAACATTCCTGTTCCTGCCCTTAGGATAGGAACAAAAGCATATTGATTTTCGTCTAATTTTTTTGCTTTTGTTTTTCCCATTGGTGTTTCAATTTCTACTTCTTTTAAAACAGCATCTTCCATAGCTTCATAGCATAAAAAAGTTGCTATTTCTCCAATGATTTCTCTAAATTCTTTCGTTCCTGTTTTCTTGCTTCTAATAATAGATAATTTGTGTTGTATTAATGGATTGTTTAAAATAATGGCATTCATTTTTATTCCTTCCTTCCTATCTTTCTTTTGCCAATAAAGATAGACCTTTTTGGCAATTTTTTCTCTAAGAAAAATATACTATATCTTTTAAAAATAGGCAATAGTTTTTATAAAATTGGATCAATTAATGTTCAAAGCAATTATACATGGAAAAACTCCTACAACCATATACTTTGGCCGTAGGAGTTTTGGATATTAGTTATAAGTTCTGCATAATTATCGCAATGATAGCGTCCATGTTGCCATGCAAAGGATCAAAGCTTCTTAAATAGTCAATCGTCTGCTTTAATGCATCCCAGTCAACATAGAATAAAGGTCCTTCCTCGATAAACTGAACTACTCCGAGTTCTTCGACCTCCGGTGTAATGGATACATCTGGATAAGTATCCTTAATTTTTTGATTGGTTTTATCCCAATCATCATGAAGTTTTTTGACCTCTTGTTTTTTCAGTTCCGTAATCTCTTCCTGAGACTTGCCTTTGTTTATCTCCATAAATTTGGCAAACTTAGCATCGATATCCAGAACCTGATATATCTTATAGTCTGTTAACAAATGCCAAATATATCCTCGATAAAATGGCTGGTTTCGTTCTTCTGGTGACAGACTATTCCAGCAGAGCATCACATCTGGCTTACTACTTAAACCATAGTGTAAGCCTGTTCCAGCGCCCATGACTTCTTTTTGCTGAATACGCTCTTCAAGGTTTGAGAAGTCAGGCATATCTGCTGTCTTAAGAAACGTGTTGTAATTCTCTTTTGCTCCTGCTATTCCATGAAGTTTAAAGTACTTTTTTAGAATATCTGGCGCTTCTACTCCACGTCTAAAGCTTAAATTTTTCCGTGTGTTTGGGTTGCAAACTGCTGAATGAACATAATATCCTGGCATATAAATGCCTCCTTTCTTTGTGCTTGAACTTTTTAGTTTCAACGGAGATATTATAGCATAGTATACATAATTTGTCAATTTTATATCTTTACTTTTTCTTTAATTTGTGATATTATATTTTACATAAATCAAAAGGAGGTATTACTATGGATACTATTTCAAATGAAAACTTGTCCAACCTTATCACTCATGCCGAAACTTATGCTATTCTCACGCATAAACGGCCAGATGGAGATGCTATAGCGTCTTCTTTAGCAATATTCTGGTATCTCATTGATATCGGAAAAAAAACTAGTAACATAGATGTAATCATTCCCGAATTTATGGAAGATTTCTCTTTTATTCAGGGAATTGAACATCTAAAAAAGCATCCCACAAAAGACAACTATGATTTGATAATCGTTGTAGATTGTGCAAGCTCAACCTTGTTGGAGGGACTGGATATTTTACAACGTTCGAAAACAGTTGTATGCTTTGATCATCACGAAGAAACTTCTATCAATTCTACTTATGAGAGAATTGATACTTCTTCTCCATCATGTACATGCCTAATCTACGAAACATTCCATTGTAAGAATGAGAATTTTCTCAACTGTATTGCTATCGGACTAATTTCTGATACAGGAAATTTTACCCTTAATACAGCTCAAAGAGGAACAGATATTCTTATGGAATTAGCTTGCGCTGGTGTAGACATTGACAACATTACTGCTAAGCTTTCTTCACAAAGCGATAGGACTATGGATCTCGTCCACCTAGTAAAGTCTAGAGGATATATAGTTCCTACTTATGAAGAAGAAATCTTTTGTACTTATTTGTCGCAAGATGATTTACTCCCTTCCGAGAAGAATCTAAACACAGTCAATCATAAAGCTATTATTGCCGAATTACAGAAATTGGTAAAATATTCTTCTTTAATTTTACTGATTGAGAATGATTGTGGAGAACTAAAAGGCTCTTTGAGAACCTCAAATTCCAAGCTTGATTTAAACGAAATTTGTTGCAGGCTTGTAGCAAAAGGGAAATGTACAAAAGGTGGTGGTCATTCTTATTCTTCTGGGTGTACGGTACCTGTTACTTCCTATAAAAACATCAATACTATTTTTGTATGGATTGTTCTGGAAATAGCAAACTATTTATCTGAAAAATATAAAAAAGCTCTGTGATTTACATCACAGAGCTTTTTTATATTTGATATTTTTCTCTTTCTTGATAACTTGTATGTAATAACTTTTCAGCACGATAGCTACCTGGTTTTTCTAAAAATTCTTCATAAATTTTCTTTACCATTGGATTTTTGTGAGATTTTCTAATCGTACTTTTTTCATCAATTGTATACAAAGCATCTGCTCTTAACTTTCTAACATCTACTTCTGCTCGTATCTTTGAACTCTTAATTGGTTGGCCTCCTCCCATAACACATCCACCTGGGCAGGCCATAATTTCTACAAATTGATAATCTGCTTTTCCTGTTTTTATTTCTTCTAATATTTCTTTTGCATTTGCCAATCCACTTGCTGCAACTACTTTAATGTCTTTTCCTGCAATATTTATAGTTGCTCTTTTAACACCATCTCCACCACGAACTTGTTCAAAATCAATTTTTTCTAAGTCTTTTCCTGTTAATGTATCTTGTGCTGTACGAAGTGCTGCTTCCATTACACCTCCTGTTGTTCCAAAAATAGCTGCTGCTCCAGTTGCTTCTCCCATTGGATTATCAAATTTGCTGTCTTCTAACTTTGTAAACTCAATATTTGCCTGTTTAATCATTCTAGAAAGTTCACGGGTAGTAATTACATTATCTACATCGCAAAGTCCATTATTTTTCATCTCAGCTCTTTGTCTTTCAAACTTTTTAGCAATGCAAGGCATCACTGATACCACATACATCTTTTTAGGATCAATTCCTTCTTTTTTCGCATAATAAGTTTTTAGAAGAGCTCCAAACATTTGATGTGGTGATTTACAAGTAGATAAATGTGGTAATAATTCTGGATAATTCATTTCTATGTACTTAACCCAACCTGGGCTACATGACGTAATCATTGGAAGCTGGTCATTTTCTTGGAATCTTTCGATAAATTCATTTGCTTCTTCCATAATCGTAAAGTCTGCACCTGTATTGGTATCAAATACTTTATCAAAGCCTAATCTTTTTAGAGAAGTTATCATTTTTCCTGTTACATTTGTACCAATTGGCATATCAAATTCTTCTCCTAAAGCTACTCTTACTGCTGGTGCAGTTTGAACAATCACATAAGTATCTGGATCTTTTAATTTAACCCATACATCATCAATCGTCTCTTTTTCATGTAAAGCACCTGTTGGACAAGCTTCAATACATTGACCACAAAATGTACAGTTAACATCATTTAGGCTATGGTCTCCCACGGTTGAAATGCAAGAATCAAATCCTCTATTAATACAGTCAATCGCTCCTATTTTTTGCACATTCTTACAAGCTGCTACACATCTTCTACATAAAATACATTTGTTAAAATCTCTTACAATAGATGGAGATACATCATCAATTTGATGTTCCATTCTTTCTCCTTCAAATTCTACTTTGGAAATATTAAATTTAGTAGCTAAAGCTTGTAATTCACAATTGCCAGAACGAGTGCAAGTTAAACAATCTTTGGCATGGTTGGATATAATCAAATCTAATATAACATGTCTTGCTTCCATTACATTTGGTGTATTCGTATGTACTACCATTCCTTCTTCTACCTTTTGAATACAAGAAGTAGCAAATCCTCTTCTGCCTTCCACTTCTACAATACACATCCTGCAATCTCCCACTTCATTGATGTCTTTTAGAAAGCATAAAGTTGGAATGTCAATTCCTGCTTGTCTTGCAGCTTGTAAAATAGTAGTTCCTTTTTCTACTTTTACATCTTGATTATCTATGGTTAAGGTTACTAGATTTCCTTCCATTGTTTTTTCCTCCTAGCGATGTTTTTTGGGACGGGGTCAAAAAACATCATCTTAATCTCTTTTTATTATTCATTTTATTTTTCTAGGAAAAGCGATGTTTTTTGACCCCGTCCCAAAAAACATCGTTTAGTTTCCAATTGCTTTAAATGGACAACTTGCTAAGCAAGTACCACATTTAATACATTTTTCTTGGTCAATTACTCTTTTCTCTCTTGCTTCTCCTTGAATTGCATTAACTGGGCAAGATTTTTGACATAAGCCACAACCTTTGCATTTTTCTTCGTTAATTGTAATTTTAGACATTGCTTTGCATTCTAAAGCTCTACAATTTTTATAAACAGCATGTTCTTTAAATTCTTCTCTAAAATATTTTAGTGTGCTAATTACTGGATTTGGTGCACTTTGTCCCAGTCCGCATATACTTGCTTTTTGAATGTTGGAAGCTAGCTTTTCTAATTTATAAATATCTAATTCTGTTCCTTCTCCATTGCATAATTTTTCTAATATTTCAAGCATTCTTTTGGTTCCTATACGACAAGGTGTACATTTTCCGCAGCTTTCACTTACTGTAAATTCTAAATAGAATTTAGCAAGTGATACCATACATTTTGTATCATCCATGACAATAAGTCCACCTGACCCCATCATAGATCCAATTTCTTTTAAAGATTCATAATCAATTGGTGTATCTAAATGTTCTTTTGGAATACATCCACCAGAAGGTCCTCCTGTTTGTGCTGCTTTAAAGTCTCTTCCATTTGGAATACCACCACCAATTTCGTATACAATTTCTCGTAATGTAGTTCCCATAGGAACTTCTACAAGTCCAATGTTGTTGACATTTCCACCCAAAGCAAATACTTTTGTTCCTTTGGAATTTTCTGTTCCTATAGAAGAGTACCATTCACTTCCCTTTAAAATAATTTGTGCAATATTAGCATAAGTTTCTACATTATTAATTAAAGTTGGTTTTCCCCATAACCCTTCTTGTGCTGGATATGGTGGCTTTACACGTGGTTGACCACGTTTTCCTTCAATAGATTCTAAAAGAGCTGTTTCTTCTCCACAAACAAAAGCTCCTGCTCCTAGTCTTATTTCGATATCAAAATCAAAATTTGTGTTAAAAATATGCTTTCCTAATAAACCATATTCTCTCGCTTGTTTAATAGCAATCTCTAAACGTTTTACAGCGATTGGATACTCAGCCCTTACATAAATATATCCTTTATCTGCTCCAATACAATAAGCTGCAATTGCCATAGCTTCTAATACAGAATGAGGGTCTCCTTCTAAGATACTTCTATCCATAAAAGCTCCTGGATCACCTTCATCGGCATTACACACAACATATTTTTGTTTTCCATCTGAAGCCTTTGTTAATTCCCACTTCTTTCCAGTTGGAAAACCTGCTCCACCTCTACCACGTATCCCTGATTTTGTAATTTCTTCAATCACTTCATCTTGAGACATTTGAGTTACTACCTTCTCTAACGCTTGATATCCGTCAAACGCAAGATACTCATCAATATCTTCTGGATTAATAACACCACAATTTTTAAGAGCAATTCTTTTTTGTTTTTTATAGAAATTCAAATCATCCAAACGATTTACTTTTGTACCATCAATATCTTTTGCTAATAGTCTTTCTACTTTGTTTCCTTCCACAATATGTGTTTGTATAATCTCTTCACAGTCCCCTGGTTCTACCATAGCATAAAAGGTATCTTCTGGTCTTATAATTACAATAGGACCTTTCGCACAAAGACCAAAACATCCTGTTTTAATTACTCTTACATTTTTGATATCTTTTTCTTTTATAATTCTTTTAAATGTTTCTAATATTTCTGGTGATTTAGATGATGTACATCCCGTTCCTTGGCAAACCAGAATATGTTTTTCTCTTGTATCTGCTTTTGTATTAACTCTTAAATCTAGTTCTTTTCTTTTTTCTTCTCTAATTTGTTGAAGTTCTTTTGTTGTTTTCATAAAAATCCTCCTTTTTGAGACACTGGGGACAGGTCTATTTTGTCTCATATTTCTTGTTTAATTTATGAGACAGATGAGACCTGTCCCTACTGTCTCATTAGCTTATCTAATACTTGGTCTAGCTTTTGAACAGTAGCTTTTCCATATACTTCTCCATTTACAGTAAATACTGGTGCTAGCCCACAAGCTCCTACACATCTAGTTTCTTCAATGGAAAACATTCCATCTTCAGTTGTTTCCCCTGGCTGAATTTTTAATCTTTCTAGTAATCTGTCCATTATTTTCTGTGATCCTTTTACAAAACATGCTGTACCTAAACATACTGATATATTGTATTTTCCTTTTGGCTTTAATGAAAATCTGGAATAAAAAGTAACAACACCATAAATTTCTGCCATTGGAATAGATAAAAATTCAGATAGCTCTTTTTGAACTTCCATTGGTACATATCCATAATGCTCTTGTATTTCATTTAACATTTGAATTAAATTGTCTTTGATTGGTTGGTATTCTAAAAAAAGTTCTTCTATAAATTTATCTTTTTGATTTTCTCCACATCCACATTCACACATATTTTTTCCTCCCTTTAATACTATGTTATTAAATCATTGTCTAAATTATATCAAACCAATTTTTTTTATACAATGCTTTTTAGAAATTTTGCATTTTTTGTCGCTTTTTGTTAACTATTGTTATTTTTCTATTGACATTTTATTTTGAAAATGCGAAAATATAGTTACATAAAAATAAAAGGAGGATTTTGAAATGGGATATGATTATTCTACTTATTACAGTAATTACAACTATAATTATGATATGCCTACTACTCTTGTGACAGCAATACTTGGTGCTTTAATGGTTTATTTATTTATTATTTTAGTGATTGCTGTTATTCAATTAATTGCTATGTGGAAGCTATACAAAAAAGCAGGAGAAAAAGGTTGGAAATCAATTGTTCCAATTTATAATCTTGTAATCTTATTTAAGATTTCTGGCCTTTCACCTTGGCTAATTTTTGCTTATTTCGCAATTATCATTCCATTTATTGGATGGCTTGTACCAATCGCTTTAAATGCTGTTTTATCTTATAAACTAGCAAAGTCTTATGGAAAAGATGGTGGTTGGGCTGTTGGTCTTTACTTCTTACCAACTATTTTCTATATGATTTTAGCATTTGGAAAATCTCAATATGTTGGACCAGGTGGAGAAACTGTAACTTGTGAAGATAATGTGATTGTTGAAAACAATAATGAAAATACAGAAAATTAAAAAGAAGGTCTTTATAAAGACCTTCTTTTTAAAAATTCAATTACTTCGTCTATATTTTCTTTTGGTGTTGATGCACCAGCCATAATTCCTACTTTAATAGGACTTTCTTCTGTTTTTAATTCTTGAACATTTTCTATTAAAACAGTATTTTTACAATTTTTCTTTGCTATTTCATATATCTTTTTAGTATTAAAACTATTCTTTCCGCCAATAATAATCATCATATTTACTTTTTTAGAAATTTCTTCTGTTTCTCTTTGTCTTAATTCTGTTGCTTTACAAATCGTATTTTTAACTATTAGCTTTACATCTTTTTGTAGTTTGTCTTTCAGTAACTGTTCTATCTTTTGAAATCTTTGTAAACTATATGTCGTTTGTAAAATCACAAGTAATTTCTTTTTATTGGTTTTTTGAAAAGCTTGCATTGCTACTTCAAATTCTTCTTCTTTTTCAAAAATATAATAGTCTTTACCACAATGACTTATCGTCCCAATATTTTCTGGATGGTTCTTTTCTCCTAACAAAAAGATAAAATATCCCTTTTCTTTGTATTTTTCAGCAATTTTATGAACTTTTAAAACATTTGGACAAGTATAGTCTTGTATCTTTATCTTCTCTTTTCTTGCTGTTTCATATATTTCCCTTGGTGCTCCATGTGCTCGAATCAGAATATTTTCATTAGCCTCTTCGATTGTGTCAATACATTTTATCCCTAAATTTTCTAAATTTTGGACCACCTGCTTATTATGTACAATGTCACCCAAACAGCAAATATGTCCTTTTCTACTTTCTAATACTGCACCTTCAACAGCTCTTTTAACACCATAGCAAAATCCTGCTGTTTTTCCTACTAGTATTTCCATCGTTTTTGTTCCCTTCTGTTACTAACTGTTTAATTCATTTCGACAGTTCCTACAATACTATTGATATCTTCAATGTTGTGTTTTTTCATATAATTTTCAATCCCTTCAACTGTATTTACACTTATATATGGATTAATAAAGTTTCCTGCTCCAATTGAAATAGCATTGGCACCAGCTAACATAAATTCAATAGCATCCTCGCCATTTACAATTCCTCCCATTCCAAGAACAGGAATATTAACTGCTTGTGCTACTTGATAAACCATACGAACTGCTACTGGTTTAATAGCTGGACCTGAAAGTCCTCCTGTATTATTAGCAAGAACTGGTCTCCTTTTGTCGATATCAATTTTCATTCCTAATAAAGTGTTAATTAAAGATACCCCATCTGCTCCTGCATCTTCTACTGCTTTGGCAATAGAAGCAATATCAGTAACATTTGGTGTCAATTTTACGATTAGCGGTTTGTCTAATACTTTTCTTACTGCTGAAGTTACTTGTTTTACTCCTTCATAAGTATTTCCAAATGCCATGCATCCTGCTTTTACATTTGGGCATGATAGATTTAATTCTACACCATCAATGTCTAATGTATTTAATACTTTGCAAAGTTCTACATATTCTTCGACACTTTTTCCAATTGCATTAACAATAATAGCTGTATCAAACTTTTTCAGGAATGGTAAATCATTTTGTGCAAAATATTCAATTCCTGGATTTTGTAAGCCAATACTATTTAACATTCCACTGGCTGTTTCATAAACTCTAGAAGGTTTATTTCCACTCCAAGGTTTTAAGGCTGTTCCTTTTGTGATAATTCCGCCTAATTTGCTTAAGTCAAAAAAGTTACTAAATTCTCTTCCATAACCAAATGTTCCTGATGCTACTGTTACTGGATTTTTCATTTTTATTCCTGCTAAATCTACTTGTGTGTTCATTCTTTCCTCCTTATATTATTGGATTTTCATTGTTCTTTATTTCTTTTTCCTGCTCTTTCAAAGATATTTTACTTAAATCATCTATAAATTTCTTTACCTTTTCGAAATCAAGAAATTGTGTTTTTTCTTCCAATGTGATATCAAAATATTTCTCCGCTTCTTCTGGCACCTCTTTTATTTTATACTTCTCAATAATTGGTTTATTTAAGCAATCCCAATCATGATAAAAATCTGTATTGCTTTTCTTAGCAACCATGCACTCTTTTCTAAATATCTTATGATAAAAAAGTTCATCTGCAATTAAATGCAAAAAGTATCCTTTTCCATAATCTGAATGAATATCTATTTCAGTTTGTTCAACAAATTTAGATAATCCACTATGTCTTTCAGCATAATTATCATAATGGCTTTCATATTTATTGCTACTCAAATCTGGTGCAATGTTCCCCTTAATAAAATTTTCTTTACTTCCAATTTCATTTGGATGACATCTCATATATTCGTTCGCTATTGCTATATGAATACTAAAGCTTGGCATTTTACTTTCCTCTTTCTATATTTCTACATCTTTGGCATTAAACACAGGTCCTGCTTTACAAACATGCCAATATTCTGGGTTATCAGCTGAGCTTTTGGCAGTTTTAACTGCACATCCCAAACATACACCTAAACCACATGCCATCTTTTCTTCTAATGAAATTTGGCATGGAATATCTTTTTCCATTGCTAATTTTTGCACTGCTTTTAGCATAGGTAATGGACCACAAGCATAAATAGCATCTACTTTATCTGCTTCGATATCTTCTTTTAAATAATTAATAGCAAAACCTTTTTCAGCATAACTTCCATCATCTGTTGTTACTACAAGTTTATTAGACACTTCTTTAAATTCTTTTTCTACTACAACAAAATCTTTACTTCTAAAACCTAAATAAGTAGAAACATTTTTATTATCTTCTTTTGCACATTTTGCTAGCTCATACAATGGAAATACTCCAATTCCTCCACCAATAATAGCAATATTTTGATAATTTTCGTATTTAAAAGTTCCATAACCAATTGGTCCTATGATGTCAATTTCTTTTCCTACTTCTCTTTTCGCCAAAATTTCAGTTCCTTTTCCTTTCACTTGGAAAATAAATTCTAAAATACCATTCTCTCTGTCTAAGTTATAAATACTAATTGGTCTTCTTAAAAAAGGTTCTGTTTGGTCTGTTACTCTTATTTCTATAAAGTTTCCTGGCTTGGCTTCTTTTACTATATTAGGTGCTTTTACACTATATTTAAATATGTCTGGTTTTAATTGTTCTTTTTTTACTAATTCTGCAAATACTTGCTTTGACATAATTTTTCCTCCTTCTAAATTATAATCTATTACATCAGTATTAAAGAATCGCTTGATTTAATTCATCTTTCATTCTTAATGCTTCTGCTCTAGTTGCTTTTGCGTAATCTTCCTCTACAAATTGGTCTTTCCATCTATCTGATTTATAAGCACACATTAAACTTCTTGATGCATTTACAATACCACCTAATCCATTGTTATCAAATCCTAAAGCAATATCATTTGCTTTTCCACCTTGTGCACCATAGCCTGGTATTAAGAAATAGGTGTGTGGTGCTACTTTTCTAGTTTGTTCTAATTGTTCTGGATAAGTTGCCCCTACTACTGCTGCTACACTACTATATCCATTTTCTCCCCTTAATTCTTCTCCCCATTTTTCTACTAAATCAGTTACTTGTGCATATACTTCTTTTCCATTTTCTAGTTTTAAATCTTGTAATTCTCCAGAAGATGGATTTGATGTTTTTATCAAGACAAAAATTCCTTTGTCATATTTCTTACAATCTTCTATAAATGGTTTTACACAGTCAGTTCCCATATAAGGATTTACTGTTACAAAATCCACATCATAAATAGCTTCTTCTTTTTCTCCAATTGGTGTTCTTCCTAAGAAAGCATTCGAATAGCCAGCTGCTGTTGAACCAATATCTCCTCTTTTGATATCTGCAATAACTACCATTCCTTTTTCTTTCGCATAACGACAAGTCTCTTTAAAAGCTTCCATTCCTGGTATTCCATACATTTCATAAAAAGCAATTTGTGGTTTAATAGCTGGAATGATATCACATGTGTTGTCAATTAATGCTTTATTGAATTCTATGATTGCCTGTGCCACTCCTTCTAAATCTTGTGAATATTTATTCGTTACACATTTTGGTAACATTTCATATCTTGGGTCTAATCCGATTACAGTTGGATTGTTTGTTTCTTTTATTTTTTTAATTAATTGATCCATTGCATTCATATATTTTCTCTCCATTCTTTTTCTTTAAATCCTACTAAAACCACTTTGTCATTTATAAATAATGGCCTTTTAATCAGCATTCCATTAGAGGCTAATAATTCTATTTTTTCTTGTTCAGTCATACTAGGCAGTTTTTCTTTTAAATTCAATTCTTTATATTTTAATCCACTTGTGTTGAAGAACTTTTTGATGTCTAGTCCACTTTGCTGGATCCATTTTTTTAATTCTTCTTTGGCTGGCGTTTCTTCTACAATATGTCGTTCCTCAAATGTTACCTGGTTTTCTTCTAACCATTTTTTTGCTTTTTGACAGGTAGAACATTTAGGATACCAAATTAATAAATTTTTCATTTTTGATAAACCACCCTTCCTCCAACGATTGTATATTGTACTCTTCCTTTTAATTCTCTTCCAATAAAAGGTGTATTTTTTGCTTTCGATACTATCATTTCTTTGGTATAAGTATAAGTTTCATTTGGGTCAAAGATAGTAATGTCTGCTACTTTTCCTTCTTCTATGGTTCCTCTATCAATATGTAATAACTTAGCTGGGTTATAAGAAGTGACTCTTACTAAGTCTAAATAGGTTAATTCTTGTGTATCTATCAAATTCATAATTTCTGTTGATAGAGCTGTTTCAAATCCAATAATTCCATTTGGTGCAGTTGCTAATCCTTTGTTTTTTTCGTCTTCAGCATGTGGAGCATGATCTGTAATAATCGCATCAATGGTTCCTTCTTTTAATCCTTCTATAATAGCTTGCCTGTCTTTTTCTTCTCTTAATGGTGGATTCATTTTAGCGTTTACTCCTGATTTTAATACTTCGTCTACTGTGAAGGTAAAATAATGTGGACAGGTTTCACAAGTAATTTTTACCCCTCTTTTTTTGGCATCTCTTACCATGTTTTTGGTTGTTTTTGTACTAATATGACAAATGTGTGCCCTTACTTCATTCGTTTCTGCTATGACAATTTCTCTTGCTGCCATAATTTCTTCTGCTTCTGGTAGTACTCCTTCTACCCCTAATTGTTCTGCTATTTCTCCATTATTGATGGCTCCTGCTGCTACGGATTTTTCTTCACAGTGTGATGCTACAAATGTTCCTAGTTTATCGGCTTCTAAGATGGCTTCTCTCATCATTCTACTATTTACAACTGGCATACCATCATCTGAAAATGCTATCGCTCCTGCTTGCTTTAATTCCTCAAAATCTACTAGTTCTTCTCCTTTTTCTCCTTTTGATACAGATGCATATGGTAATACGTTACATAAGTTTACTCTTTTTGCTTCTTCTATGATTTTTTGCAAAACAATAGCGCTATCTGGTGTTGGTTTTGTATTTGGCATTGGACAAATTGTAGTAAAACCACCACAAACGGCGCTTTTGCTACCTGTTTCGATTGTTTCTTTATGCTCAAATCCAGGTTCTCTTAAATGGCAGTGCATATCAATCATTCCAGGCATCATATATAAATTTGTACAGTCGATTGTATTGTCTACTGTTTCTGTAATTTCATTGTCGATTTTTTTAATTTTATCATCTTCAATTAAAATGTCTTTTTTCTCAAATGTATTTGTTTTGTAGTCTATTAATGTTCCATTTTTTAATAATGTTTTCATTTTTTACCTCCCAAAATTCCATTTATATCATCTTACCATTTTTAGATTTTTTTTGCAATAATTTTAAATAAAAAAGCACAGTTTGTCATAAAATAAAAACAGGTGTCTATCGTTTGATAAATCACCTGCTTTCGCCTTTTAGAACATCATAATCATTTCTGTTAAGTACATAATCTGTTCATCTTGGCTTCTGTTCTCCAGCACAGCTGCCACATCTTCTTTAAACACTGGATAGATTGGGTCGCAAAATCTGCTTGTAATGTCCTCTGTATGAAGACACCTTTCAAGCATTTGCTCGTAGGAAAGTCTTTCACAGACAACCATTTTTCGTATCATCCTCAATACTGACAGCACATCTGTTGGAGAATTTGTCTCCTGTAATTTCTCCACTACCTTAATTAATTTTAACATCATGTTATTGTCCTCCTATTGCTTCTTAATATAGTAGCTACTCCCTCCTGTAAAACTTTCAAGAGAGTATTACATTTGTTCTATACTATTATTTTAACACATTTTAGTGGATTTTTCAATCATTTTAGCCTTTTCTTGACAAATTCTATTTTTTTCTTTACAATAATCTTTAGAATTATATTTTTAGGAGGAACTATTATGTCAGATATCATGTCATATTTATTCGAAACAAAAGCTGTAAAATTTTGTGAAGAAAACAAACCATTCTTTTTAACATCAGGGACGATTTCACCATACTTTGTAAATACTCATTTTCTTTATGGAAATGAAAAAGAAGCAACTGAATTCCTATCTTATATTGATACCTTATTAGAAGATAGGGTTGCTCTACCAAAAAAAGTATTTGAAAAGGTATTATCTCAATATGAAAACAATACCATTTTTAAATACACCATTGATGCTATGATAAAATCTATTTCAGAAAATGTTAGTCTAGATGAAATTGATTATATTTCTGGTGGTGAGAGAAGAGATTGGTATTTTTCTAATATGATTGCTTATCTTTTAAAGAAACCACATCTTACTTTATTCAAAGATATGGAAGCATTTGTTAGTCCTTATGACTTCTCTTCTACAGAAAAGATAACAGATATTAAAGGAAAAACGGTACTAAATGCTTCTGACTTAGTAACAGCTGCTTCTAATTATGTTCGTTCATGGATTCCAGCGATTAAAAATTTAAATGGAAAATTACTATGGACTTGCTATGTTGTTGATAGAAAACAAGGTGGAACAGAAGTATTAGAAAAAGAAGGAATTAAAACCATTCCTCTAGCTTTAGTAGATAATACTCTTTTCGAAAGAGCTTTTGAATTAGGAATTATCAACAATGGGCAATTAGAAATGTTAAAGGGATTTTATCATGAGCCATATGAAACGATGAGAAACTTCTTAATCCAACATCCAGAATTTATAGAAGAAGCCTTAAAGTCTGATAATGAAAGAACTCTAAAAAGAGTTAAACTTTTAACAGAAGGAAACTTATATAATTTGTGAGACAGTGGGGACAGGTCTTAACTGTCTCATTTTCTAATAAAATATTTTCCTAAAAATAAATATAAAAAATGAGACAGTTAAGACCTGTCCCCACCGTCTCACAATTTCATTGCATCTAACCACTGTAACATTGTTTGGTATATTTTTTAATACTGTTGTATTGGCACCAATTTTCACGTTATCTCCTACTTTAATAGGTCCTAGTACCTTTGCACCTGCTCCTACCATGACATTATTTCCAATGTCAGGATGTCTTTTATATTTATCTTTTCCTGTTCCCCCTAATGTTGAATTATGATATATGGTACAGTCATTTCCTACAGTTGCTGTTTCTCCTATTACGATTCCCATACCATGGTCAATAAATAATCTTCTCCCGAATTTTAGCTCCTGGATGGATTTCAATTCCTGTAAAAAATCTTCCAATTTGGGAGATCAGTCTCGCTAAGAATAACCATTTATGACGATATAAAAAATGAGCCATTCTATGAAATACCAAAATATGAAACCCTGGATACAAAATAATTACTTCTAATATATTCCTGCATGCAGGGTCTTTTTCTTTTATATTTTGGGCGTCTTCTTTTAATTCTTTTAAAAATAACATACCTATCACCTTATATATGATATGTATTTTATTCTACTTTGCTACTTGCCACTGGTTCCAGGTTTGCCACTGGTTCCGGGTTTAAATGGCAACTTTATAAAGTTGCCATTTAAACCCGGAACCAGTGGCAAGTAGCAAGTAGCAAGTGGCAAGTTATTCTTCTTGTAATACTTCTTCAATGTTCTCAATGGAAGTAATGTTCCTTAATAACTCATTTTTCTTGAAACCTTTTTTGTTATACTGTCCAACAATATGAATGTTTTCTACTTCATTCTCTTTTTCTTCTTTTCTTGGTCTTTTTATTTGTTTAATATCTACTTGATAATTACTTAAATATTCTTCTATTTGTATTAATGCTTCTTTTACATTTTTACTAATTTTTATGTCCAACTCTAATATATCAAAATGATCTAATTTGTCTGAAATCTTATAAGAATAAGACAAGATAATGTATACAATTAAAGTTGTTACAATTCCTCCTAAGTAAAAGCCCGCTCCAATACTCAAACCAATACAAGTAACTGCTAGCAGTCCTGCTGCTGTTGTTAATCCTTTTACATTAAATCCATCTCTTAAGATGGTTCCTGCACCAATAAATCCAATTCCAGATAACAATTGTGCTGGTATTCTAGAAGGGTCCATGTCATACAATTTTGACATATATTCACCACATAACATGATTAATACAGCACTTATTCCTACTAATGCATGTGTTCTAAATCCTGCTGGTTTACTCCAAGAGGAACGTTCTAAACCTATAATTCCAGCCAGCATAAATCCTAATATAAGTTTAACAATAGCTTGGAACCAAAATGAATTTGCTATTTCAAATAATATATTCATTATTCTTCCTTCTCCTTTCTTTTATTTTGTATCGAATGTTTCAGTCATTTATTATAACACATCTTATTATAAAATAGCAAATTAAATATTTTTATTTTGCTTTCTTGTTTCGACAAATTTTGCATTTCTTATTCGTTATAATATTTTTTAAGCTTTGTTTATAAAAAATTCATTTACTGTATTTGTAGCTATTCATAAAAGGGGGAATTTTCTATGATTTCTAAATATTTATATAGCAAAGTAAAATGTGCTAGAACAACGTTTATCTCTTTATGGTTAAATCCAGAAGAAATTTGTTTTTTAGAAAAACATCATGTTACATTTTATGAAAAAGATGGCTTTTATCAAGTAAATTGCGACCAATTAAAAGCTCTTTTTATTAACTAGTTAACTAACTTAAAATACAGCAAATGGAAAAAGCTCTATTCTATAAGAATAGAGCTTTTACAATAACTTTTCTAATTCCTTAATTTTATCACGTAATTCAGCTGCCTTTTCAAATTCCATACTACCTGCATATTGTAGCATTTGATCTGTTAGTTCTGCAATCACATCCTGAATATTCTCATTTTTTTCTAATTTATATTCTACACTAATATCTTCAACCGTTGTCATAGCAATGTTGTCACGTACTGATTTTTGAATAGTTTTTGGTATAATTCCATGTTTTTGATTATATTCTTCTTGAATTTTCCTTCTTCTATTGGTCTCTGAAATCGCTTTTTCCATGCTATCCGTTAATTCATCAGCATACATAATAACCGTTCCATCTGTATTTCTAGCAGCACGCCCTATTGTTTGTATTAATGATCTTTCAGAACGCAAAAATCCTTCTTTGTCTGCATCTAGTATAGCTACTAAGGATACCTCTGGTATATCTAAACCTTCTCTTAAAAGATTGATTCCTACTAGCACATCAAATTCTCCGTAGCCTTAAGTTACGAATAATCTCCATTCTTTCTAAGGCTTTTGTATCTGAGTGCATATAATTTACTTTTATTTCTAAACTTTTTAGATATTCCGTTAAGTCTTCTGCCATTTTTTTTGTTAACGTTGTTACCAAAACTCTTTCTTTTCTTTCCACTCGAATTCGTATTTGTTCAATCAAATCATCAATTTGGTTTGTAACTGGTTTAACTTGTATTTTAGGATCTAGTAATCCAGTTGGCCTTATGATTTGTTCTACCACATTGTCTTTACTATGTTCTTTCTCATAGTCTGCTGGTGTCGCACTAACAAATACAACTTGGTTTAAGCGTTGTTCAAATTCTTCAAATTTTAGTGGTCTATTATCAAAAGCAGATGGTAGACGGAAACCATAATTAACAAGCGATTCTTTTCTTGCTCTATCTCCATTATACATTGCCCTTACTTGTGGAATGGTTGCATGAGACTCGTCCACTAATAATAGAAAGTCATCTGGAAAATAGTCAAATAATGTATAAGGTGGACTTCCTTCTTCTCTTCCACTAATGTGTCTAGAATAGTTTTCAATCCCAGAACAAAATCCTGTTTCTCTCATCATTTCCATATCAAAATTGGTTCTTTCTTCAATTCTTTGGGCTTCGATTAATTTGTTTTGCGATTTGAAATATTTGACTCTTTCTTCCATCTCTCTTTCAATGGTTCCAATCGCTCTTTCCATTTTGTCTTTGGTTGTTACATAGTGAGAAGCAGGCGAAATTAAAATATGCTTTCTATTTCCAATCGATTTTCCTGTTAATGGATTAATTTCTGTTATTTTTTCAATCTCATCTCCCCAAAACTCTACTCGAACTGCTGATTCTGATTGGTCAGATGGATAAATTTCTACTATGTCACCTTTGGCTCGAAAGGTTCCTCTTTTGAAATCGATTTCATTTCTGGTATATTGCATGGTTATTAGTTTTTTCAAAACTTGGTCTCTGGATTTGTTCATTCCAACTCGCAAGGATAACATCATTTCTTGGTAGTCAACTGGGTCTCCTAATCCATAGATACAAGATACAGAGGCTACTATGATAACGTCCTTTGTTTCAAACAAAGACAAGGTAGCGGAATGACGTAGCTTGTCTATTTCATCATTAATAGATGAGTCTTTCTCAATAAAGGTATCGGTTGATGGAATATAACTTTCTGGTTGGTAATAATCGTAATAAGAAACAAAGTATTCCACATTGTTTTCTGGAAAGAACTCTTTGAATTCGCTATATAGTTGTCCTGCTAGTGTCTTATTGTGTGCTAAGACTAAGGTTGGCTTTTGTACTTTTTCTATGATATTTGCCATGGTAAAAGTTTTACCAGAACCTGTAACTCCAAGTAAAGTCTGGAATTTCTTTCCTTCTTGTATTCCTTTGCTTAAGTATTCAATTGCTTGTGGTTGGTCGCCTGTTGGCTTGTATTCTGAATGTAATTTGAACATATTTTTCTCCTCGCAATCTCTATTCTTAGTTATTTTTAAATAATTTATTATATAAGTATTCTGGAACTGATTTTTCTAATCTTTCTTTAACATCAAATAATTGAATAGCGTTTTCTATTTTTTCTTGACTTTCAGAACCAATTTCTATGCTAGTACCTATATTTTTAATTTCTTCAATCCATACTCTTAAATCGTTATTAGAATACTCTAGTCCATTTTTTTCAAGCTTAAATTTATATTCATACTCCTTATTAAAATTTGCATTTATGAAATTAATTGCTTCTTTTTCTGTATTGAATTCTTTTTTTAACAATACCTTATCTTCTTTATACCCATTTGCCATAGGAGCAGTTTTTCTTATTATTAAAACATCTTTTGTTTTCCATTCATTTTTTTGATAAACTCTAATCTTTAAAGTATCTTCTGTTATGCTAGTTTCATTTTTATTTTGATATATTAAATCATAAAATGCAAATTCGGATTTTTTTATTAAATTTAATTTTTCTATTACTGTATTAATGTTTTCCTTATTTACTATAATTCTCGAATATAGCATATATAAAACCTCCTAATTATTAATAATTTTCCAATATCCTACTTTATCTGTTCCCTCTCTTTTTAATGTATCTTTTTCTTTTAGAATATTTACATTTCTTTCTATTGTTCTCACCGTGGTTTTTAACTTAGAGGCTATTTCCTTTTGAGTTATATTTGGGTTTTGTTGTATCAACTCTAAAATTTTTCTTTGTGTTGAATTTACACCGACATTTACACCGACATTTACACCGACATTTTTAGTAATCTCATTTTCTTTTTCGTAATTTTTTCTATAAAAAATTATCGTAAATCCTATTTTTTCTTTTCTAAATTCTACTTTCACTTGATTTTCTGTACATTCTTCATATATTCTTCTTATCCCTGAAGAATAAGTTTCTGCATCATTTGATTTGTATAAAATATTAGCAATTATCGGATTTCTAAACACTGAATGTGCCCTATTTTGTATATAATCTTCTGGTGTATATTGTTCTGGAAATGTTCCAGGATTATATATTTCTACTTTATTTTTAAATATTGAAATCTCAGTTCCTTTAGGGTCTTGATATAACCTGTGTACATAACTATTTATAATAGCTTCCCTTATAGAATCTAGTGGAATTTCTGGATATTCTTCTCTTTTATCTGTTATCTTTACATTCCATATAATATTTTTTCTAATATATTCTTGTCCTATTTTTATTAAATCAAAAATATTTCCCTCTACTTTATCTATATCTATAAATGTGGTCTTGGTATCTGTTGCAAAAATCGCCATTTGAAGCTCTACATTATTATTGTCGCAAAATAAAACCTTTCCTGCGTTTAATAATTTATTCTCTTTTAATAATCCTAACTTGTTTAAAACATCTTCTTTATTTGTATATTGAAATGGAATTCTTTTTGCTTTGTTGGCTCTCTCTATATAATCTTTTAATATATCTTCATTAACATCTTCTATTGTTTTGTCTGAAATCCTTGAATCCCAACTTCCACTTTTGTTTTCTGTTTTCAAAAATATTTTTCTCATTTCAGAGATGGAAAGTTTTTGGTCTCTATCACTTACTCTTATATAAGCTCTTCCATCTGCAAAGTATGGAACATCTTCTCCTTCAAATTCTACTAAAATGCAGTCTTTATCTTCTATTTTTACATTACTTATTTTTGGATAGATTTTGGGCTCTATCTTATTTGAAATAACTTCTGAAATATATCTTAGTGTCTTTCCACTAACTTCTTGTCCAATTACTGTTCCATCATCTTTTATTCCAAAATATAGTTTTCCATGTCTATGTTTATTTAATATAGAAACAATTGATACTATTGCTTCTTTTAGTTCACTTGTAGATTTTTTTAATTCTGTTATTTCATCTTCTTGGAATTTTCTATTCAATTCAAATCACCTTCTTTTCTTTTTTATTGTATCAAGATTACTATTTGTTTATAAAATATTTATCAAAAAATTACTTATCCGAATTCGGTCGATACTGACGACCAAATTTGATAAACTTCCTTGTTAGTTCTCAAAATTTATCTCTTTGAATTCGCTATATAATTGTCCTGAAAGTGTCTTATTGTAAATAAGCTTTAGATTGCAAACTATAACACTTTCTTAAACAAGTCATCATTTACTCCTATGTGCATATCTATCTCCATTTTAGCTATTTGTTTGTATCCATTATTAAAATAAAATCTATGTGCTTTTTCTAGTATATTTCCACATGCTAAATATAATATTTTTACATCAACTTCTTTGCAGTATTCTTCTAACATTTGATATAATTTTGTACCTATTTTTTTATTTTGATATTCTTCTTGAACATAAAATCTTCTTACTATACCCATATTGTCTCTTTTTTCTAACCCAATGGTTCCTATAATTTTATTAGTTTTTGTATCAATAGCTAGCCAAAAGTTCCCACCATTTTTAATATAGTGTTCTTTGATATTGGCAACATCTTGTCTTACCTTGTAAGGTCTACTTATAAATTTGTGCATACTTTCATTTATAAAATCATTTATTTCTTTCAAATAGCTATTATCATATCCTACATATCTTATTGTTTCCATTATATTTTAACCTCTTTCTATTATTCCAGTTGGCTTGTATTCTGAATGTAATTTGAACATTAATTTATTTCTCCTTTATAATTTTCCAACTTAATTACTAAATTATACCATGCAACACAAATGTTCGCAAGTCTTTTTATATATTTTATAAAATTATTATTTTATAAAATCTTCAAAAGAAAAAGCAGGATTATTACCTCCTGCTTTTTCTACAACTACAAATCAATTATTCCTTCTTACAAAAAATCTTGCTCTGTAAATGGAATTCCTGCCATTCTTTTATATTTAAGTCTTTCCTCCCCTGTTGGTTCTTCAAATTCTTCGTAAAAGATATGCTCGTTTTCTCTTTCTTCTTCTCTTTTTAATTCACTTTCGATATTCCACTCTCTTGATATTATAGTCATTTTTTCCCTTTCTGCCATTTGGCTTCAATGATATGTTTATAAGTTACAATTCTTATGTATTTTATCACAAGCTTACTTGTTTTTCAAGAAAAGCATTATAATAAAATATCTTAATTTTCTTATTCACGATTCTCCTCCAATCCTATAATCTTATAAATTTTTCTTATATTCCAAAATTCTTTGTTTTCTATATTGAATTGACCTTTGCATCATTTCAATTTGCTTATCATACAAATCGCACAGAGATTTTATTTGGACTTGCGTTAAATCTTGCTCTTTTATCTCTCCGCTTCGATATCGCTTTTGAAGTTTTAATAATTTTGTTCTTTCATCTTCTATATTTTTAATAGACTCTTTAAAGTGTTCTCTTTGAATTTCTTCTGTTGTTAATGTTTTGTCCACTGTTTCTATTACCGTTTCATTCTTCTTATTTTTTCTAAAAAAGTTTCTAATTTTAACAAAAATATTATTTTCATTTACTTTTATTAACGATTTCTCATCTCTATTTTTCTTTCTCAATATCTTCACCATCTTTTGAATTTAACATTTCTCTTTCTACTTCTATAAGTCTTGCTAGCTCTTTTTCTAAGTCAGAAAGTTTTTCTTCTCTTTGTTCTAAAGGCATCATTTCTTGTACTTCTTCCTCTTCAAAATCCCATATTTCATCGTAATAGTCATTATACATTTCATCTAGTTCTTCATCTGTTCCTATCCATTCTCTGCCTTCAAACGTAGGCAATGTTGGTGCTATTTGACTAATATAGGATATCTGCTGTAATACTAGAGAAAGATCTTCCTCTTTAAAATAAATACTACAAGTTCCTCTGTCTTCTCCATCTATTATAAACTGATTTGCTTTATCTTTTTGTGATAGCAAATTTGCCAATACCTGCATATCTCTTTCTGTTTTGATGCTTACCTTGTCTTCTATTTTTTCTTCTCCTGTTTTTGTCGTAATTATCAATTGATTCATATTTTCACTTTTTTCCTTATAAGGAAGATGCTTACCATTAAGAACAATTGTATAAGATAATTCCGAAGCAGAATTTTCTTCTAAAACCTTGTTCACTTTTTCTAATTTTCTCTTTTCTTCTTTTGGAGCAGTCACTTTTTCATTCATTATATTTCTAATAATCTCCTCAAAATAAGAAGTATTTTCTCCCATTTTATTTTGAAAAGAAGCCTGATAGGTATTACCTTCTATTATATTCCCATAAAGTTCATGGGCATCAACATATTTTTGTGTTCCCAATGTTACAGTAAATTTTTCTTTCTCCGCTAGAAAAGCTGACATTAAATCCATAATTTTATTACTTCTTAAAAAAGCAATGTAGGCTTCATTGACCTCATTGGGATTTTTATGATTTGCTAATACTCCATCACAAGACGCAAATGGCTTAAAGCCGTTATTATCTAATTCATCAATAATAGTCTCAAAATCTTTATCAATTCCACTTATTTTCATTTGTACCTCCTATTACTATATTTCAAGCAGGTTATTTATCATTTTATATTTAGAATTTATTTCTTCTTTCTCTCGGTTCATCAATCTCACTTCTAATCCTTTTTGGACAGCAATATCTAATAATTTTTCATTATCATCTACAAAAATTGCTTCTGTCTTTTGAATTTCATAGTCATCTATTGGATAGTCAAAAAACACTTTATCTTTTTTCTGTACACCATAGATGGATGATATGTAAATTTTTTCAAAATAATCATAAATCTCATTATTTTTTAGAATTCGAATCGCACAAGGCCAATTGTCTGATAATAATAGCAATGTATATTTTTTGCTAAGTATTTCTAACTCTTCTTTTACCTTATCATACATTTTATATTTTTCATCATGATAAGTTATATCATAAGCTATTTTACGAATATCACTATCTTGAATGAAATATTGTATTTCTTTAAAAACATTTCTATAAAATTCGTAAAACATTTCATATTCTTCTTCCTCTGTAGTGATTTTTGAGGAAAGAATATTATTATGCTTTTCCATTGCTTTTTGCAAATCTTCTTGATTTATCCTATCCATATCAACTATTTTTATCAATAATGGTGTTATAAACCAATGTCCTGTCACTGGATAAAATAACACTTTTCCAAAATCTAAAATCAAATACTTCTTCATTTTTTCCTCCTTACCTATTATAACAAACTTTGCTATTATTTCAAACTATTTTATTCATATTTTATCAATTTCTGGTTATACTATTTTTTATATGTTAGGAGGTGATTCTTTTGAAACTGACAATATGCGAATTAAGTTATTTAAATGAATTAATCACAAGTTGTGTAAATACCATTACTTGTATGTCTTTGTTCAAAAATCAAGTTACAAATGAAGAATTAAAATCTTTATTAGAAACCCATTTTCCTATCCACGTAGAAGATTATAATCGAAAAGTAGAATTTGTAAAAGATGTTGATTCTGCAACTGGTAAATTAAATGTACCTCAATTAAATACTTCTATTTTTGCTGAAAATGTAGATGTAACTAAAACTGCAGAACCAGTTACTGTAAATACTAATGTTACGAAACTAACAGATAGAGAAATTGCTTTATCTTACTTTTTAACATTAAAAAGAGCTGGTAAAGAGTATGCCATTGCTTCAATGGAAGTTACCAATCCTAATTTAAGACGATTTTTAAAAGATGCTTATACAATGAGCTGTAATCATTCTTATGAAGTTTACGAATGGATGGCTAAGAATAACTACTACCCAATTGTTGTTACTACTGCTGAACAGACTGGTACCATTGCAAGCATTTATAATACAATTCCTTTAAATTAGCAAGAAAAAAGTAACTATATTCAAAATTAGTTACTTTTTCTATGCTTATTCATTTGTCTCTTCTTGAATTGTGAATTCTGAAGTATCTGGCTCTTTCATGTCATCATCTGTAACAACATCAAACTTTTGCTCATAGGTCGTTACCCATTCTTCTGTTGTACCATCTTCCTTTTTTACTGTTTCAATTGTTTTTACTGCCAGTCCAGTTTCTTTATTTAAATATATTTTTAACGATATTGCTCCATTACTATATATCGCATTTGTATTCTTTAAACTATCAATCACATAACAGTCTTGCCCATCTACTTTTTCTGTATATATCTTTGATACAACGCTATCACGTAAAGTCTCTAACCATGTGGTTGTATCAACAAAGCTAACTACTTTCGAGCTCATTGGATTTTTCTCCTCTTTGAATCTACGTAGTATTTTTTGTTCTCCTGCTATTGTGTAAAATCTTCTTTCATGTTGTTCAGTTACTTGAATGATTGTTACTGTATTATCTTTCTTTTTCATCACTACTTTTTCAATATCATTTTTTATGAATTTTTCGACTTCTGCACTTTCGCTTACTACTTTGCTATAAATATTTTCTTTTGTTTCACATTGAGCTACTTTGTTTTGTAAATCTTTTATTATCATAAATTTTCTAATGGTATTAATGCTAAATATAGCTAATAAAACAACTAAAATTATTAATACAATTGTTATTATTTTCTTTTTCATAACAATCCCCTCCTTCTTCTTTTGTACCTCTCCTAAAAGCTACTTTCATTATACCATATTTTTCTTGATTTTTCAAATACTATACAGCTTTTGTCCTATATCTCTGATGCCAGTTTAAAGTTAGTAGTAGTAAATACTGACAAATTTTCGATTCTTTTATATTGACTCCCATCCACATTTTCATATAATAACTCTTCTAAATTATTTTTACAAATTAATTCTTCCTTTTTTATTTTGGGCAATTGTTTAATTCGATATTCCAACTTAGAAGCTAGCGCTCTGTTTTCTGTCTGCCATACCGCCTCTAGTTTTTGAGCCGTATGTGTATACGTATATTTTGCTCCATTTATTTTTGTAAAATGCTCTGTCATCCTATGTTCTATATTTGTAGTAATTCCTGTATAAATCGAATTATCCTTGCATCTTAACATATATGTATAATACATCCTTTTCTCCTTTTTTTGTTAATTTGGGGGCTGGTCAGTTTTGTCTAGTTTTGGGACAGGCACAAAACTAGACACTTTGTCGTAATTGGTGCCTGTCCCAAAACTAGACAAAACTAACCACATTTTCTAATTTTAGCAACAAAGAAGCCTTCGTATTGTTCGTTTGGAAGAACACATAGGGTTCCTTTTATCTTGGTTGGAAGAAGCGGTATTTCTTCTAATCCTTTTAAGTTAATTGGTACGATTTCTATTTTACTTTCTTTTTTATTTTGCTTTAATATTTCTTGAAGGATTTCTTCATTTTCCTCTGTTAGAATAGAACAAGTTGAATATACCATTTCTTCTCCATCTTTTAGTAAATTGATGGCTTTTCTTAGTAAGGCTATTTGGGTTTTTACTGATTTTTGTATTAATTGAATGGTAAATGTTTTTTCTATTTTTTCTTCATCATTTCTTAAATTCAGCGTTCCACTTCCACTACATGGTGCATCTAATAAAATTTGGTCAAAAGAAAAGAAATCATCAATTTTTCTGGCGTCTTGTACCATGACATATGCTTTTGCTCCTTGTTTTTCTAGGTTGTATTTTAATCGTTCTGCTCGAATTTTATTCATTTCACAAGCTGTGATGTTAGCTTTATTATTGGTTATGGACGCTATTTGTGTTGTCTTCCCCCCTGGTGCTGCTGCCATATCTAAGATGTCTTTTTCTTCTTTTGGCTGTAAAATAATAGGTGGTAACATAGAGGATAAACTTTGTAAATAGATTTTTCCTTCTTTGTATATTTCTAAATCTTGTATTTCTCTTTCAGAAGCATTTTTTAAAATGAATGCCTGCTCACTCCATTCTACTGGTTCATATTCTATGTTGTTCTTTTCTAGAATTTCTTTTACTTCCTTTACTTGTGCTTTTAATGTGTTTACACGAAAGGTAGTTTTTCTTTTTGCTTGATATCCTTGTAGAATCTCTTCGGTTTGTTGTTCTCCATATTGTTTTTCTAACATTTTGATTAAAAATTCTGGTGCTTTAGCATTCATTACAAAGTTCCTCCTTTTTTGATTTTTCTTTCACCATTTTATATAGTTTTCTTGTAATAGCCAATCCCAAAATTGCCAATATCATCAAACCTATAATGATGTATAATAAGTCTATTTTTAATAATAACATAGATACTACTAAATTAATGGCGGTTTCTACTATTCTTCTTGCTAATTGTAAATAGGATATAGCTTTTTGTTGTTGCTGTTCTGTTGTATTTTTTAATATTAAATCACTGCTATAAGCATCAAATGGATCTCTTATTGCTAAAATCAAGTTAAATCCAATGGTCATACATACAAATTTCAAAATAATGGAACTGTTTAATAGGCTTCCTATTAAAACCATAGCAAATGCTAATATTGTAGTAATAGAGAATAAAATGCTAACTTTATCTTTTAATTTAGGATATACCTTTTTAAAAATCAAATTCCCCAAAATTCTAGCAATTCGTGATGTTACAATAATAAAACTTAAATAAGTAGCTGTTATTCCTATATCAAAATGTTCTTGAAGATTATATTGGATAAACAATGTTGTATTACCTTGTCCTATATTAATTGTGGAATATAATAAAGCAAAAACGATTACAGTCATGCTGGCAATTTTAGAGAATTTCGTTTTTGTCTCTGTTTTCTTCTTTTCTACCACATGTTGTTCTTCTTCACTTACATCAAAGATACAAAAAGTTAGTAATACATTTATAAAGCAAATGCTGATACAAAAATACATTGGCATATAGTGATGGGTTGCAAACATACTCCCTGCCACTAATGCAATTAGCATGGTAATAGCTGAATAGATAATATTAGCCTGATTGGCTACTTTGATATAGTCATTTCCTTTTTTTAAATAATTTAAATTACTTTTTAATACAACATGATCCATTTTTTTGAATAAGAAGGATGGCTGATACAAAATATATCCTATCAAAATAACCCAATATTGATTACCAAAAGTAATTAGCAAACTACTACATAATAGCATAATCGTTCCTAATCGTATGGCTTTTTCATTTCCTATTTTTTGTATTATTTTTAAAGCTGGTATTTGTAACAAAATACATGATAAATTTGAAACAGTTGATAGTAATGATATTTGGGCAGCTGTTAATCCTTTTACTACTGTTAGAAATAGTGTAGAGATTGCTATAAAAAACATCAAATCTCCTGATATTCCTATAAAAAATGGTAAAATACTATTACTTACCATTACTTTTCTTCTCTTTAGTTTTTCCCCTTCCATTGTTCTCTCCTCTTTTATATCTCGTATCTTTCTACTTCGCAATTATCAAGGCTTTTCCCTATTCCTCTTAGTACTTCTATTCCCTCTGGAACGCCTTCTAATATCACCCTCATGGGCATTGCTACACCGCCATGTGTAACTACTAAGACGGTTTTATTTTCATATTTTTGTTTGATTTTTTCTAAAAATCTTTGGATTCTTTCAAATACATCTCCTGTACTCTCTGCCTCTTTATATTGCTTATTTAATTTATAATTCCATATTTCATCAAAATCAAATTCTTTTGGCGTTTTTCCTTCAAATTCTCCAAATCTTCTTTCTTGAATATCTTCATCTATAATAATAGGAATATTTCTTCCCTCTGCAATAATTTCTGCTGTTTTTCTTGCTCTTTTTAAAGGAGATGTTATGATAACATCAATATTTTCACTTTTAAGTTTTTCTCTTGTTTCTTCTGCTTGTTTGATTCCAGTTTCATTTAATTCAATATCTGTTGTTCCCTGAATCTTAAGTGCTATATTCCAATCCGTTTGTCCATGTCTAGTTAATAATAATTTCACAAATAGTACCTCCTTTATTGTTTATGTCATTTTATCATACATTCTAAAAAAAGCCTAGATTTTTTCTTGCACTTTTTTACTTTTTTCTATATAATAATACAAAATTGGACAAGGAGAATAGGAAAATGGAACATTGGACAGTAGAAGATTATAAAAATTTTACAAATGGAACTAGAAGAACTAGTAAATATAGAGCTAACAAGGTTTCGATTGATGGGCATACTTTTGATAGTCAAAAAGAAGCAGATTATTATTGTGAATTAAAGTTACGATTGCAAGGCAATGAAATTAATGGTTTTTGTTTGCAACCAACCTTTATTCTGGCACCCAAGTTAAAATACAAGGCTGACTTTATTGTTTTTCATAAGGATAATTCAACTGAAGTAATTGATGTAAAAGGTTTTAAAACAAAAGAGTATATTGCTAAGAAAAAAGTTTTTGAGGATAAATTTAATTTAAAAATAACAGAAATCGAATAAAAAAATTAATGGCTACAGTTGTGCCTGTCCCAACATTATCCATTTGTGGTTAATCTGGAACAGGCACACTTTGGCCATTAAGCATTTTCTTTTAAAAGATTTTTTATTTCTTCCTGTCTTTTTACTTTTTTTGTTGTAGTTTTAATTAATTCTTTGTCTGTTAAAATCATGTTTTTAATATATTTATAAGGTGGAAATGTTTTGTTAATTTCCTTGATTTTTTGCCAAATGATGTCTTCTAACTCTTGTTGTGTAGCATTTGGATATTTTTCATTTACTACTTCTTTGTCATATACAATTTTCACAGAAAGTTTTAAATCATTTTTGTCTTTATTGTCTGGCATACCATAAACAATACATTCACTTACTTCATCCATTCGATTAATTAAGGTTTCTAGTTCATCTGGAAAGACTTTTTTTCCATTTTTTAAGACAATCATATCTTTTTTTCTACCAGATAAGAATAGATATCCTTCTTTATCAAAGTAGGCTAAGTCTCCTGTATAGAACCATCCATCTTTTAAGACAGCATTAGTTGCTTCTTCATTTTCATAATAACCAAGCATTACATTTGGTCCTTTTACTCTAATTTCTCCAATTCCTTGGTCATCTTGATTATGTAGTTCTAGTTGTACATTTTCCATAGGAAATCCAATGGAACCATATTTCATCTTTTTAACATTCTCTGCCGCAATTACTGGTGATGTTTCTGTTAGTCCATATCCTTGTACCACATTGATTCCTAGTTCATTAAATCCTTGTGATACTTTTTTATCAAGTGGTGCTCCTCCTGATATTACAAATCTTAGGCTTCCCCCTAATTCATTTAAAATTTCTTTAAATAATTTTTTTCTAATATCAATATGTAATTTTAACAAAAGATTGCTTAGCTTTTTAGCAAACGCAACTGCTTTTGTTTTTCCTTTTTTTGCTACTCCTTGTTCAATTCTTTTATAAATAGCTTCTACTAATAAAGGAACGCCTACAAATATAGAGACTTTATATTCTTTTAAATTTTGAGCAATATAGCGAAGTCCATCTGGAAATGCTGTGGTTACTCCAAAAGCAAGCATAACTATCATACAAGTGGAACCAAAGATATGATGGAATGGTAAAAAGGCTATATTTACATCTTCCTTTCTAATATCTTCTACCAATTGCATGCTATATACGTTAGATGCAATATTATTTTGAGAAAGCATAACAGCTTTTGATTTAGAAGTTGTGCCAGAAGTAAATAACAATATGTTCATTTTATAGCTGTCAATTTCAGCTTCTACATACTCTTTTTTTCCAGCTTCTAACATTTCTTTTCCTTGTTCTTTTAATTCTGGAATTGATACATATCCTTCTTGTTTTGACATACAAATATAGTTTTCAGTCTTAGCGTTTCCTCTGTTTTTAATTTCTTCTATATTCTCAATATATTTTTCATCAAATACTACTACATCTGCTTTGCTTCGAATGATGCAACTCTCTAATTCATCTACTTGCAACTCTTTGTCTAGTGGAATACTAACAATTCCTCCTAATAAGTTTGCTAAATGTGTCATAACCCATTCATAAGAGTTTCTTCCTACAATAGCTACTCTTTTATTTTGATATCCTAGATCATAAAATTTAGTTCCTAGGGCATTTACTTCTTCTAATAATCTTGTATAACTTATATTTTCATAAGTTACTTCTTTCTTTTCATTTTTGTGTTTTATTACAAATGCTGTTTTTTCATTGTATTTTTTAACAGCGTCTTTTATTAGTTCCTTTATGTTTTCAAATTCTGTGGCTTCAAAATATTTTTCTCTTTCCATAATTTTTACCCCTCAATCTAGTATCAATTACTAGATTATCATACATTAAATATCTTGTCAAGTTATTGACTAACTATTCAAAAGGTGCTATCATTAGTGTTACGAGGTGATATAATATGGACACTGAAATTGAAAATTTTCATCTTCCTAGATGGAATGAACTTCCTACTGTCGATTTATATATTGACCAGATTGTTTCTTTATTAGAACAGTATTTGACTGGTTATATTAAAAATGATAATGAAAAAGATGAAAAATTGGTTACCAAAACGATGATTAATAACTATGTAAAACATGGAGTCATTAAGCCTCCTGTTAACAAAAAATATAGCAAAGAACATACAGCATCTTTGTTTGTTATTTTTATTTTGAAAGAAGTTTATAGTATTAGTGATATTAAAAAGTTAATTCGTTTAGGACTTACTACTTCTTCCATTGAACAAGCATACAATCGCTTTTGCTCTGAATTGGAGAAGGCAATTCGCATCGTTTTTGCTGAAAAAAACTACGTAAAAAATAGTAGACTTTCACAAGAACAATATATTTTAAGAAATGTGGTTCAATCTTTTGCGAATAAGTTGTATGTGCAAAAGGTTTATTTAAAGAAATGAAACAATGAGGGATTGAGACGGTGGGGACAGGTCTTGAATGTCTCATTTTTATTTAGATAAAACAATTCCTACTAAAAATATAAAAATGAGACATTCAAGACCTGTCCCCACCGTCTCAATCCCTCATTGTTTTATGTTTCTCCATATCCTTTTTCTATCATAGATGCTTCAATTTCATTCACTCTTTTCATAATAGAAATCAATAATTTCATTAGTATAACCTTCATATTCTTAACATTTATAGCAATACCCTTTGCTAGACAGGCATCCTTTAATTGGCTATATTCCCTCTTAAAAATTGGCAACATAGACAGAGAAATGCAAACTAATAGTTCGATATCTTCTGGATTTACTTTTAATAATTTTAAAGGCATACAAAGATTTTTTATGGTATTTGCTATTCCTCTTACCGTTGTTGTTTTAGAATAAATATAAGTAATATTACATACTAATATTAATTTAATAGCAATCATAAGAGCGTACTCATAATTAGCTAACAGACAATTAATCACTACTGTTAATAAAATAAAAGGCAATAATTTAATCATGTTTTCAATGGCTCTTACTAACTTTACTCGAAAACATACCATTGCTAAGATATTTAATAAAAATACTACCAACAATGAAATATAACTATCTACAAAAAAGATAAGTGTAGCATATACTATAAAACTTAAAAAAAGTATACTATTTTTCATTTTTTATCATTTCCTTTATTTTGGTTACTAGTTCGTCAGTTGTATAATCGTCTATATCTATTTTGATTCCTGCTTGTCTTAACTTTTTTATTACTTCTAATATAAGTGGTATTTTTACATCATATTGTTCTAAAATTTCTAGGTTCTCCAATAATTCTTCTTTCTTAATTTCCGCTACTATTTTACCTTCTTGTAACAAAATAATTCTATCGGCTAACAGCATTTCTTCTGCTACATTTGTTATATAGATAATAGTATAACCTTCCTTTTTTAAGTTTTCTACAATATGATATATTTTCTCTTTTCCTTTGCTATCAATCATGGTAGTCGGTTCATCAAATATAATATATTTCGGTTGTTTGGCTAGTACTTCACTGATAACTACTCTTTGCTTTTGTCCTAAAGATAATTCATATAAGTCTTCTTCTATCTTGTCTTCCATATCCACTATTCGAAGTGAGTCTTTGATACGTTTTTCGATTTCTCTTTTTTCTAAATCTTTTAAAGCAAATGATACCTCATCTTCAATGTTATTAAATATAATTTGGTTCTCTGGGTTTTGAAATACAATTCCTATTTTGTTTCGTATTTCTTCTTTATTTTTCTTTTTTGCAATATCCAAATCATCTATTAAAATAGTTCCCTCTTTTGGTTTAATAATTCCAGAAAGTAACTTGCCTAAAGTAGACTTTCCAGAGCCATTTTTCCCCATAATCGCGACCGTTTCTTTGTCTTGTATTTTTAAATTTATATCTTTTAAGATATCTTTTCCTTTTTTATAACGATAAGTTACATTTTCTATTCTAATCATATCTAATCTTCTTGCTCCCTTAAATAGGTATTAAATGGTTTTCTTAATGCTTTTTCTAAGAAGATAATTACGATAACTTTAATTGGTATCATAATTACTTCTTTTATGATTCTAGCAGAAATTAACACCATAAAAGCTTTTCCTGTTGTAATACTAATCCATAAAGTGTTTAATCCAATATTGGCAATGACTGTAACCAATACAGAAGCTAAAATCACTCTTATGATAAATTGTTTATCAGTATAACTATCTTCCTCTTTTTTATATAATAGTACTCCATAAATTGCTCCTGACACAGCTGTTGTAATCGTATAGCCAATAAAGTATGACCCAAATGGAAATAAAGTTGCTCCAATTAAATCAGCAAGTACATTAAGCAATATCGTCCACTTTGGACCTAACCATATAGCACATAACATGGTTGGTACAAAAGAGAATCCAATGGTTACGATTGGCGTTTTTATCGATAAAAATCTAGATAATACAATTGACATAGCAAGCAACAAAGCTGCTAAAATTATTTTCTTATTCTTTGACATTTTGTTTCTCCTTTTGAGGGGAGATTAGGGACGTTTCCTTTTGCTCCTTTTGGTGCAATTTGGGACACATCTTTTAAGACCTTATGCAATTAGAATATGTTTCTATGTATTATTTTTTATAGAAATAACGAATGCAAATGAAACTTTCATGTAGCCAAGTTATGAATATAAAAAATAATACATAAAAACATACAAAGAGCCATTATTAAAAGATGTGTCCCAGATTGCACCAAAAGGAGCAAAAGGAAACGTCCCCAATCCCCCTTATTTCATTTTTTCTTTTATTCTTACTAGGGTATTAAGTGCATCAATTGGTGTCAATTCGTTTAAATTAATTTTGTCTACTTCATGTGCAATTTCAGCTAGTTTATAATTGTATAAATCAAATTGACCTTCCACTTGTTTCTTATCTTGTTTTTCTTGTTTTTTTCCTGTTAAAATATTTTTTCTTTCCAAAGTACGTAATATTTCGTCTGCTTTTTTTGTTACGACTTTTGGTACTCCTGCTAGACGAGCTACATGGATACCATAACTTTCGTCGGTTCCACCTCTTATAATTTTTCTTAAGAAGATAATGTCTTCTCCTTTTTCTTTTACAGCAATGGAATAGTTTTTGATTCCTTCTAATTTATCTTCTAATTCGGTTAGTTCATGGTAATGAGTAGCAAATAGTGTTTTGGCTCCACATTTTTCTTTATCACTAATAAATTCCGCTACTGCCCAGGCAATGGATAATCCATCATAGGTTGAGGTTCCTCTTCCAATTTCGTCTAATATAACTAAACTATTTGCAGTTGCTTCTTTTAAGATAGTAGCTACTTCCATCATTTCTACCATAAAAGTACTTTGTCCCATGCTTAAGTCATCTGATGCTCCTACTCTTGTGAAGATTTTGTCTACTACTCCAATTTTAGCAGTTTCTGCTGGTACAAAACTTCCTACTTGTGCCATTAATGTAATCAAGGCTACTTGCCTCATATAGGTTGATTTACCTGCCATGTTTGGTCCTGTGATAATGGATAATCGATTTTCTTGTTTGTCTAAATAGGTATCGTTTTCAACAAAGCTTCCAGCCCCTAGTATTTTTTCAATCACAGGATGTCTTCCATTTTTTATGTCGATGGTTCCAGATGAATTGACTTCTGGCATACAATAATTCATATCTTCTGCTACTTCTGCAAAAGAGGTTAAAACGTCTAAACTAGACACTACTTCACTGGTTTTTTGTAGTCTTTTTACATTTTTAGCGATTTCATCTCTTATTTGTATAAACGCGTTATATTCTAAGTTTACTACTTTTTCTTCGGCTCCTAAAATTTGATTTTCTAAATTTTTTAGTTCTTCTGTAATATATCTCTCTGCATTTGTTAAGGTCTGTTTTCTAACAAAGCGGTCTGGTACCTGATTTAAATACGATTTGGTTACTTCAATAAAATAACCAAATACTTTATTAAATCCTATTTTTAAGTTTTTAATTCCTGTTTTTTCTCTTTCTTCTAATTCTAGTTGAACTAGCCAATTTTTCCCTTCTGTTTGTGCTGTTTTTAAGGTATCAATCTCTTCATCGTAGCCTAATTTAATGATGCCTCCATCTTTAATAGTCATTGGTGGATCATCCATAATTGCTCCATCAATCAATTGGTAAATATCTTGTAATTCGTCTAAATTTTCTGCTAAGTCTTTTAATAAATCTGTTTTACAATTTGTTAAACATCTTTTTACTTCTGGCAATTTTAATAAAGAATTTTTCAAAGTCACCATGTCTCTAGCATTAGCATTCCCATATGCCATTTTGCCTGCCAAACGTTCTATATCATACACTTTTTTTAGACTCTCTACGATATCGCCTCTTAGCATAATATCATCTTTTAGTTCTTTTACTGCATCTAATCTTCGGTTGATTTCTAACACATCCACAAGTGGATCATTTAACCATCTTCTTAAAGCTCTTCCTCCCATTGAGGTTGATGTTTTATCTAATACCCATAATAGGGTTCCTTTTTTTGATTTATCTCTTAATTTTTCTGTGATTTCAAGATTTCTTCTGGCATTAATATCTAATGCCATATATCTAGATAGTTGATATACTACAATTTTATTAATATGGTCTAGTGTCGTTTTTTGTGTTTGTTCGATATATTCTACTAAAGCATGAATGGAACCAACAGCTAATGTTCTCTCTTTAAAATCTTCTATGGTTTTACCATTATTGTCTACAACACTAAATCTTAAGTCTAAATTTTCTACTTCTGTAGAAAAGAATTTATCATTAAATTTAGTAACATAGACATTTTCAAATCTTTCTTTTATTTTATTTATTTCTTCGGTGCAATCTGCCATCATAGAATTAACCACTAATTCAGATGGTGTGTATCTTGCTATTTCATCTAACAACATCGGAAAGTTATGGTTGTCTTTGATTTCTGCGGAATAGAATTCTCCTGTTGATATATCACAAACGCTAATACCAAAGTAAATGCCTGATTTAAAAATTGACATGATGTAGTTGTTTTTTCTTTCTTCTAGCATATTACTTTCTACTACGGTTCCTGGTGTAACAACACGAATTACGCCTCTTTTTACAATTCCTTTTGCATCTTTTGGATTTTCTAATTGTTCGCAAATGGCGACTTTGTATCCTTTGTTAACTAATTTAGCAATATACATTTCTGCTGCATGATGTGGCACTCCCGCCATCGGTGCTCTTTCGGCTTGTCCACAGTCTTTTCCTGTTAGGGTTATTTCTAATTCTCTTGCTACTAAAATAGCATCATCGAAAAACATTTCATAGAAATCTCCTAGTCGATAAAATAGGATACAGTCTTTGTATTCTTCTTTGGTTTCTAAATATTTTTGCATCATTGGTGAATATTGCGTGTTTTCTGCCATTTATCTTTCTCCTTTCAAATACCACATATGTTCAGAAATAATTTTTAGTTCTATTACTTTTCCTATTAATTCTTTGTTTCCTTCAAAAATAACAACTTTATTGCTGTCGGTTCTTCCTGTTAACAAATCTTTATTATTTTTGCTTTCTCCTTCTACTAAAACTTTTTGTATGCTTCCTACATATTTTTGATTATGTTCTTGAATTTGACTTTCTACTAATGCTTTTAGTTTATCAAATCTTTTATGTTTTTGCTCTTCTGGAACTTGATTTTCCATTCTATCTCCTGGGGTCCCTACTCTTCTAGAATAAATGAACATATAGACTTGTTCAAATTTCACTTTGCTTACCACATCTAAGGTATCTTCAAATTCTTCGTCTGTTTCGCCTGGAAAACCAACAATAATATCTGTAGATAGCGTTAAGTTTGGTATGTTTGCTTTCATTTTTTCTACTAAAGCTAGATATTGCTCTTTGGTATATTTTCGATTCATTTCTTTTAATACTTTTGTGTTTCCAGATTGTAATGGCAAATGCACTAATTTGCATACTTTATCACAGCTTGCAATTGCTTCGATAACATCATCGGTAAAATCTTTTGGATGTGGTGATACGAAACGTATTCTTTCAATTCCTTCTATTTTGTTAATTGCTTTTAATAAAGTAGCAAAAGAATGAACTCCCTCATATTCTTCAAAATTGATTCCTTTTTCTCTTTCTACTCTTAAATAAGAGTTAACATTTTGGCCTAATAAAGTTATTTCTTGGTAGCCTTGTTTTGCTAATTCTTTTACTTCATTAATGATGTCTCTTGGTTGCCTACTTCTTTCTCTACCACGTACATAAGGAACAATACAATAACTACAGAAATTGTTGCATCCATTCATAATCGTAACAGATGCTTTGATTTTGCTATCTCTTTTGATTGGTAAGCCTTCATGGATTTCTCCATCGATATCTATAATATCTTCTAATTTTTTCTTTTCTTCTAAGGCTTTGCATAAGTTTTCTGGAAATTTGTGTAAAGTATGGGTTCCAAATAAGATATCAACAAAAGGATAACTTTCTTTGATTTTATCGGTAATGTGCTTTTCTTGCATCATACAACCACCAATAGCAATTATAATGCCTTTTTCTTCTTTTAGTCTCTTTAGTTCCCCTAGTTTGCCAAATAACTTGTCTTCTGCATTTTCTCTCACACAACAAGTATTAAATAATGCTAAGTCTGCTTGCTTTTGGTCATCGGTTCTTTCATATCCCATTTTTTCTAGCATACCACATAATTTTTCTGAGTCGTTTTCATTTAATTGGCATCCCATGGTTAGAATAGTGTATTTTAGTATTTTATTTTGATTGATTTCTTTTACTTTTTTCATATATTGTTTTTGTTCTTCTATTTCTGTCATAATTTCTTTTCTTCTCCTTTTTCTTTGCTTCAGTCTTGTCCTATTTTATTACAAAATCCGCTATTTTTCAAGTTATTTTTATCTAAGTTTTATTTTTTTCGCCACTAGTTTGACTTATGTTAACATTTATGGTATAATATGGATATGTTTAAGGTCAAGACCTTTCACATTTTGTACCAAGAAGATAGTATTCATCAAAAGGAGGCAACATTATGCGGGATTTTTCGCGGTACCCAGTTGGATTTGACTAATTATCTATTTTTATTAACAAAAAGATTAATTAGTTATTTCTTAGAAACCAATATTCCCCGATTGAGGTTTCTATACCAGGTGCACAGTTGTGCACCTATTTTTTTATCTCAAAATAGTATTGCAGTTTTTGAATATCATGATATAATAATAACATATTAAATATAACTAAGGAGGAACTTATGGGAAAATTCGATTCTTTATTAAAAACAAAAAATACAAAAAGAACTTATCAATGTGATTATACCAAATTTTATAAAAAAGGTCGTTTTGCTACTTCTGTGGATTATGATTATTTTGAAAACCTTTATGTTTTAAAACTTTTGGATAATAATGAAAAGAAAAGATATAATGAGGATTTAATCACTTTATGGGCTAAATTAGACATGAGAAGTTATATTGATTATGATTTAGGAAATACCATTAATTTATATTTTACTAATAGCTTCAATCGTGTGCCTGTTAATCAATTAGAAGATTATAACTATATGCATGAAGATAGTAGAAGGTTACACCTTTTAGACATCAAGTATATAAAAAACATTAAATTAGAAGGAACTGAATTAAAAAATTTATATTTAGCTACTTATGAAATCTTTGATAGTAATAATGAATTCAGACCTTATGTTGTACTTTTTACCAAAGATGACCAACATAATTTTACAGAAATTGGTTGTGGCTATGATTCAAATGATAATGGAACTATCGAATTGTCGATTCAATCTTTTAATTATCCATTATGTTTAACATCTAAAGGAGTTATCCTTTTACCTTTGAGCAATAAAAAAGTTAAATTAGATATTTATGATTATATTACAGATGAAGATATTCAAAAAATAGAAAAAATTAATAATTAATAAAGCTTGGAAAAACAGTTTTCACAATACTATTTTTCCAAGCCTCTATTTTATGCAAGTCCATATTTTTTCTTGAATTTGTCTGCTCTACCACCAACTGTTTCTTGTCTTAAGTTACCAGTCCAGTATGGATGACATTTTGAACATACGTCTACTTTTAAATCTTTTTTGGTTGATCCAACTTCTAAAACATTTCCACATGCACATGTGATTGTTGTTTGGTTATAATTTGGATGTATTCCTTCTTTCATTTTCAGTTCACCTCTTTCTTATGTTAAAAATAATTTGACTGTGTTTTATCATAACATATTTTTTCAAATTTTTCAAGTATTATTTTTGATTTTGTTCATTTTGTTGTTCTTCATGTATATATTCTGCTGAATAAAGCATTTCTTTATTAAGAGAAAGTTTATTAATTAATTTTCCCATAACATTGAAAACACAAGCAACAATCAAAATTAACATTCCAATTCTTTTCCAATTATTTTTTAGCATATTTTTTCTTCCTTTCAAAAATAATACATATTAATTATACTTTTATTTTTGAAAATTGTCAATAATTTTCTATGTTTTTGGTTACACTATCCTTGGTGATTTTAAAATGAATAAAAAAAATGGAATAGTAATAGCTGTTATCATAGCTATTCTAATTGGCGTTGGTATATTTTTTTATTTTAAAAATGCATCTTCTACGCCATCTAATAATGAAAATACTTATGAGGCAAACCGAACTTCTAGCAGTGGTACTAATAATGCTACTACAGAAAAAGAACAACAAGAAGCAAATGAAAATTCTTCTACCACTACTGAAGTAAAACAAGGTATTACAGAACCAGCTCCCCCTATTGAAGAACAAATTGCTACTTTCACAACAAAAATTTATTCTAGTGACTCCGCTCGTCAAAATAATATCTCTATCACTTGTAACACATTAAATGGCACTATTGTGAAAAATGGAGCTACTTTCTCTTTCTGTAACACAGTTGGGCAAGCCTCTAGTAACAAAGGTTATCAAAAAGCTGATATTTTCGATAAAGAAGGAAATAAGAAGAAAGGACTAGGTGGACGGAAACTGCCAAATTAGCACTACCTTATACAATACCCTTTTAGCAGTGCCTAGTCTAGTGGTTACTGAAAGGCATGCACATAGTAATTCTGTCCCTTATGTTGCTAAGGGAAAAGATGCCGCAGTAGCTTATGGCAGTTATGATTTAAAGTTCAGAAATGACTCTGGAAATGATGTAAAAATATTAGCCTCTACAGATGGAAAAACAGTCACAACTACTCTGTTGTCTATGAAATGATTTTGAGGGGGATTGGGGACGTTTCCTTCTGCTCCTTTTGGTGCAATTTGGGACACATCTTATAAAAATCAAACAAAGATGTGTCCCTAATTGCACCAAAAGGAGCAGAAGGAAACGTCCCCAATCCCCCTCAAAATTATTTAGTAGGAATAACTCTTCTTTTGATAGAATAAGATGTTATTAATCAATAGGAGGGATTTTTTATGCATAAATTAAAATTATCAATTTCTTTTCTTCTTGTAATTGTTTTCATTATCTCTTTGTCACTTCCTTGTTTTGCAGAAGAAACTACTTATGTATGGTCTAGTGAATCTAGTCCAGTTAACTCTAATATTACAGAAAATAACATACAAAATAATAGAAATTTTAATACAGATGCTATTCTTACTAATTCTAGTGAAGAAGACAATTCAGCTAATTTCAATAATAGTCTTAATTTAGAATCTGCTTCTGCTATTTTAATTGAGCAATCTACTGGCCAAGTTTTATATGAACATAATTGTCATGAACAACTGCGACCTGCCTCTGTTACGAAGGTTATGAGTATTTTACTTATTATGGAGGCACTTGACAACGGAAAAATTTCCTTAAGTGACTCTATTCCTTGTAGTGAAACTGCTGCTTCTATGGGCGGTTCTCAAATTTGGTTAGATCCTAGAGAAACCTTAACTGTAGATGAAATGTTAAAGGCTATCTGTGTGGCTTCTGCCAATGACTGTGTCGTAGCTATGGCAGAGTATCTTGGCGGTTCAGAAGAAGGTTTTGTGCAAATGATGAATGATAAGGCCAAAGAACTAGGGATGAATGACACCACTTTTAAAAATTGCCATGGTTTAGACGAGGATGGGCATATTACTTCTAGTTATGATATTGCTTTAATGTCAAGAGAACTATTAGCCCATCATCCTCAAGTAACAAAATATACAACTATTTGGACAGATTCTTTACGTGATGGTAAATCAGAGCTTACTAATACGAATAAGCTAATTCGAAGCTATAAAGGAGCAACTGGTTTAAAAACTGGTTCTACTGGATTAGCTCTCTATAATCTATCCGCTAGTGCAACACGTGACGATTTATCTTTAATTGCTGTTATTATGAAAGCACCTTCTACTAAAGTTCGTTTTGCTGAAGCTCAAAAATTATTAGATTATGGTTTCAATACGTTTTCATTTAAACAATTTGGAAAAAAAGAAGAAATTGTAAAGACAATTAACGTTACTAAAGGGGTTCGTTCTTCAGTTGATGCCATTTTAGCAGAAACAGCTGGCACTTTAATAGAAAAAGGAAAAGATAAAAATATAGAACAAAATTTAATACTAGAAGATAATATTTCAGCACCTATATCGGCTGGACAAAAATTAGGAGAAGTTTCTTTTACTATAAATGGAAGCACTTTATCTAGTGTAGATATTATCGCTAAAAATGATGTAGAAAAATTAAATTTATTTACGATGACAAAAAAGGTAATTTACTCATGGATTGATTTACTACGAACCTAAATAACAGTTACAAAGCCCCAATCATCTTAGATTTGATTGGGGCTTTTTTAAATTTAAAATGAAATATATTTATAGACTGCTTCTGCAAACCCACTTTCTTCCACTGTTTTAACAGTTGTATAAGTAGCCACTTTTTTCACTTCTTCATAGGCATTTGCTACAGCAACACCAATTCCCGAATTTTGAAGCATGTCAATATCGTTTAAATTATCTCCTATTGCCATGACCTCAGAAGAAGAAAGTTCTAAATAGTTTGATAGTGTTCTTAAAGCTTCACTTTTATTGGTTTTACTTGGTGTAATATCTAAATATTCATATTCTTTATTAATAATTCTATCTTTATATTGTTTTGATTTTTTCACTCGATATATGGTTAAATCTAATTTTTGGTTTAATTCGTCTTGTAATTCAAGTAAACTAGAAGAACTTGAAATAATCAATTTAAAAACAGTTGGTTGTTCTTTTTCTATATACTCTTCTAAATTCGAAATAATTTTAAAGTTTAAATCATTTGGAAAGATAGAGTCCTTTAAGATAAAGTTTCTTAAGTCCATATAACGCAATTCTGGCGTAATAACTTCATTTTCTGTATACAAATGTATATGAAGGTTTTCTTTTTTTGCTAAAGAAAAACAAATCTTGATTTCTTCTTGTGATAACGTCTTTCTAAAAATTTCTTTTTCGTTTTTCAGGTCAACAATTTGATTTCCGTTTCCAAAAATACCATAGTTCGCCTGCAAGTCTTGGCAAAAGTTCTTTACCATTGCATATGGCTTTCCCGTACAAATTGTGAAGTCAATATTCGATTTTTTCATGTCTTGAATTGCTTTTCGATTTTGTAACGTTATTTTATTATCTTCTCCTACAATGGTTCCATCAATATCACTTGCTACTAATCGTATCACATGAGCCTCCTTGTTTCTTTTGGCTCATTATATCATTTGTTTTTTAGAAAAACAATATAATTCTCTTGTTTCTGTCTTGAACCCTATGAAACTATTATTCCAATTATTATATTTTACATATGGGCTTTTACAAATAAAGTAAGGGACGGAAAGCACTGTCTCTGTTGCCAGGAGACGTATCGTTACTGTTACGGTAGCTCGGTGAACAGGTGTTGTCGATGTAGTAATAGCCACCTCTGATCACGCATGGATAACCGTTTTGAGTGACTGGTTTCTGTTGACAATTCAAAACAATTTCCTGCCATGTCATAAATATTACATCTTACATCTTTATTTCTTCCATCTGTTGCTTTTCCTGTTTTCGCTAATGTAGTTTGTAATCTATTTTGTTTTGAATAATCTACATCTCCTGAAAATTCTTGGATAAATACAATTGCTGTATCCCAGGCATAACTATTCATTAAATCACTCGTAAATTTTTTATTGGTATACATTCCTCTTGCTAGTGTTGATGCTTGTGGTTGTGTAATATAATTATATACATATTTGTCTTCTTTGCAAACCATAGGATTAGACTGATTAGATGAAATCGTCCTATCAGCTTTAGCATTAGCATCCCCCGCTTCATACCTTCCCATATAATAGCCATGATTTATATTTACACTTGTTTTAAAGGCTTCGATATCGATAGCTGTCGCATTTCCATAACTTGATGTAGCTAACTCTTCCCAACGACTATTTATAGTATTGGTTCCCTGCTTCGTATATTTCCCATCACTTGCGAAAGTATATCGATTTAGTTCTATATTTTTAATCGTTCCATCATTACCTTTTACATTTCCTACTGGTACCCATACAAATTCATTTCCTGTGCTTTTATGTTTTTCATCAATACCGTCTGTAATAACTAGTCCTCCATTTATAGTATTAATCGTATTTGATATTCCTACTGCAAATCCTTCCGGAATTTTTGCTATATTTCCGTTTTTATCCATATATTCTGTTGTTACAGTATAAATATCTGAAAAGATCTCAGTTCTTCCTATATTTGTTATTATTATTTGGGTTGTTGTTGTTTCTCCATTGCTTCCTTCTACAGTCACTACATAAACCCCATTAGTTGTAACTGAAAAATTAGTAGTATTGGTATTCATTACAGTTATTCCATCTGGTTTGGTTATTTTTGTTATGGTCTCTCCTTCTCCTATACTTGCTGTTATTGTTACAGTTACTTCTGTTCCTTCATTTACTTGTTCTTCTCTGCTTAAAGTATAATTCACTACTGGTTTTACTGCTTTTCTGATTACTTTTCCATTTCCATCAATTTCAAAGGTATAACCATCTAAATCGACTTCGATTGGAAATCCACCATCTGTATCTCGTATATCTCCTACATTTGGTATTTTTCTTAGCTCTTCTTTTACCTTATCAGCAGTTAATTTTCCTTCATTATTAAAACTTCCTGCCACTGCAATTTTTACTTGCTCTTCTGCATTTACTTTTTTCGTTTCTGTTTTTGCAGTATTGGCTTTTGTTAATAATCCATTTTCTCCTGTTAATGTGGCAATACTTATTCCTGCTAATATTAGTAAAATGATAATTGTTATTACTAAAGCAATTAGTGTAATTCCTTTTTCCCTTCTATTCATATTTTCCTCCTTTTTCTTTTGTTCTTTTGTTCTTTTTAAAATCTCTCACGCGCAAAGTTATTCTTATTGTCTGCTCATAGTATACGAACATAATACATATATTCTCATATTTTGTCAATGATTTTTTATCATTTCAAATGTGATTTATTAAAAAAGAATAGAAAAGTATTCTTTCCTATTCATCTTCCATTGTTTCATCATATTCAAATTCATACGTAACTTCTTCTTTTTTTGGTTTTTTTGTATTCTTAACCTTTCCTACTTCTTGTTCAATTTTGTTTTCAATTGCTTTCTTATCTTCCTCTTCCTTTTTCATATTTTTATCATGTTTCTTTTGCATCTCTTTCAATATTTTTTGTGTTTCTTCTTTTCGATTCTGCATACAACGGTTCATCATATTATTCGTTTTCTCAATTAAATCTGGTACATAATCTAATAACTTGTCTAAAGATGAAGTATGATTAACAGGCATTAGCTTTACATTATTAGATTGAATGACTAAAAATGCAATTGGGTTAATCGTTACTCCTGCTCCACTACCTCCACCAAATGGTAAACGGTATTGAATGGCTTCCTCTTTATCCTTTTTTGTATATTCGTCTATTGTCTCTCCTTTAAATTCACTTCCACCTGCTGCAAATCCAAACGACACTTTGGATATTGGAATTATCACAATATTGTTAGAAGTTTCAATCGGTTCTCCTATAATGGTATTTACATCTACCATATCTTGAATACTATTCATAGCTGTAATCATAAGGCCTTCTATTGGATGTTCGCTCATATCTTTTCACTCCTTCTTTTCTATTTAAAATATAAATAATATTTATAATATGTCTCATTTTTACCTCAAATATACCTGAAACAAATAGATTTACCAAATTTTGATTTTGATAAACTGGATTCATAATAAAAGTTTGGTTTTCAAATTTCTTAATTTTCTTACGAAGTATAATAGCAATGATTGTGCTGATAGCAGGAACAACCATAGATGTTAAAACGGCGTTTTCTGTTCCTATGTCTATATATAAATTAATATTTTTAATCATAATGTCTAATTTCTTAATGGTTTGAAATGTTTCCTTATTAAGAGGAACTTTTCTTTCTAACTCCGTAAAATTAATTCTTTCTATTTTTTCTTTTACTCTCATTTTTTCTAATTTCATCTTGGTTACCTTTATTTTAAAAATAGGTAATCCCCCTAATATACATAACTTAATAATGATTTCATAGTCTTTATTGATATGTCTTTGATTTAAAGAATTAAATTTAAAATTAATGATTTCTATTCTTATCTTCGAAAAAAATAGGATAATCGCTATTAAGCTCATAATTAACAATAAAAAAAGAAAAACCAATTCTTCCGCCTCCTTTGAAGCTTTTTATATTAGTTTTTCCATTTTTTTCATTTTTAAACTTAATTAACTTACCTTTTTAGATTTTTCTACTGTAATGTCACCAAATAGCTCTTCTTGTGACGTTTCCACTTTACTTCTTCTAGACAATTCTAATAATCCTGAAAAAGCAGTAACCACTTCTTGTCTGTTATGTTGTTTTAGAGAAAATAGTTTATTAAAAACAAATCTTTTTTGTTTTACCAAAACTTTAAACATTTCTTTTACTTTACTAGCTACAGTATAATTATCTGTAATTGCTATTTTCTGTATGTTTTTTGCATTTTGATTTAACCTTACACTATTTCTTTCTACTAAGTTTTTATAAATCTCTGGTATTAAATCCTTTTCATATTCTTTTTCTAACTTTTGTTTTGGTAGAACAATCTCTTCTTGTCCTTTAAAATATCTTCTTGAAAAATCAAGATAATTACTCTTAAATACTTTGCTGATTTCCTTAAACTTTTTATATTCAATAATCCTATGAATCAACTCTTCTTCTGTTAATTCTTCCTCTTCTTCCTCTTGCTTTGGTAATAATTTTTTAGATTTTAAATATAATAAAGTAGATGCCATTACTAGAAACTCACTTGCAATTTCTAAGTTTAGTTTCTCCTGTTCTTTTAAATATTCAATATATTGTTCTGTAATCTCACTTAAGTTAATATCATAAATATTCATTTTATTTTTGTCAATTAGATGACATAGTAAATCTAGAGGTCCTTCAAAATTTTCTATTTTAATTGCATATTTTTTGGTTTCTAATGTTAGTACTGCCATTTTCTCTCCTTCTTTCGTCGCAATGTCGTGTTTTGGGACAGGCACAAAGGTAGACACTTTGTCGTGTTTTGGGACAGGTCTAAATTTCACCTTGTTCTTCCATTGCTTTGTTTATGTTTTCTATTTTGTATCCTTTTTTTAATAGGTACTGCTTTATTTCTTCTTGTTCCATGTTTGTTGATTTTTTATATAAGATATTTCCTGCTGATTTCGTCTCATATTCTTCCAATTCTTCTCTATTTTCACTTATATAGTCTTCTATTTGATTTTTACTTAGTCCTTTGGCTAATAGTTTATATTGAATTTCTTTCATAGACATGTTTTTTAGTATTATAAAGTTATGAATTGTTTTTTCTATAAATTCGTTATCATTGATGTATTTAGCTTCTTTTAAATATTCAATGATGTCTTCTAACATGTTATCTTCTACTGTGCTTGAAAATTTTCTTCGTATTTCTTGCTCTGTTCTTTTTTTGTATAGTATATATTTAAGTATTTTTGTTTTTGCTTTATCAAATTCTTCTATGGTATACATTCATTTTTCCTTTCCTGCTCCTCATTTTACTACAGATTCTAAAAAAAGGCAAGAAATTTATTCCCACCTTTTTGTTTTTATAAGACTCTTTTTATTTTTAAATATTCTTTTAGCGCTGATTGTAATACTTTTGAAAAATTTACATTTTGTGCTTCTGCTAATTTGTTTAACCATTGTGGAATAGTTAATGTCTTTTTTACAGCTTGTTCTTCCATTTCATTTCTTACTAATGGCATCCATACACTAATGCTAACTGTTCTTTCATTTTTTAAACATTTTATATTTTCTAGGGATGTACTTTCAGGAATTTGAATTCCTTCTTCCTCTCGATTATATAATACTAATTCTAAAACTTCTTTTGCATTCCTCATAGCTTCCTCCGTCGTACTTGCACAAGAAATAGCCTCTTTTAAGTCTGGAAATCTAATATTTATTCCATCACTTTCATAGTCAAAAACAGCTACAAATTCATAACTCTCTTTTTTATTCACAATATATTTCCTCCTTTAAAATTTTAATCCTGATTGCTTTTCAATATTCTTTAAGGTTCCTATGGGAATTGTTTTTTTGCTTGTTGGAACTACTACTATATTCTCTTGTCCTTCTTTTATAAATATGTGATGACTTCCTCTAACTCTTTTTTCTTGCCATCCTTCCTTTAGTAAAATTCTTATAATGATTTTAGGTGTATTTCTTTTCATTCTTATTGCTATCCTCCTTATTATTTTACACGTATTTTATATACGTGTCAAGTGTTTTTGTATTTTTTATAAAAAAAGACTAAATAAACAACATGAATTAATTTTCACATTGTTTATTTAGCCCCTATAACTAAACAAATTTTTATATTCTATTCTTCGTCTTCATCATCGTCATTATTTGGTAATTCTTCTCCTAAGCTTTGTTCAAATGCTTTCGCAAAATTGTCCCTTACTTTTACTTCTATTTCTTCTAACATTTTTGGATTTTCTTTTAGATATTTTTTAACATTTTCTCTACCTTGACCAATCCTGTCTCCATTATAGCTAAACCAAGAACCTGCTTTTTCTACAATATCTAAATTAACTGCCATATCTAATACATTACCAACTTTTGAGATTCCCTCTCCATAAACTACGTCAAACTCTGCTTCTCTAAATGGTGGTGCTACTTTGTTTTTGATTACTTTAACACGTACACGATTTCCTTTAAATTCTCCATCTTGTTTGATGTTTTCTATTTTTCTAATATCCATTCTAACAGATGCATAGAATTTTAAAGCTCTACCACCTGTTGTTGTTTCTGGATTTCCAAACATAACTCCTATTTTTTCTCTTAATTGGTTGATAAAGATTAAAACTGTTTTTGTTTTATTTAATGCTCCTGCTAACTTTCTTAAGGCTTGTGACATTAATCTTGCTTGAAGTCCCATATGAGAGTCTCCCATATCACCATCAATTTCTGCTTTTGGTACTAAAGCTGCAACAGAGTCAACAACGATAACATCTAACGCCCCACTTCTTACTAGGCTTTCTGTAATTTCTAGTGCTTGTTCTCCTGTATCTGGTTGTGATACAATTAGGTTATCAATATCTACTCCTAATTTTTTAGCATATACTGGGTCTAAAGCATGCTCTGCATCGATAAATGCTGCTTCTCCTCCCATTTTTTGCGCTTCTGCTACAATATGCAATGCTAATGTTGTTTTACCAGAAGATTCTGGTCCATATACTTCTATAATTCTACCTCTTGGAACACCACCTATTCCTAATGCAATGTCAAGGCTTAGCGCTCCTGTTGGTATAGCTTCTATTTCCATGGCTTTGAATTGACCAAGTTTCATAACTGATCCTTTACCAAATTGTTTTTCTATTTGGCTCATTGCCATCTCTAATGCTTTTTTCTTTTCTGTGTTTTCTCCCATTTATTTTTCCTCCTTAAATTTGAACTTTTGTTTGATAGTCTTATTATATACCAAAAATATGTTTTGTCAATACTTTTTTTGTATTTTTTTGTTTTATTTATACCACTCTTCTATTCCATAGAATTGATAAAACCAGTTTGGTGTGATTTCTCCTACTAGTCCTGAATTATAAGCTACTGTATATTTGTTATTATACAAACTAATATATGGTATATCTGTTTTATAAATTTCAACCAATCTTGTATATTTTTCTTTTAAAATATTTTCATCTGTTGTATTTTTTACTTCATTCATAATATTGGCTACTTCTTCATTAGCATAGCCTGCTATATTTCCATTACCAAAATAAGTATCTAGATTAGGTGATGGTGAAAGTGTCATAGTGCATAAGGCAATATCATAGTTTTTCGTGTTGATATTGTTATTGTATTGTTCGTCTGTTGCTTGTACAATATTAATTCCTATTCCTTGATTTCCTAATTGTTGTTTTATATTTTCAGCAACAGCAACTTTTGAACCGTCACTTGCTCTCACTAACAGGTTTAATCCTAACCTTTGCGTTTTATAATTTTCTGTTTTTTGCCAACTTCCAGAACGATAAGTCCATCCATTGTCAACTAAAATTTGCTTTGCTTGTTCTAGATTATAGCCACTACTTGCATCTTGTCCTTGTGATAGCCAGTTTCCATAGTCTAATGGGAAACTACTTGTAAAACATTTATTGTTAAATAGGCTTGAAACAATATTTTCTTTATCGATAGAATAAGATATTGCTTTTCTTACTTCTTGTCTTACTAAAAAATTATTTTGCATATTCAACGCTAAAAAAGTATGTTCTCTTCCTTTTAGTTCTTTAGAACTATATCCTATGGTTCCAATATATTCTTGGAGATTATCATTGGTCGTTGCAATTAAATCAATATTGCCGATTTTGAAGCTATTGTATAATTCTCCAATAGAAGAATACAGATTAACTGTAATTTTTTCGATTGTCAATGTCTTTTCTTTGTTCCACCAGCTCTCATTTTTTTGTAATATAAGATAAGAAGGTTGCACATCTGCTATTTTGTATCTTCCTGTACCAACTGGTGAACTATTTTTAGAAGTATTTACAAAATCTTCGTTTTCGTAATAGTCTTTTGATAAAATTGGAAATGTTAGTTGATATTCATAAAAAGGAATTTCTCCATCTAAATTAATCTTTACTGTATAATCGTCTACAATATCTACTCCTGTTACATGTTGCACATTATAAGAATAAATTGAAGATATTTCTTTTAAACGGTCAATTGTAAATCTAACATCTTCTGCTGTAAATCTTTGTCCTTCTGTCCATTTTACGTTTTCCCTTAATTTAATCAAATAAGAATTGTCACTTTGTTTTGCCCATTCCTTAGCTAAGCAAGGCTCGGCCTTATAATCAGCTGTTATTGTAACCAATGGATCATAAATCAATTTTGTAATATCTTGTACATTTTTATTTTGACTAAGAATTGGATTAATGGTATCTAATCCGCGCTATTCCTAAGGTCAATTCTGTATTTTTTTGCTGTTGACTATTGGCATACTCCATCTCTTGTTTTTTCTCTTCTTCATCTTTTCTAATTTTAAAGATAGAAAACAAAACAATTCCAACAATAAAAACAATAAAAATATATTTTATCCAATTTGATTTCATACTACACCTCTATTCTTTTGCTATCATATCCTAAATCAAATGATTTTTCAAGTAATTTATTGCATTTTTTAAAAATGAGACAGTGGGGACAGGTCTTAAATGTCTCATTTATTCTTAAAAAAATAATTTTTATTAAAAATATAAAAATGAGACATTTAAGACCTGTCCCCACTGTCTCAACAAAAAAGAGCAAAAAGGAAATATCCCCTAATTGCTCTATTTTCATTATTTATTTAAACTCTTGACTCTACAATTAGTTTGATACCAGTTCTATCTTCTCCTTCCACTTCTACTTCTGCAAATGCTGGTATACATACTAAGTCCACTCCTGCTGGTGCAACAAAGCCTCTTGCGATCGCCACTGCTTTTACTGCCTGATTTAATGCTCCTGCTCCAATTGCTTGCATTTCTGCTTTACTTGATTCTTTTAC